>JADJXY010000002.1:0-72500 GCA_016720065.1 Betaproteobacteria bacterium | reverse complement strand
AGGATGGTCCCCCCATGTTCAGACAGGGTTTCACGTGCCCCGCCCTACTTGTCGCAAACTTAGTACCACAGCGATGTTTTCATGTACGGGGCTATCACCCACTACGGCCGGACTTTCCATTCCGTTCCATTAACAAAGCTGCTATCACTTGCAGGCTCTTCCCCGTTCGCTCGCCACTACTTAGGGAATCTCGGTTGATTTCTTTTCCTCGGGCTACTTAGATGTTTCAGTTCACCCGGTTCGCCTCCCAACCCTATGGATTCAGGTTGGGATACTCCTTGCGGAGTGGGTTTCCCCATTCGGACATCCCCGGATCAAAGCTTCGTTGCCAGCTCCCCGGGGCTTAACGCAGGCTTGCACGTCCTTCGTCGCCTGTGATCGCCAAGGCATCCACCACATGCACTTAGTCGCTTGATCCTATAACCTTGAACTCTCTCCCGAGAGTGGCCATAGGCAACTCATTTGTGCCGATATCAACGCCTAGCTGTAAGCGTCAATATCAGATGCAATCACACGTACCACTCGCCTTCTTGTCGGCAACGAGTGATACAACCTTCTTCCGTTTTGTTAAAGAGCAAACAGCATTTAAGCTTTTTGGCCAGAAGCCAAAGCTAAGCACAACGCCTGTGCTTAGCTTTAGGTTCTGGTGGAGGATGACGGGATCGAACCGACGACCCCCTGCTTGCAAAGCAGGTGCTCTCCCAGCTGAGCTAATCCCCCTCCCGGTGCTTTGCCTAAGCCGCGCATTACTTGCTTATTCAAAGCCCCGCAACCTTGATAGACGTTTCACTGGGTTTCGATAACCAAGCGATTCAAGCCAGAGAGCGGCGCCGCGTACTCATGTACACAAGCCTCTCGACAACGCCGAAGCGCGCAGGTTAGCGAAAGCCAGTTGGTGGGTCTGGTTGGAATCGAACCAACGACCCCCGCCTTATCAAGACGGTGCTCTAACCGACTGAGCTACAGACCCTCGTCTGTGTGCTGTTCTTCGAACAACCGATAGGTTGTGGGTGCCAGGATGCTTATCTCTAGAAAGGAGGTGATCCAGCCGCACCTTCCGATACGGCTACCTTGTTACGACTTCACCCCAGTCACGAACCCCGCCGTGGTAAGCGCCCCCCTTGCGGTTAGGCTACCTACTTCTGGCGGAACCCGCTCCCATGGTGTGACGGGCGGTGTGTACAAGACCCGGGAACGTATTCACCGCGACATGCTGATCCGCGATTACTAGCGATTCCGACTTCACGGAGGCGAGTTGCAGCCTCCGATCCGGACTACGATCGGCTTTCTGGGATTGGCTCCACCTCGCGGCTTGGCAACCCTCTGTACCGACCATTGTATGACGTGTGAAGCCCTACCCATAAGGGCCATGAGGACTTGACGTCATCCCCACCTTCCTCCGGTTTGTCACCGGCAGTCTCGTTAAAGTGCCCAACTAAATGATGGCAATTAACGACAAGGGTTGCGCTCGTTGCGGGACTTAACCCAACATCTCACGACACGAGCTGACGACAGCCATGCAGCACCTGTGTTCCAGCTCCCTTTCGGGCACACCCAAATCTCTTCAGGCTCCTGGACATGTCAAGGGTAGGTAAGGTTTTTCGCGTTGCATCGAATTAATCCACATCATCCACCGCTTGTGCGGGTCCCCGTCAATTCCTTTGAGTTTTAACCTTGCGGCCGTACTCCCCAGGCGGTCAACTTCACGCGTTAGCTCCGGTACTAAATGGTTTTACCCACCCAACACCTAGTTGACATCGTTTAGGGCGTGGACTACCAGGGTATCTAATCCTGTTTGCTCCCCACGCTTTCGTGCATGAGCGTCAGTATCGGCCCAGGGGGCTGCCTTCGCCATCGGTGTTCCTCCACATCTCTACGCATTTCACTGCTACACGTGGAATTCCACCCCCCTCTGCCGTACTCTAGTGAGACAGTCACAAGCGCAGTTCCCAGGTTAAGCCCGGGGATTTCACGCCTGTCTTATCAAACCGCCTGCGCACGCTTTACGCCCAGTAATTCCGATTAACGCTCGCACCCTACGTATTACCGCGGCTGCTGGCACGTAGTTAGCCGGTGCTTCTTATTCCGGTACCGTCATCCACACAGGGTATTAGCCCGTGCGATTTCGTCCCGGCCGAAAGAGCTTTACAACCCGAAGGCCTTCTTCACTCACGCGGCATGGCTGGATCAGGGTTGCCCCCATTGTCCAAAATTCCCCACTGCTGCCTCCCGTAGGAGTCTGGACCGTGTCTCAGTTCCAGTGTGGCGGATCATCCTCTCAGACCCGCTACAGATCGTCGCCTTGGTAGGCCTTTACCCCACCAACTAGCTAATCTGATATCGGCCGCTCAATCAGCGCAAGGTCTTGCGATCCCCTGCTTTCCTGCTCACAGAATATGCGGTATTAGCGTAACTTTCGCTACGTTATCCCCCACTGAAAGGTACGTTCCGATACTTTACTCACCCGTTCGCCACTCGCCACCAGGATTGCTCCCGTGCTGCCGTTCGACTTGCATGTGTAAGGCATGCCGCCAGCGTTCAATCTGAGCCAGGATCAAACTCTTCAGTTCAATCCAACAAACTCGCAAATTCACTGACGGTAGATTTCTCTACCTATTACTCGGTGTATTTGCCTTAATACTTTTCGCGACTCGCGTCGCTTCGCATCAAGACACCCACACCTATCGGTTGTCCAAATTTTTAAAGAACATCGCCAGAAAAACCACCAACCAGCGAAGAAGCGGAATTATGAAGCACCTAAAACTACCAGTCAACTCCAACAACCAACTTCTTTTTAACCATCCCACACGGGTTTCACAAATAAAAAAGCTTGGCAACACCAAGCTTTTGAACTTGCTGGTTGCGGGGGCAGGATTTGAACCTGCGACCTTCGGGTTATGAGCCCGACGAGCTGCCAGACTGCTCCACCCCGCGTCCGTCAGAGAGGCGAGATTATGGTTGAACTCGACTTCCCTGTAAACCCCGACGCCGAAAGAATCTCCGTTTGCGTCGAAGGGCGCGCAGTATCCCCTATCTCCCCACCCAGCGCAAGAGCGGATCCCACTGCTCGAGCTCCCGGCGATTGCGGGAGCGGGGCGGGTCGAATACCGTCAAGCCCCCTGCGGCGGCATTGACGTAGTTCTGGGTGTTGCGCAGATAGGTGACGATGGGGATGTCGAAGTGTGTGAGAAACTCTTCGAGCATGGCCGCGGCCTTGGTGCGCGGATCGACGCGCATGGCGACGATGCCGATGGCGTTGCGGCGACCTCGCATGTCGTTACGGATGGAATTGAGGAAATCCTCTGTCGCCGCCATATCGAAGACCGAGGGCACCAGGGGGACAAGAACCTTGTCCACTTCGCGCAGGTAGTCCGACAATTTGTAGCCCTGCAAGCCCGCCGGAGCGTCCAGCACGACCCAGTCCGCTTCCTTGGGCATGCTGAGGACGAGCTGGTTGCCAGCAAAATATCCGGTGACAGGTGCAACGGATGGATCCCGGAACGCCATCCAGCGCAGTGCCGACTGTTGCCGATCGAGATCACAAAGCGTGACCTTCTTGCCTTCGTTGGCGAAATGGCCCGCAAGGTTGGTGGCCAAGGTGGTTTTTCCGGCCCCTCCCTTGGGATTGGCGATCAGGACTGCTCGCATGACATTCTCCCCCTGTGTTGATTTGTGGTGGATTATATTGCCCGAACAAGGACATGGGCCAGCCTTGGCTCGCCCGATCGGAGGGAATTGAAATGAGCGAAAGGCAGCCACGCCGCCGGGCGGGTATCCAGTCGCTGGAGCACGGTATCGCGATGCTGAGAAGCCTTGCCGCCGCTGGCCGCCCGATGATGCTGCGGGATCTCGCTGCAAGCGTCGGCATGCCTGCCGCGAAGGCCCATGGCTACGCGGTCAGTCTTCTGCGCACCGGAGCCATCGCCCAGGATACGAGCAGTGGGCGCTATGACCTCGGCCCCACGGCACTGGAACTGGGCCTTGCGGGCCTGGGGCGCCTGGACCCCGTTCGCCTGGCAGGGCCAGTCCTCGACGCGCTTTGCGAGACGCTGCAGGAGACCGTAGCCCTGGCAGTGTGGGGCAACCGGGGGGCAACGATTGTTCGCATCGTCGACGCCGGGGGGCCGATCACCGTCACCCTGCGGGCGGGCACCGTTCTTCCGCTGCACAATTCCGCCACCGGCCGCGCCTTCGCCGCTTTTCACCGCTCGCCGTACCTGCGTGCCTTCCTGGACGAGGAATTGCGTCAAGCCGCCGCGAAATCCCGAATCGCGCTGACCGCACTGCGCCGGCAACTGGAGCGCAACCTCGTGGACTTCCGCGAACGCGGGCTCGCGCGGGCCACGGGTAGCCTGACCCCGGGAATCAACGGATTCAGCGCCCCGGTATTCGACCATTCGGGCAGCATGGTCGCCGCCATCACGTCCCTGGGTCCGGTAGGAGAATTCAGCGTGGAGTGGGACAGTCCGGCCGCCGGGGCCATGCGGGACGCCTCGACGCTCCTGTCGCAACAACTGGGTTACGGGATGATCCAGGGCGGGTGAAAGGGCGCGAAAGCTCCGCAGCCCGGGATCATTCGCAGCGAGCCCCAAGCGCCAGGCCCGCCACCGCGCCGTTTTTCATTTATCCTAGTGCCACCGAAGACCGCCCGCAGCGGCTTACCTGGAGACCGGCCCGAGCCGGAAGAAGGACGTGACCGAGAGTTTCAATTGGTGCCCCTGCCCGGAATCGAACCAGGGCCTGATGCTTACAAGGCAACTGCACGACCTTCATGCTACAGGGGCCGGCGACGTCGGAGCGGCATTATAGCCTGAGCCCCTTATCTCCCCCGATCATCGATGGCGAACCCTTCCAACCCTTCCGAACTGGCCCGGGAAACCCTGCGCCTCCTGGCTGTGCGGCGCATCCCTCCGACTCCGGACAATTACCGCATCCTGTACAACGAAATTTCCGGCGTACGCGAGAAGGAGGCCTTTCCGGACAAGGCCGCCAAGGCGCTGGCGGCCGCCCTGCCACGGGTTTCGCCGGAGCAGATGCGTCTCGGTCGCGCTCTCGATAGCGCGGCCAAGGACCAGGACTGGGACGCCTTCCAGAACCAGATCGTCGCCCACTTCGCGGCGCTCTCGGAGAGCCAGAAGCTCCCCTGGGGCGAGCTGATCAACGACCTTCTGCGCCTTTGGGAGCAACGCACCGCCGGGCTGACCCAGGCCAAGAAGCGGGAGTCCCTGGATCGCGTCCTGGCGGGCGCCTCGGCCGGCGGCGAGACCCTGCATAGCCGCCTGAAGGGCCTGGTGCGCAGTTGGGCCACCGGCGAAGGAGACGAGGGCGGCGTGGAAACGGTGCCCGAAAGCGAAGCATCCCCCGCCTCGTCCCCCGCCTCCCCAAGCGCTCCTGCCGACAAGACCGCAGAACTGCTCGGCGAGATGCGCGAACTGCTCGCCTTCACGCTTGAAACCGCCATCAACACTCAACTGGTGGAGTCCCCGGGCCTCGCCGACACCGCCCGGGCCCTCGCCTCCGACATCCGCCGTGCCCGGACGCTGCGCGAGTTGCAGGATTTCTTGGCCAGTCTCAAGCGCTTCGCCTTCAAGCTCGAACTGCTGGCCGAAGATCGCACCGAATTGCGGGCAAGCCTGCTCAATCTGCTGCGCCTGCTGATCGAAAACATGACCGAACTGGTCATGGACGACCGCTGGCTGGCGGGCCAACTCGAAGTCGTGCGGGAAATCGTCGACAAGCCCCTCTCCCAGCGCGCCCTGGACGACGCCGAGCGCCGCCTGAAGGAGGTTGTGTATAAACAGAGCCAGCTCAAGCACAGCCTCCAGGAGGCCAAGGACGCCCTCAAGGCCATGCTGGCCGGCTTTGTTGACCAGTTGGCCGATTTTGCCGACGCCACCTCCGACTACCACGACCGGATAGAGCGCTGCGCCGAAAAGATCAGCAGCGCCAACGACATTTCCGAACTGGAAACGGTCCTCGCCGAGGTGATGCAGGAAACCCGGGCGATGCAGCACAACGCCCAGCGCTCCCGGGACGAACTGCGCAGCACCCAGGAGCGGGTACGGGAATCCGACGCCAAGATTCGCCAACTGGAGCAGGAACTGGAAGTCACCAGCGACCTCGTCCGCCACGACCAGCTCACCGGCGTCCTCAACCGCCGCGGGCTGGAAGAGACCTTCGCCAAGGAAATCGCCCGGGCCGACCGGCACGAGACCCTGCTCTGCGCCGCGCTTCTCGACATCGACAACTTCAAGAAACTCAACGACAGCCTGGGACACGACGCCGGCGACGGCGCCCTGGTCCATCTGGCCACGGTATGCCGCAACACCCTGCGCCCCCAGGACACGGTGGCCCGCTACGGCGGCGAGGAATTCATCATTCTTCTTCCCGACACCGGCATCGACGACGCCGTCGGCGCCCTGACCCGGCTGCAGCGGGAACTCACCCGCCAGATCTTCCTGCACGAGCACCACAAGACCCTCATCACCTTCAGCGCCGGCGTCACCCAGGTCGGCCCCGGCGAAAGCCAGGCCGAAGTCTTGAAGCGCGCCGACGAAGCCATGTACGAAGCCAAGCGCACGGGCAAGAACCGCGTCTGCGTCAGCCCGGCCCGGGACGGCTGATGCCTTCGGTCCGGGAGGCCGCTCGCGGTGGCTGAGCCCCGGGTCACCGTCGTCCTCGCCTGCCGCAACGAGGCGGGGCATCTGGCCGCCTGCCTCGACGCCTGCCTCGCCCAGACGCACCTGGTACAGGAAATCGTCGTGGTGGATGCGGGATCGTCGGACGGCAGCCGGCGGATCGTCGAGGACTACGCGCAACGCCACCCCGGCACCCTGCGGGGCGAGTTCCTGTCGGCCTCCGCCGCTGCGGGGGAAGCCCTCTGGCACGCGGTCCGCACCACGACGGCTCCCTACGTCGCCCTGGCCGACCCCCGCGACCTGGCCGTCCCCCACCGCATCGCCGCCGGGCTGGAACTTCTCGCCGCCAACCCTTCCCTGGCCGCCGTCTGCTCCACCGTGCAGGCAGTCGATTCCGGTGGCCGGCCAACGTCCTGGCTCGACGACGCCCCCGGCAACCGCCCCTGCGACAACCCGCGTTGGCACCTGCTCGGCGGCCACCCCTTCGACTGGTGTACCGTCCTCGGCCGAGGCGAATGCCTCCGCGCAGTGGCAACAGAAAGCCCCCTGCCCCATGCCGCCGATCTGGATCGCTGGCTGCGCCTCCTGGATGGGGGCGAAGTCCATCGCGAAGCCCGCCCTTGGGTGCGCCGGCGCCTGCCCGGGCCACTGCCTTCCCCCGCCCCGCTCCTGGCGGAAGGCTACGAAGCCGCCGCAGCCATCGCCGACGCCCTGGGGCGCTGGCCCCTGGAGAAGCTGTTCCAATTCGCCAGCCCGGAGGGCAGCCCCGAACGCCAGAGGGAAAGCGCCCAATGCCACGCCCGCCTCGCCGCCCACGGGCTGGATCTGGACGCCCGTCTCTTCGGTCACACGCACCTGGGCAGCCAAGACGCCTACCGGCAGATTCGCGCCGCCCTGCGCCTCGATCCCGACAACGCCCTGGCGCGGCAACTCTTGCCGGAAACCTGGCGCCGCCTGGGCGATGGGGCGCGGGCCGACGGCCACCCCCCCCTCTCCCTGGCCGACTGGCAAGCTGCGCCGCCCGCTCCTGTCGCGCTGGCCCCTGCCCCGCCCCCATCTCCGGCGGCGACCGCCTTCCGGGCCTGGCAGGCCAGGACCGCCTTTCAGGACATCGACGGTGAGCACCTCGCCCGGCGCCAGCACGCCTGGGCCCGCCGACCGCGCGTCGTCCTCCTCCTGGATGCCACCGACCCCGCCCTCGCTGCCACCCTGCAATCCCTGGAGCAGCAGTTCTACGGCCACTGGCTCGCGGCCCTGGTCGGGGGCGAAGCCGACACCGGCCACCCGCGTCACCTCGCCTTTCCCGCCGGCACGGCGGCCGACACCTTGCTGGCGGCCCTGCCCGGCTGCAGCCCCGACGACTGGGCCCTGCTCCTGCCCCGGGGAACCCGGCTGGAAGCCCACGCCCTCTTCGCCCTGGCCGACCACCTGAACCGCCACCCCCAGTGCCAGGCCCTCTACGCCGACGACGTAGGCCCCGACGACCTGCCCCGCTTCAAACCCGACTTCGACCCGGTACTGCTGGCCGGCAGAGACTACCTGGGCGCCGTTCTGGTCGCCGCCCCTCTCTTTGCCGCCCTGGCCCCGGGAGCACCCCCCTCCCCTGGCCTGGCCCACGCCCTGGTGCGCCAGTTGGCCGCCACGGCGGGTGAACCATTCATCGGCCACGTGGCCGACGTGCTGTTCACCCTGGACCCCGCCACGGCCACCCCCCCGGCGGAGGTCCGGCGCGCCTGCACCGCCGCCCTCCTCGGCCTGCCGCCGGAGCGCCTGATCCAGGTCGATGGCCCCCTGCCGGGCAGCCATTGGGTCCTGCCCCAACCCGCCGACTGGCCGGCGGTGACCGTGATCGGTCTGGGCGTCTCCCCCCAGGCCCTCGTCGCCGCCACGGACTACCCCGCCCTGCGCTGCGCGGGCCCCCTGCCCCCCGACCCCCGCGCCCTGGCGGAGGCCCTGCAATCCTGCCCGGACGACCTGGTCCTGGTGCTGAGCGCCGCCCTCCGCCCCGCCACGCCGGAACACCTGCAAACCCTGGTCGCCACCCTGGACGGCTGGCGGGCAGGCATGGTCGGCCCGGCCATCGTCGATGCCCAGGGAAGGCTGGAAGGCGCCGGTCTGGTCCTGGGCCTGGGCGGCGCCCTCGGCCCCGCCCTGCCGGGAACCCCCTTCGGGCAAGGGGGCGATGCCCTGGGGCGGGCTGCCCTGCCCCACCGGGTGGGCGCCCTGGACGCCAGCGCCCTGCTGCTCTCCCGCGCCGCCCTCGCTGCCGCCGGAGGGCTGGATACTGGCTACGGCAGCCTTGCCGCCTGTCTGGCCGATGCCGCCCTGCGCCTCGCCGCGGCCGGAAAACCGCCCCTATGGACGCCCCTGGCCCGCCTGGACCGCCTCGCCCCCGCCCCCGCCGTGCAGGAAGACCCGGCCCCCTTCGTCCAGCGCTGGCTGCCGCGGCTGGCCGCCGACCCGGCCTGGAACCGCAACCTCTCCCTGGCCGACGGCAGCGCCCTGGCCGAGACCGACCTCGTCGCCCGCTGGCGCCCGGGCCGGGCCGACGCCCTGCGCATCCTGGCCCTGCCGCTCGCCCCTTCGGGGCAGGCCGAATACCGGGTGAGCGCCCCCCTGCGCGCCCTGGACCGCCTGGGGCTGGCCCAGACCGCCAGCGCCTGCGAACCCTGGCCGGGGCGGGAACGGGCGCCGACGCCGGCAGAACTGGCCCGCCTCGCCCCTGACGTCCTCTACGCCCAGGCCACCATCGACGACGTTCGCCTGCGCGGCTATCTGGCCGCGGCGCGTTTCAACCCGGACATCACCCGCGTCTTCTCCCTGGACGACCGCGTGTCCGACATCCCCGCCTACAACGCCGCCCACCGCTCGCTGCCCCGGGAGAAGGTAGCGGAGCGCATGGCCCTGGCCCTGGCCCACAGCGACCGGCTCATCGTCAGCACCGCCCCCCTGGCCGAACTCTACGGCCCCCAGGTGGCGGATACCCGCATCGTCCCCAACCGCCTGGAAAAAGCCCTGTGGCTGGACGCCGCGGCGCGCCCCAAGCCGCCGCGCAAAAGCCCGCGGCCCCGGGTCGGCTGGGCCGGTGCCCTGCAGCACGGGGGAGACCTGGCCCTGGTCGTCCCTCTGGTCGAAGCCCTGGCGGGGGAAGTGGATTGGGTCTTCTTCGGCATGATCCCCGCCGGCTGCGAACGTTTCGTGGCCGAATTCCACCCCCCGGTGAAGCCCTACGCCGCCTACCCGGCCAAACTCGCCAGCCTGGACCTCGACCTGGCCCTGGCGCCCCTGGAAATCAATCTGTTCAACGAAGCCAAGAGCAACCTGCGCCTCCTGGAGTACGGCATCTTCGGCTGGCCGGTCATCGCTTCCGACATCCTCCCCTACCGCAGCGACGACGCCCCCGTGTGCCGCGTGCCCAATCGCCCGCAAGCCTGGATCGCCGCCGTGCGCGAGCGCCTGGCCGAGCGCGAGGCCCTGCGGGCCGAAGGCCGCCGCCTGGAAGCCTGGGTACGCGCCCGCTACCTGCTGGAAGACCATGCCCAGGAGTGGCTGGAAGCCCTCAACCCCGTCCCCCGCCGGCCTCGAACCGCTGTACCGGCGGTTGCGGCAGCCGCAGCGCCGCCCGCTTCCCCCGCCCCGGCCACCGACATGCAGGGCGGCTGGCCCCCCGGCCCCGGCGACAGCAAGCCCCGCATCCTGGCCGCCTCCCAGACCACGCTCCTGCACGACTACCGCGCCGCCTCGCCCCTGCGCGCCCTGCGCCAGAGCGGCCTGGCCCACACCCTGCTCTTCGGCCGCCCCCACTCCAATCAGGTGAGCTGCCTGACCGGGGCGGAAATCGCCACCCTGGCCCCGGACGCCACCTACTGGAATTTCATCGTCGACGACCTGCGCCTCGCCGAAGGCATCGCCCGCTGCGCCCGGGATTTCCCGGACCTGCCCCGGGTCTATGGCCTGGACGACCGCATCGGCGACCTGCCCCCGCAACACCCCTACGCCACCCACTTCAGCGGCGCCCAGCTCGACCGGCGCCTGCGCGAAGCCCTCGGCCTCTGCCAGCGCCTGGTGGTCTCGACTCCGCCCCTGGCGGAACTCTACGGCCCCCTGGTGGAGTCGGTGCGCGTCGTCCCCAACCGCCTGGAACGCGCCCTGTGGCAAGGCGTGGCGCCCCCGCCCCGGGAAGCGGCGCCTCCCCGGCGCCTGCGGGTCGGCTGGGCCGGCGCCCAGCAGCACGCCGCCGACCTGGCCCTGCTGCGCCCCGTCATCGCCGCCACTGCCGAGGCCTTCGACTGGGTCTTCTTCGGCATGGCCCCCGCCGGCTGCGAAGCCTGGGTGCGGGAAATCCACCCCGCCGT
Source organism: Betaproteobacteria bacterium (assembly GCA_016720065.1). Lineage (NCBI taxonomy): Bacteria > Pseudomonadati > Pseudomonadota > Betaproteobacteria > Betaproteobacteria bacterium. The sequence continues at coordinate 61,507 of JADJXY010000002.1, read as the reverse complement.
CCCCTTCCCCGACTACCCCGCCCGCCTCACCGCCCTGGACCTGGACATCGCCCTCGCCCCCCTGGAGATCAGCCTCTTCAACGAAGCCAAGAGCAACCTCCGCCTGCTGGATTACGGCTGGCTCGGCTGGCCGGTCATCTGCACCGACATCCTGCCCTACCGGGAAAACGCCCCGCCGGTGATCCGGGTGGCCAACACCCCGGAAGCCTGGATCACGGCCCTCCACGCCCTGGCCGCCGACCCGGATACCCGCCACCGCCTGGGCCAGGAACTCGCCGCCTGGGTGCGGCGGCACTGCGTGCTGGAGGACCACCTGGAGGAATGGCGGGAGGCGCTGGTTCCGGGTTGGTGTGGGTGAGCGCCTTTCGCTCAGAACCTGAGAATCCTGCGGGCGAGCCCGAGCGGCGCCCACAAGTGTGCGCGATCAAGGCGCAAAGCACAGCCATAGCTTTGGCATGACGAACGGGTGCTTAGGGAATTGCACAGGCTCTCGGTTCGGCCACTCAATTCGGCTCATTCTCGCAATGCCATAGCGCGCAGCAGCGCGTCGATCTGCCCGAAAGCATCCTGCTGCCATTGGTCGGGCGTACGATCACCCAATGCTCGCGTGTCTTCGACGAAGCGGCGCACACAGGTAGGACCGTGACCTTCGAAGGTGTCGAACTTCTCGGCAATATGCCGGAAGCCGCGTTCGCCGCTGGCAAGTCCGAGCAGGAGGCGGCATTCCTGCGCCAACGCCTCGATACCGTCAGGGTAGTTCCGCACGCAGTAGTAGATGTCGTAGGCGTCCTTCTGCTTGTAGCGGCCCGCAAGCGCATGGCCCTTCATCGCCAGAAAAGCTGGGATGGAACACACGGCGATCTCGACGCGGTTCGTCCCTCCCTCCGGCATCGACCCGGCCACAGCCACCAGCTGATAGAAGCGCATCGCCAAGTCAGTGCCGTCCGCCCGTTGCACGGCAAAGTCGCTGATCAAGGGCGGGTCGTTCTTGACGACCTCCGCATCGCGCGGCATCAGGAAATCGACCACGACATCGATCGCTTCCCCTTCATCCCGCGCGGGGACCTGGCGAACCAGTTGGAAGCGCCGCAGTCCCACGCGCTGCGTGTATCCATGACCTTGGAGTGCGCCGATCAAGGTGGCGTACTCGCCGTCGCCAAGCGCCTCCGCGTCCAACCCCAGGTCCACGTCGAGCGTACCGACGTGGGGCATGTCCTCGTTGGCCAACAGGAGCCAAGGAACCGCGCCACCGATGATGGCGAACTTGCCCTTGAAGCTGCCAAGAATCTGGCCGATCTCGATCAGCACCGACTTTACGGCCGCGGTCGTGCGGTCGTCGTACTCGGCCGCCGACTGCGGCTCCTTCGAGGGCCTCATTGGGGCCACGAGAGTCGTTCCTGCCGCAAGTGGTCCGCGGCCTCGGCGCCGCGCTCACCGGCGATGGAGAGATCGAGGTAGGTTTGAACCGGACTCGTGCAGAGCGCTCCCGGTGCAGGTTCAACGGTGTCGGCGAGCAGCCCCAAATCCTTCGGCACGGTGACGACCACGTTCTCGCCTTTCGGGGTAGGCGTGAGCTTCAGAGCGGCCTGGAGCTTGCGCAGGCCTTCTTCGTCGGCGAAGAAGTAGTGCGTGCCGCTGCGCCCGTACGGCGAAAGCCACTGCGCCGCCGAAAACGATGCGAAAGCAGCGTGCCCAGGAGAGTCGTCCGCGCGCAGAGCGCTTCGAGCCGCGTCTTCGAATGTGCTGCCATGCAGCGGCGTGTAGAAACGCAGCCGTTCACCGGACGGCGCGGTATAGCTGTCCCGCCACGCGTCCAGGAGTGCATCGGGTGCCGCGAGGATCAGGCCACCCTCGGAGATGCGTGCCCATTCCCGATCAATCAAGGCTGTGCGCACATTGCTGACGTGGCCGAGGCTGACCCCGGAAATTTCCGACAACTCGCTGACGCGCCATGCACGACCCGGTTCGCGGAGCATGGTGCGCAATACATGGGCCGACTTCGGTCGGAACAAGGACTTCAGTTCGCGTCGCTCGACCACAGGCTTGTCCGTCACCACGCGCTCTATGAACACGCCACCGAAGACGATCCGGGCGTTTCCCTCCAAGTCGAGAAAGCCGACACCCTTCTCTTGGCACAATTGCCTCACCGCGGGTGAAAGGTAGGGCGCGATGAACACCGGCGTCGCCTGGGGGGCTTGGTGCGCGAGGCAGTTCCGCAACTCCAGTACTGCGGACCGGGCAATCCTCGGTTGCCCGGTCGACTTGTACTCACAGATGAGCAGGTGCGGCTGCCCATCCACGAGGAGCCGGACGATAAAGTCCGGCTCCCAATCGCCGGACAACGCCTCGGCCTCAATGCCTTCGACCTGAAGGAGGGGAATCTTCTCAAGCAAGCCGCGCAATGCTTCACAGGCACGGGCGTTGGCCATTTTCGGTGTATTGGGCGCTTTCAGCATTTGCTGAAACTATCACGTTTACTGAAACTTAGGCACTAATTTCATTCCAGAGGCCACTTTCAGCGATTGCTGAAATGGACCTTGAGATTCTTGAGCGCGCCAAGGTCCGGCTTGGGGTCGGGCGCCGAACTAAACGGAAGATGGAAGCAGCCCTTCGTCGCCAAGCCGGCACCAAAGACGACCGACAAGCGGACAACGGCTCCTCATGCGGCGCCGCCTGTATGGCCGTTCAGGCCGACCCGCCCCTCAACCCCTACCTCCCCCGCACCCACTCCAGCGCCGGCGCCGCCAGTCCCGCCCAGTCTCCCGGCGTGGGCTGGCGCAGCAGGCGCAGGGTCGGGTACCACGGGGTGTCGGCGCGCGCTTGCAGCCAGCGCCATTCGCCTTCGCTGGACAAGAGGAGCAGGGTCGGCTTGCCCAGGGCGCCGGCCAGGTGGGCGATGGCGGTGTCGCAGGTGACCACGGCGTCCAGCGCGGCGACGAGGGCCGCGGCCTGATCGAAATCGCTCACTTCGGCCATGGGGTCCGCCAGGCGGCCGGCGGCGCCCTGGTCCTGGCGCCAGGCTTCGGCGCCTTCCTTTTGCAGGCTGACCCAGGCGATGTCGGTCGCGGCGAGCAGCGTCTCCACCAGCGGCAGGGGCAGGTCGAAGCGGTGGCGCGTGCGGGGCGCCTTGCCGCCGGACCAGCACAGGCCGATGCGCCGCCGGCCGTCGACGGGCAGGCGCTCGCGCCAGCGGCCGGATTGGGCCGGGTCGGCCAGGAGATAGGGCGCCGGGCCGTGGCCCCAGCGCGCCACGTCCAGGCCGAGGACGCCGGCCAGGGAGAGCAGGGGCAGTTGCCAGCGGAAGCCGGCATCGGCGGGGGCGCCGCTCAGGACTTCGACGACGCCGGCCAGGTTGCGGGCGAAGAGGGCTGCCAGGGCCGGGCGGGCGACGAGGGCCACGCGGCGGAAGCGCGGGCGGATCAGGGGCAGGAGGCGGACGAACTGGAGGTTGTCGCCGTAGCCCTGTTCGCAGAAGACCAGGAGGTCATCGGCGGCGGGGTCGGGGGTTTCGCCCTTCCAGGCCGGGAGCCGGGAGGGCGAGGGGCGCAGCCGCTGGGGGCCGCCCCGCTGCCAGCGGGATTCGTAGAGGGCCCAGCCGGGGTCGGTGTGGCCCCGCTGCAGGAGGAAGCAGGCGTAGGCGAAGCGCCCTTCGGCGTAGTCCGGTGCGCCGGCGACGACGGCGCGGTAGGCGGCGTCGGCTTCCGCGTCGCGGCCCAGCCAGGCCAGGGCATTGGCGCGGTGGGTGGCGAGGGCGGCGTTGCCGGGGTCGGCGGCCAGCCCGCGTTCGAAGGCGGCGACGGCCGTCGCGTAGTCGAAGCGCTCCCGGGCGCAGATGCCCTCCTGGTTGGCCAGATCGGGGGTGTCGATGCCGAAGCGGCGCGCCAGGGCGACGGCGTTGGCGGCGTCGGCGAACCAGCCCTGGTCGAGGAAGACCTGGATCAGGGTGAGGTAGACCGTGCCGTCATCGGGTTTTTCTTCGACCAGGGTGGCGAGGAGATCGACCGCATCGCGCACGTCCCCGGCGGCGGCCTGGGCCTCGGCCAGGTTGGTACGCACCAGGCGGTCCCCCGGCGCGAGCTCCAGGGCGGTGCGGAAGTGGCGGCAGGCGGCGTGGGCGTCGCCCAGTTCCAGGCTCACGGCCCCCAGGTTATTGAACACTTCGTAGGCCCGCCCGCCCCGGTCGACGACGGCCTGGTAGTGAGCCCTCGCCTCGGGGAGGCGCCCCAGGGACTGAAGGCAGGAGGCGAGGAGGCAGCGGGCCTCGAGGTGATCCGGGCGCAGTTCGCACAGGCGCTCCAGGAGGCTGGCCGCATGCGCGCTGCGCCCTTCGTTCAGGGCCGCCTGGGCGGCGTCGGCAAGGACGGTCACGGTCATGTCGTCCTGGGGCGCCGCCACGCGACGGCCCGCCGGCTTGATGACTTCCAGGGTGATCTGGATGCTGGAATAGACGTTCCAGCGGCTGTCGCCGGCTTCCCGCAGGGCGGCTTCGTCGATTTCCCCCCGGGCCAGGCGGTCGAGCCAGATCTGCCGCGGGGTGAGGGACGAGGAGACGATTTCGAAATCGATGCCCAGGTAGCGGCCCAGGGGGGTGTTGGCGGCGCCGATGCGTTCGTATTCCGCATTGTTGCGGTGGCTGAAGAGGGCCAGGGTATCGGGCGTCACGGGCCGGACGTGGGTGGGATCGCCGAGGAATTCGTCGGAGCGGGGATGGGGCACTTCGATATGGACCAGGGCGCCGTCGCAGCACACCCGCCAAAGCTCCCGCAGGATGGCGAGGAAGGTGGCCGGCTGCTGTCCCAGGTGTTCCAGGACGTGGATGAGCTTGACGGTATCCACCGCGTCGTCCGGCCAGGGCCACGGGGTCTTCTCCAGGTCGACCACCTGATCCGGCGCGCAGACGGGGGAGGCATCGACGTTTACATAGCCGTCCATCTTGCGTTGGCCGCAGCCCAGGTTGAGTTTGAGTTTTGGCGGCATGGGCGTCACGGCGAGTCCTTGCAGGGTGAAAGGGGGGCGGTTTGGGGTCGGCAGGCCAGATCGTGCAGCGCCGCGGCAGCCCGCTGGACGACGGCAGTCCAGTCGCCAAAGGCTTCCTGGCGGAAGATAAGCAGGGTGGGATACCAGGGGCTGTCCTCCCGCGGCGGCAGCCAGCGCCAGTCGGTGTCGTAGCGGTCGAGCATCCACACCGGCCGCGCCAGGGCGCCGGCCAGATGGGCCACGGCGGTATCCACCGAGATGACGAGGTCGAGTCCGTCCACCAGGGCCGCCGTGTCGGCGAAATCCCGCACCTCGGGCATGGGGTCGAGAAAACGCCCGCTCCAGCCCAGGGCGGCGATTTCCTCGGCCTCCTTGCCGAACTGGAGGTTGACCCAAGTGACCCCGGGAACGGCGAGGAGGGGTTCCAGGGTCTTCAGAGCCACCGTCTTGGCCGAGCGATAGATGAAGGTTTCGCTGGTGGACCACACCAGGCCCACCCGCAGCCCCGGCGCCGCCTGCAAGCGTGCGCGCCAGGGTGCCAGGCGGGCGGGGTCCGCCCCCAGGTAGGGCACCCGGGCCGGAATGGTCGCCACCCCGGTGCCGCAGCGCCAGGGCAGCGACAGCAGGGGGATGTGAGCGTCGTGGGGCGGGATGGGCTCGCCCCAGGGGACGACGCGGCACCAGTCGCTGCGGTAGCACGTCCCCAGCAGCCCCACCAACTGATGCAGGGCGTAGAACACCACCCGGGCGCTGGGAAAGCGGGCGTGGATTTCGTCCAGGTAGCGCACGAACTGGAGGTTGTCGCCGAAGCCCTGCTCGGCAAAGACGAACAGGGTGCGGCCATCGAGGGGACGGCCGTCCCATTCCGGCGAGCCGAGGGCCGGCCGCTTGCCGGCCATCTGGGGCATCTTCCAGCGGCTCTCGTAATAGGGCCAGCCCTGCTCCAGCTCGCCCCGGTTGAGCTTGAGCAGGCCCAGGTTGAGTTCCGCCGAGGGGTGCCCCGGCACTTCTGCCAGCACGGTACGAAAGAGCGCCTCCGCCTCGGGGAAGCGCCGTTGGCGCATGAGCAGGGCGCCGTAATTGACCCGGGCGTCGGTGGAGCTCGGGTCGAGGGCCACCGCCCGGGCCAGCATGGCTTCGGCCTCGGCCAGGGCATTGTTGCGGGAGAGGATGCAGCCCAGATTGGTGCGGGCCGCCACCAGGCCGGGATCGATTTCGGTGGCCCGCCCGAGGCAGGCCAGCGCTTCGTCTTCCCGCCCCAGTTTGCCCAGGACCAGGGCGCGGTTGTTGAGGGCCTCGGCGAAATCGGGGTCCAGGGCCGTAGCGCGTTCGTAGGCCGCCAGGGCCTCGCTCATCCTCGACTGGGCCGCCAGGGCGTTGCCCAGGAAGAACCAGGCGACGGGATGGGCATCCCCCTCCGCGGTCAGCCGCTGCCAGAGGGCCAGATGCTCACCGGCACCACCGTTCAGCTCCAGGAGCACACCCAGGTCGTTGAGGTAGGCGGGATGCTCGGGGCGCAGGCGCAGGGCGGCGAAATAGTCGCTCGCCGCCCGCTGCCAGTCGCCCTTTTCCTTGTAGAGATCGCCGGAGAGCTTGAGGACGTCGTCGGCCCGCTCCCGCACCCGTTCCAGAGCGACCAGGGCCTCGTCGGTCCGGCCCTGCACATGCAGGCTGCGGGCCAGATTGAAGTGCAGATTGTCGTCCCCGCCAGCCAAAGCAAGGGCACGGCACAGCACGGTTTCGGCGTCGGCGGCGCGCCCGGCCGTGGTGAGGGCGGCACCGTAGTCGGACTGGATGCGCCCGTCGTCCGGCGCCAGGGAAGCCGCCCGGGCCAGATGTTCGACCCCGCCGGCCAAGTCGCCCCGGTCGATGCGCACCAGGCCCAGGGCCGCCCACAGACCCGCCAGGTCGGGGCGCTGGGCCAGGGCGGCGCGCACCTCCTCCTCGACCCGGGCCAACTCGGCGTCCTGCTGGCTCATTGCGCGTCCTCGTCCTCACTTTTTTATCCGCGGCGAGTGTAGCACTCCCGCGAAAGAGACAACTGCGGGGCAACTGCGCCCCCGGGGAACGCGGCGGGCGGGGGCACTCAAAAATGTGAAGAAGGGCCTAAAGTTTCTTTCCAGGGCGTCGTAATTGGGTCCAAGGGAGCAATCCCGCAACATCTTCGACCCATCGGAGATTCAGTCACCGGAACCGAGGAGAATCCAAATGCCTGCCTCAATCGTCTTTACCAACGTTTATTCGCTCAACTCCCAACGCCATCTGAACAAGAATGCGATGGGCCTTTCCACCGCCATCGAGCGCCTGTCTTCCGGCCTGCGGGTTAACTCCTCCCTGGACGACGCCGCCGGTCTGGCAGTTGCCTCCAAGATGGAAGCGCAGTCCCGCGGCCTGACCGTCGCCATGCGCAACGCCTCCGACGGCATTTCCTACGCCCAGACGGCCGACAGCGCACTGGCCAGCGTCAGCGAAATGTTGCAGCGCATGCGCGAACTGGCCACCCAGTCGCTCAACGGCGCCATCGGCGACACGGAGCGCGGCTTCATCAACAACGAATTCTCGCAACTCCAGGCGGAAGCCAACCGGGTCCAGGGCGCCGCCCAGATCAACGGCACCAGCGTCTTCGGCAGCTTCACCTTCCAGGTCGGCTCCAACGCTTCCGATACCCTGTCGGCCACCTTCACCAGCACCGACATCACCGGGACCGACGTCTCCACCACCGGCGGCGCCTCGACGGCTCTGTCCAGTGTCGATGCCTGGATCAACTCCATGGCCTCCCAGCGTTCCACCATCGGTGGCGTCAATTCCCGCCTGAACAGCACCATCACCTATCTGGAGTCGGCCCGTGAGAACCAGACCGCTGCCCGCAGCCGGATCATGGACGCGGACTTCGCTTCCGAAACCGCTTCGCTGACCCGCTACCAGATTCTGCAGCAGGCCGGCACGGCGATGGTGTCCCAGGCCAACGCGATTCCCAACAACGTCCTCAGCCTGCTCCGCTAAGCACGGCGGGAACGACCTAAGGAAGACCGGATCGGCCCCCGCCGCGCAGGCCGGGGCCGATTCGCCGCAACACACAGGGGAACATCATGGCCATCTCATCGGTTACCGCCCAGGGCGTCGTTCCGCTGCCCCTGCCTGGTCAGGGAGCTCGGACCGAAGCCAACCTGCCTCACGACGCCGCCAGCGCCCGCGTGCAAGGCGTCGACGGTCAGGAATCCGTCGTCGCCGCCGTGGATAAGCGCTCGGTGGCGGTCAATGCCCAGAAGTCCGAGGCCCGCGACGAGCCCGACGCCAAGACGGTGCGCGACGCCGTGGAGCGGGTAAAGAAATTCGTCGAAAGCGCCGCCAGCGATGTACAGTTCTCGGTCGATGAAGATAGTGGCATTCGCGTCATCAAGGTCGTCGACAAGGAAACCAAGGAAGTCATCCGGCAGATGCCGTCCAAGGAAGTGGTCGAACTGGCCAAGGCCCTGGACAAGCTTCAGGGACTCATCATCAAGCAGACCGCCTGACCGGCGGCGGTCCCGCGGCAAGGAGGGCGCCATGCCCAGCGTCTCATCCCTCGGAGTGGGAACCGGGATCGATCTCAGTTCCCTCCTGAGCAAACTGGTGGCCGCCGAAAGCGTGCCCATCACCCAGCTCAATACCCGCCAGACCAGCTTCAAGAACCAGCTTTCGGCCATCGGGCGTATCCAGAGCGCTGTCGAGACCTTCGCCAGCGCCGCCGAGGACATCGCCACCGAGGCCGGCTTCAAGGGCTTTTCCGCCACCGTGGCCGACGAGGAGTACGCCTCCGCTTCGGCCACCGGCTATGCCGCCCCGGGCAGCTTCTCGCTGCGCGTGGAACGGCTTGCCCAGGCCAACAAGCTCCTTTCCGCCACCGCCCCCTCGGTCTCGGCGGGGACGCTGACCCTGGAACTGGGGAACATCTCCGGCGGCAGCTTTGTCGCCAAGAGCGGCACTTCGCCCGTCACCATCAATTTCACCGGCAGCACCATCGAGGAACTGCGGGCAGCGATCAACGATGCCGACGCGGGCATCTCGGCCACCATCATCAACGGCGCCGGTGGCAAGCAACTCATGCTCACCAGCGACGAGACCGGCGTGGAAAACACCATCCGCCTCACCGGCTCGGGCGGTCTGGTGGGCCTCACCTACGACCCCATCAGCCCCAGCGTCGCCTTCACCGAGAAAGCCGCCGCCCAGGATGCCGAGGCCTACGTGGAAGGCGTTCTGGTCACGTCCTCTACCAATACCCTGTCCGAGGCCATGACCGGGGTGACCCTCACCCTCAAGAAGGCCCACGACCCGCTGCAACCGACCGACGCCACGACACTGAATATCGGCAACGACAACGCCGGCATGATCGAGCGCATCCAGGCCTTCGTCACCGCCTGGAACGATCTGAACAGCCTGTCCAAGGAACTCACCAAGTACGACACCACGACCCAGTCCGGCTCGGTCCTGACCGGCGACGGCACGGTCAGCACGGTCAATAACAAGCTGCGGGAAGTGCTCTTTTCCTCCCCCAGCGGCATCAGCACCGCCTACCCCACCCTGGCCGACCTGGGCATCTCGTTGCAATCCGACGGCAGTCTGCTCCTGGACGAAGACGAATTCTCCGAAGCCCTGGCGGCCAACCTGAGCGGCGTCAGCAGCACCGTCACCGCCTTCGGTTCGGCCTTCCAGACCGCCGCCGAAGCCCTGGTGGACCTGGAGGGAACGATCACCATCCGCCAGGCGTCCCTGGATACGCTCATCGACAACCTGGAGACGCGGCGCGAGGAGTTGCAGCGCCGGGTCGATGCTGTCGAGGCGCGCTATTCCAAGCAGTTCACGGCCCTGGACAAACTCATGAGCCAGTTGCAGACCCAGTCCGCCTACCTGACGCAACAACTGGCCAGCCTCGGCTGATCGGTTAAGATAGCCCCCATGTTCGCGTCCCAGCTCAATCCGCTCAAAGCCTACGAAACCGTCGGGCTGGAAACCGCCGTCCGCTCGGCGAGCCCCTACCAGCTCATCCTGATGCTCTTCGACGGGGCCAGGCAGGCCCTGGCCGGCGCCCGCTACGGCATGGAAGCCGGCGACATTCCCAAAAAGGGCATGGCCATCTCCAAGGCCATCGACATCATCCAGAACGGCCTGCGGGCGAGCATCAATCTCGAAGGGGGCGGCAAGCTTTCCGAAGACCTCTGCGCCCTCTACGACTACATGGGGCGGCGCCTCCTGCACGCCAATCTGCACAACGACCTCGCCGCGCTGGACGAGGTCTCCCGCCTGCTGGGCGAAATCCATTCGGCCTGGGTCGAAATCGGCGACAAGGTCAGCGAAGGCCCCGCCGCCGGCACCGCCCCCTGATTGGCCATGGCCGCCTACCTGGACAGCCTCCGGGCGCTCGCCGGGCACGCGGAGCGGCTCCTGAGTCTGGCCCAGGGCGGCCAGTGGGAGGCATTGGCCGAGGAGTCCTCCCGCCACCAGCTTCTTTTCGAAGCTTTCGCCCAGACGAGTCCCCCGGCCCTGGACGCCGCCGAACGCGCCGAGGCCAAGTCGCTCCTGGCTGCCACCCTGGATCGCCATGCCGCCCTGTCCGGACACGCCGGCCCCTGGCTGGCTGACGTGGGTCGCCTGCTGGAGACCCTGAGCAACCCGGCAGCCCGATGATCCCCGCCGACGTCGCCGCCCGGCTGCGGCTCGTACTCCCCGAGCAACCCGCGGCGCCACAGCCGGCCATTCCGGCCCAGCAACTCAAGGACGTCCTCAGCGACCTGGTTCCCGGCCAGCGCATCCTGGCGGAAATCCAGGCCCTCCTTCCCAATGGCACCTACCGGGCCGCCGTGGCCCAGCGCGAAGTCACCCTCGCCCTGCCCTTCGCGGCCAAGCCTGGCGACACCCTGGAACTGGAGGTGGTCGAACGCGGCAATCGCCTCGTCCTCGCCGCCGTAGCCGAGCGCAGCACCCAGACGGCGAAGACCCCCGGCGATTCGGTCGCCACCACCCTGAGCCCCGCCGCCCGCCTGATCGGCACCCTCATGTCCGAAATCGGTGCCCCCGGAGACCGGGCGCCTCCTGCCCCCCTCAACGCCAGCCGCCCCCTCCTGAGCGGAGCGCCGGGCGACGCCGCCCAACTGGCCCCGGTCCTGCAAGAAGCCGTGGTCAAGAGCGGCCTGTTCTACGAATCCCACCAGGCCCGCTGGGTCGCCGGGCAGATGCCCACCGCGGCGCTGCTGGAGGAACCCCAGGGGCGCCTGTCGACCCCGGTGGTCGCGCCTCCTCCGCCGGCCCAGGCGACGGAGGGCACCGCGCTTCAGGCCGAAGCGCCTTCCCTTGCCCCCGCCGCGGGGGCCACAGCCAGGGCTGCCCTGGCGGAGAGCTCCGTCCCCGCTTCGCCCGCCCCGGCCGAGTCGCCCTCGGCAAGCACCGCCGCCCTGCGCGAGGGGCAGCAGGCCATGGCCCCGGGGTTGCCGGCGACCCTGACGCCCCTGGTGCAGCAACAGCTCGACGCCCTGGCCACCCAGGTCCTGTCCTGGCAGGGGCAAATCTGGCCGGGCCAGACCCTGGAGTGGGACATCGAGGATGCGCCGCAGTCGCGCCCGGGGGAGGAGGGCGCCGACAGCCGCCGCTGGACCACCCGGCTGCGCCTCACCCTGCCTCGCCTGGGCGCCATCGACGCCACCCTGCGTCTCGATGCCCAGGGCGGGGTGGATTTGAGCCTGAGTGCCGGTGACGCCACCACCACCGCCCTGCTGAGCGGCAAGGGAAATCTTCTCGCCCACCGCCTGGCCGACGCCGGCCTGAGCCTTGCCGGGCTGCACTTCGATCATGCCGCCTCCGGAGAATGATCCCCAGCGCGAGGCGGTCGCCCTGGCCTACCGCCAGACCGACGCCGCCCCCCGGGTCGTCGCCCGGGGACGGGGCCTGGTGGCCGAAGAAATCATTTCCCGCGCCCGGGAGCACGGCGTCTACGTGCATGAGTCGCCGGAACTCGTCTCCCTGCTCATGCAGGTGGACCTGGACCAGCACATTCCCCCCCAGCTCTACCGGGCCGTCGCCGAACTGCTGGCCTGGCTCTACCGCCTGGAACAGGGCGAGACCGAGCCGCTGTGAGCGGGCCGGGCTGGGGTAAACTCGCTCCTCTGCCCTCCAGGAGCGTGCCGATCTTGACCGCCTCTCCCCCGCATTCCCCGCACCTCCCGCCGCTCGCCGACCTGGAACTGGAGCACGGCGACCGCTTCGGCCCCTATCTCCTGCAGCGCAGGACGGAAATTCTCTTCGTCCTGCGCGCCCTGCTGCGTCAGAAGGCCCTGGTGACGGTCTACTACGATGCCGCCGGCCACTTCTTTCTTTCCAGCGTCCTCGCCGTGGACGACGCCGCCGACCGCCTGATTCTCGACCCCGGCAACAGCGCCGGGGCCAACGATCAGGCGCTGTCCACCCAAAAACTGATCGTCGCCGCCCGCCAGGATCGGGTGAAGGTCCAGTTTTATCTTTCCCGCCTGGAAGCCGTGAACCACGAGGGCAAGCCCGCCCTTGCGGCCCCCCTGCCCGCTTCGCTCCTGCGCTTGCAGAGGCGGGAGTATTTCCGGCTCGATACCCCCCTGGCGCCGACGCTCACCTGTCGGCTTGAATTGCCTCGTCCGGAGGTGGCCCCCCTGACCGAAGTCCTGCGCATTCTGGACATCAGCGGGGGAGGCGCCTGCCTCGCCCTGCCCGAATCCCTGGCGCCCCTCCTCCCGCCGGGCACCCACACCGGCCGCTGTCGCATCGAATTGCCGGAAGCGGGGGTCGTCGCGGCTGATCTGGTCGTGCGCAGCCTTGCCCCCCACACGGCGGAATCCGGACTCGCCCACGTGCGTCTGGGCTGCGAGTTCGTCGAACTCTCGCGCGCGCAACGAGCACTGGTGGAGCGTTTCGTCACACGCCTGGAGCGCCAGGGTTTCCGGACCCGGGAGCCCGGCCCCCAGCCGTGAAAGCCCTTGCGCCAAGGCCTCGGCTGGACAGATTCAGGGTGTTTCGGCACACCGCACATGCCCGCTCATCGCCCCTCGGCGGGCATCGCCACCAGCCCGCCGGCGCATCCGCGCGGGCACCGGGTTTGGTCACGCTGCCGCGCAGGCACGAGCCCGCCACGGCGTCCCTTCGCGCCACACGCCCCCCCGACGAATACAGCGTCGGGCTCGTCCAACAGAGGCTTCCAGGATGATTTCCCGCCTGTGCCGCCGGGCAATGTCTTCCCACACCATGCTTCTCGCGGTGGCATGCTTTTGGGTTGCCTGCGCCAATGCGGCGTTCTTCTCGCGCGTCGTGGCAGTCTTTCCGCCCCATGGGACGACCCTACTCGCCATCGCTTCCCTGGCCGTATCACTGATCGCCGTCACCGCCCTTCTGCTCGCCCCTTTCACGCTCGGCCGTGCTGCGAAGCCCATCCTGACGCTCCTGTGCCTTGTGGCCGCGGTGTGCGCCTATTTCATGGACAGCTTTGGCGTAGCGATCAATGGGGACATGTTGCGCAATGCAGCCGAGACGCAATGGGACGAGGCCCTGGATCTCGTCACTCCCAAGTTGCTCGCTTACATCCTCTTCCTGGGCCTGGGGCCGGCAACACTGCTCTGGCTGATCCCCCTGAAATGGCTCGGATGGCGAAAGGAAATCCTGCACCGCCTGACTTTGGTCGCCGTCCTGACCGCGATCACAGGCCTCTCGCTTGTCGCCGCCGGCGATTTTTTTGCCTCCTTCCTGCGGGAGCACAAGGCATTGCGCGCCTATGCCAATCCTGCAGCCCCGCTGGTTGCCGCAGTCCGCCACGGTAAAGCCGGTCTCGCGGGGACCGCCGACACCAACACCGTACAGCCCATCGCGAGCGACTCCCACCTCGCCGCGAACGATGCGGGACGCGAACTGATCCTCCTGGTGGTTGGCGAAACGGCACGCGTCGATCGGCTCTCCATCAATGGCTACGCAAGGGATACGACCCCCCGTTTGCGGCAGGAAAAGGGGTTGAGCTTCACGAACTTCTGGGCCTGCGGCTCTTCCACCGCGGTATCGGTGCCCTGCATGTTCTCTGCCCTCGGGATGGAGAAATTCGATCCCCAGCTTGCGCTGCAGCAGGAAAACCTGCTGGACATCGCCCAGCGAGCCGGCGTGAACGTCCTGTGGCTGGACAACAATTCAAGCTCAAAAGGCGTGGCGCTTCGAGTTCCCTACGTCGATTACCGGACCCCGAAAAACAATCCGCGCTGTGACGACGAATGTCGCGACGTGGGAATGCTGACGTCCCTGCAGGACTATATCGATTCACGCCCCAAGGGAGACATCCTGATCGTCCTCCACCAAATGGGAAATCACGGCCCCGCCTACTATCGACGCTACCCGCCCGAATTCGAAAAATTTCGTCCGGCTTGCCACGACAAGGATCTGAACCGTTGCAGCGCCGAGGAGATCGGCAACGCCTACGACAATGCCATTCTGTACACGGACCATTTCCTGGGGCAGGTCATCGAGCTGCTCAAGCGCAACGACTCAAGGTTCGACACTGCGCTTTTCTACGTGAGCGATCACGGCGAATCCCTGGGCGAACGAGGCATCTACCTGCACGGACTGCCCCGCGCGATCGCCCCCGACAGCCAGCTTCACGTACCGGCGATCCTTTGGTTTGGCCCATCCAACCGGGATGTGGATGTCCCCGCCCTGGCCAAGAAACTGCAGCAGCGATTCACCCACGACAATCTCTTTCACACCGTCCTCGGCCTGCTGGAAATCGAGACAGCGACATACCGCAAGGAACTGGACATGCTGGAAGGCGCGCGTCCGCCGGAATAGCCACTTGGCGGAAGGAATCCCCGCCTGGAACCGCCACAACCTCGCAGGGCGTCAGACCTGCATGTTCATGATGTCCTGGTAGGCATTCACCAGTTTATTGCGCACCTGGACCATCTCCTGGAAGGAAACGCTGGCGGTCTGCAGGGCGATCATGACTTCGTGCAGGTTCTGGGAGGTATCGCCACCGGCAATTTTTTCCGCCATCCCCTGGGCCTGGACCTGGGCGGCATTGACCTTGTCGATGGACTGCCTGAGCACCTGGGAAAAATCAGCACCGCCCGCCGAAGCGGCTGATTCGGCGGGCTTTCCAGCCGCCTGGGCTGCGGTGGCCCGCAGCACGCCCAACATGTCTTCGATTCCCTTGGTGTCCATGGTTCCTGCTCCCGGCCGACGGCGGCCTCCGCTCACCCCCTCATGCTAGCAAAGCCCGGGCCAGATCACTCGGAAAAAAACCCTTCGTCCCGGTACTGCTGCAGCTTGTAGCGCAAGGTGCGCTCCGATATCCCCAGGCGTTCCACCGCCAGTTTGCGCGAGCCCCCCACTTCGGCCAGGGTGCGCAGGATGTGCTCGCGCTCCAGATCCTTCATGTTGTCCGCCCGCTCCGGCTCCCCCGTCGTCGTTCTGGAGAGCGGAGGCAGGTCGGCGAGGCCCAGGTGCTCGACTTCGATGCGGGTGCCGGGGGCAAGGATCAATGCTCTCTGGACGACGTTTTCCAGTTCCCGCACGTTGCCCGGCCAGGGATAGGCGCGCAGGGCGGCCTCGGCTCCACTCGTCAGGACCATGGCCGGACGGCCGAAGCGCGCGCCATGGACGGCAACGAAGCGCCGCGCCAGGGGAACGATGTCGGCCGGTCGCTGGCGCAGGGCGGGGATGCTGACCGGAAAGACGTTGAGCCGGTAGTAAAGATCCTCGCGGAAAATGCCCTTGGCGACCGCCTCGCCCAGATTGCGGTTGGTGGTGGCGACGATGCGGATATCCAGGGCCACGGGCTGCTTGCCCCCCACCCGCTCCACTTCCCGCTCCTGCAGCACACGCAGGAGCTTGGCCTGGAGGCCGAGGGGCATTTCCGTCACTTCGTCGAGGAGCAGGGTGCCCTTCTGGGCCTGCTCGAACTTGCCCGCCTGGGCCTGCTGGGCGCCGGTGAAGGCTCCCTTTTCGTAGCCGAAGAGGGTCGCTTCCAGGAGACTCTCGGGGATGGCGGCGCAGTTGATGGCGACGAAAGGGCCGGTCCGGCGGGCGGAATGGCGATGAATGTGGCGGGCGACGACCTCCTTGCCGACGCCGGACTCACCGTCCAGGAGGACCGTGGCGTCGGTCAGGGCGACCCGCCCGGCCAGGCCGAAGAGTTCGCGGCTTGCCGCGTCCTCCGCGATCACGCCGGCTTCTCCGTCGCTGCCCGGCAAGCGGTAGCGGTCGATGACGGCGAGGAGCGCGGCGGGTTCGAAGGGCTTGAGCAGGAAGTCGCAGGCCCCCGAACGCATGGCATCCACGGCCTTTTCCACTTCGGCGAAGGCGGTCATCAGCACCACCGGCAGGTGGGGCAGGCGCTGCCGCACCGCCTTGAGCAGCGCGATGCCGTCCATGGGCAGCATGCGCACGTCGCTCACCACGATGGAAAAGGCCTGGGCTTCCAGGGCCCGCAGGGCAGCCTCGCCGCCATCGGCGGCAACGAAGGCGCGGCCGGCCAGTTCCAGGGTGTCGCACAGGGCCTCCCGCAGGCAGGGGTCGTCTTCGACCACCAGGATGGGCAGGGCGGAATCGGTCATGGGCTGGCGGTCTCCGGCGGCGCGACGGGGAGGTGGACGATGAATTCGGCCCCCGCCCCGGGCTGGGAGCGAAGTTCGATACTGCCGCCGTGGGCCCGGGCGACCCCCAGGGCGATGGGCAACCCGAGGCCGGTGCCCAGGCCGCGGGTGGTGAAAAAGGGTTCGAAGATGCGGTCCCGCAGTTCAGCGCCGATCCCGGGCCCGTCATCCGCCACCGAAAGGGCAAGGCCGTCGCCGCTCAGGCTGGCGGAGAGGCAAATTTTGCCGCCCCCGGCAAGAGCCTGCTGGGCGTTCTCCAGGAGACTCACCAGGGCGCCGAAGAGGGCTTTGCGCCCCCCCACCAGCACGGCACCGGCGCTGTCGTCGCGCAGGGTGAAGGCCACACCCTGCTCGCGCAGCAGCGGCTCGACGGTGGCCGCGGCGTCGGCCAGAAGCTCGGCCACGGGAAACACGTCGCGGCCCAGGGTTTCGCCCCGGGCGAAGAGCAGCACGTCCTGGATGAGCCGCTCCAGGCGGCGCAATTGGCCCGTCGCCTTGTCGGCGAAGCGGGCCCGGGTTTCATCGGCCAGGCCGGGCTGGCCGAGATTACCGCTGTAGAGCAGGGCGGCGGCCAGGGGGGTGCGCAGCTGATGGGCCAGCGAGGCGGCCATCTCGCCCATGGCGGCGAGGCGCTGGTGGCGTTCGAGTTCGGTCTTCATGCCGTGGGCGGCGGTGACGTCGTGCACCAGGAGAATCTTGCCGCCGCTGGCCGCCAGGGCGCTTTCGGCGAGGCTCACGCGGCGCTCGCCCACCAGCCATTCGCCCACCGCCAGGGTCGGGTCCAGGTGGGCGCGGGCGACGTCGCCCCAATGGCTGCCCAGCACCGCCTCGCCGAACAGGGCGCGGGCCGCCGGGTTGGCCTGGGTGACCCGGGCACCGCCGTCGAGCACCACCACCCCGGCCGGCAGGGCATCGAGGAGCAGCGACAGGCGCTCCGACAGGGCTTCCTTCTCCTGGTATTGGCGGCGCAGTTCGCCATTGGCTACAGCGAGTTCTTCGGTCAGGGAGGCGACGCGGTCCTGCAGGGCGCCGTAGGCAGTGGTCAGTTCTGCCGAGACCTGGTTGAACAGGTCGAAGGCCCGTTGCAGTTCGGCAGTCTTGCTGTCAGTATCGGCAATCGCGGGAGCGGCGGGGGGCATCAAAAAGTTTGGCGGCATTTCGGCCCGGCTAATATAGAATATTTCTAGCAAAATGGGGCTTCCCGATTGATTCTTCTTCTGTTTTTCAGGGTTTTACCGGCTTAGATGGCAGCGACGACTGATACCACTGCGGGGGCCGCGCCGACCGTCGGAGCGCTGGACCGCCTGCGCGAGGCCCTCGGTCGTCTCGACAGTCGTCAGAAGATGATGTTTGCCGCCGCCCTCGCCGCCATCGTCGCCATCCTGGTGGGCGCTGCCCTGTGGGCCAAGCACGGCGACTTCAAGGTGCTCTTCTCCAATCTTTCGGAAAAGGACGGCGGCGCCATCATCGCCGCCCTGGAGCAACAGAACATTCCCCATCGCATGTCGGACAGCGGCGCCATTCTCGTGCCCTCCGACAAGGTGCACGAGGTGCGCCTCAAGCTCGCCTCCCAGGGACTGCCCCGCGGCGGCATGGTCGGCTTCGAGCTCATGGAGGGGCAGAAATTCGGCATCAGCCAGTTTGCCGAACAGGTCAATTATCAGCGCGGGCTGGAAGGCGAGCTGGCCCGCACCATCATGTCCATCGGCTCGGTCCAGGCGGCCCGCGTCCATCTCGCCATCCCCAAGCCCTCGGTCTTCGTGCGCGAGGAGCAAAAGCCCACCGCGTCCGTCCTGGTCACCCTCTACCCGGGGCGCGTTCTCGATGCGGCCCAGGTGGTGGGCATCACCAATCTGGTGGCGGCCAGCGTGCCGCAATTGCCCATCTCCAACGTCACCGTCCTGGACCAGAACGGCAGCCTGCTCTCGCAGCTCAAGAGCAAACTCACCGAGGCCGGCCTCGACCCGGCCCAGCTCAAGTACATGCGCGAGGTGGAGGCCAGCGTCATCGCCCGCATCGACGCCATCCTGAAGCCGGTCCTGGGCGGGGACAATTACAAGGTCCAGGTGGCAGCCGACATCGATTTTTCCCAGAGCGAACAGACCGCCGAAAGCTACCGCCCCAACAACACCCCCGAGAACACGGCCATCCGCAGCCAGCAGAGCAGCGAATCGGCGGCGGTCAACCAGACCCCGGGCGGCGTCCCTGGCGCCCTCACCAATCAGCCGCCGGTCCCCGCCACGGCCCCCCTGACCACGCCGCCCACCGGCGCCGCCCCGGGCCAGGCGGCCAAGCCCGGCGACCTTGCCGGCAAGGTGCAGGTCGCCGGCATCAGCGCGCCCATGGCCGCAGCCGGCCAGCCCATCAGCACCACCAAGAACAACACGGTCAATTACGAGGTGGACAAGACCGTCCGCTACACCAAACAGAACATGGGGGCCATTCGCCGCCTCTCGGCCGCTGTGGTGGTCAATCACCGGCTGGAAACGGGCAAGGACGGCAAATCCGCCGCCAAGGCCCTGCCGGAAGGGGAAATGAAACAGATCAACGACCTCGTCCGCGAAGCCATGGGCTTTTCCAAGGATCGGGGCGACACCCTGTCGGTGGCCAACGCTCCCTTCACCGCCAGCGACAAGAGCGACGCTGGCCTGCCGATCTGGAAAGATCCGGAAAATGTCTCCATGGCCCGGGAGCTGGCCAAGTACCTGCTGATTGCCGCCATCCTGGCCTTCATCTACTTCAAGATCGTGCAGCCGCTCCTGAAGACCATGTTCCCTTCCCCCGCCGAGGTCGCCGCCGCAGCCGCCGCCGAGGCGGGGCTGGCCGGCGAAATCCTGGGCGAGGGCAGCCCCCTGGCCGCCGGCCTGGAAGGCGAGGACAAGGTGACCATCGACCACTACGCCGCCAAGCTGCAGAAGGCCCGCGACATCGCCCAGGCCGACCCCAAGGCGGTAGCCAACATCATCAAGGACTGGATGGGTGCCAATGGCTAGTGCGGAAGAAGGCGTCGAAAAAAGCGCCACCCTGCTCATCGCCCTGGGCGAAGACCACGCCGCCGAAGTGCTCAAGCATCTGGGCCCCCGCGAGGTCCAGAAGCTGGGGCACGCCATGGCCGCGCTCAAATCGGTTCCCCGGGCCAAGGTCGAGGCGGTGCTGGACGAATTCCACACCATCGCCGTCGAGCACGCTTCGGTACACGTCGATACCGACAACTACATCCGCTCGGTCCTGACCAAGGCCTTGGGGGACGACAAGGCGTCCAACCTCATTTCCCGCATCCTGCAGGGGGGCGAGACTTCGGGCATCGAGGGCCTGAAGTGGATGGACGCCGCCACGGTGGCCGATCTGGTCAAGAACGAGCACCCCCAGATCATCGCCACCATCCTGGTGCACCTGGAACACGACCATTCCAGCGAAATCCTCAACCACTTCACCGAGCGCCTCAGGAACGACGTGGTGCTGCGCATCGCCACCCTGGAAGGCATCCAGCCCGCGGCCCTGCGCGAGCTGAACGACGCCATGGCGCGCATCCTGGCCGGATCGGCAACCATGAAGAAGACCGCCCTGGGCGGGGTGCGCACGGTGGCGGAAATCCTCAACTTCATCGGCACCGCCAACGAAACCTCGGTCATCGACGCCATCCGCGAGTACGACCCGGACCTCGCCCAAAAGATTCTCGACGAAATGTTCGTCTTCGAGAACCTGATGGATATCGACGACCGCTCGATTCAGATCATCCTGCGCGAGGTGCAGTCCGACTCCCTGGTCCTGGCTCTCAAGGGCGCCAACGAAGCCCTGCGCGAGAAGATTTTCCGCAATATGTCCCAGCGCGCTGCCGAGATGCTGCGGGAAGATCTGGAATCCAAAGGGCCGGTGCGGGTTTCCGAGGTCGAGGCGGAGCAGAAGGAAATCCTCAAGACCGTCCGCCGCCTTGCCGACGAGGGCCAGATCGTCCTGGGCGGCGCCGGCGGCGAGCAGATGCTCTAAGCCCCCTGCGGGTCTTCCATGCCGGCCTATATCCCCAAGGAACAACTCGACAGCTACCGCCGCTGGCAGGCCGACGCCTTCGACCTGGGTGAGGCGCCCGAGCCCGTCGCGGCGCCGCCGCAGCCGGAGCCGGAGCCCCTCCCGGACAGGGGGGAAGACGTCGCCGGGGTGGCCCTGCCCACCGCCGAGGACATCGAGCGCATCCACGAAGAAGCCCGGGCCGGCGGGCGTGAAGAGGGCTACCAGGCGGGTCACGCCGAGGGTCTGGCCGAGGCGAGAGAGGCGGCCGAGCGCTTCGCCGCCCTGGCCGAAAACTTCTCCCAGTCCCTGGGGAACATCGATCAGACCCTGGCCGACGAGGTCCTCGCCCTGGCCGTGGAACTGGCGGGTCAAGTGCTGCGAAAGACCCTGGCCGTGGACCGGGATGCCCTGCTCCCGGTGGTGCGCGAGGCCCTTGCCGCCCTGCCCCTGCACCACGGCCACGTGGTCGTCCACGTCCATCCGGACGACGGCGCCAGCCTGCGCGCCCACCTGGGGGAATCCTTTTCCCATTCCGGCTGGCAGATCCTGGACGACCGCGACATCACGCCTGGCGGCTGCCTCGTCAAGGCCGGCACCAGCGAAGTGGACGCCAGCCTGGAGATGCGCTGGAAGCGGGTCCTGGAAGCCGTCGGCGCGGCGCCCGCCGAGGAACGGCGGGAGGAGCGGTGAGCGGGCTTCCCGACCACGCCGGACGCTGGCGGCAATTTCTCGCCAACTGCCAGAATTCCGCCGCCGGGGCACAGCCTCTGTGGCCGAGCGGCCGACTGACCCGCATCAACGGTCTGGTGATGGAAGCCGCCGGACTCAAGCTCCCCCTGGGCAGTTCCTGCCGCGTGCTGCCCTCGGGCGGCACCCCGGTCGAGGCGGAGGTGGTGGGCTTTGCCGGCGAGAAGCTCTATCTCATGCCTTCCGACGACGTCTATGGCCTCTCGCCGGGCGCCCAGGTGGTGGCCTTCGAGACCCCCGGGCTGCCGCCCCGGGTGGGTGCCGCCATTCCCCAGCGCCGCCGCGCCATCGACCGGGCCAAGCAGGTGCCGGTAGGCGAAGGGCTCCTGGGCCGGGTGGTGGATGGCGTCGGACGCCCCCTGGACGGGCGCGGCCCCCTGGTCAGCCAGCAACTGCGCCCCCTGCAAAGCCGGCCCACCAATCCCATGGCCCGGGCCGCCATCGCCCAGCCCCTGGACGTGGGGATCCGCGTCATCAACGCCCTGCTCACCGTCGGCCGCGGGCAGCGCATGGGCCTCTTCGCCGGTTCCGGCGTCGGCAAGTCCGTACTCCTGGGCATGATGGCCCGCTACACCGAGGCCGATGTGATCGTCGTCGGCCTGATCGGCGAGCGGGGCCGCGAGGTGAAGGAATTCATCGACCAGATCCTGGGAGAAGCAGGCATGACCCGGGCCGTGGTCGTCGCCGCCCCGGCCGACACCGGCCCCCTCATGCGCCTGCAGGGCGCGGCCTACGCCACGACCATCGCCGAGCACTTCCGTGACCAGGGCAAGCAGGTCCTGCTCATCATGGATTCCCTCACCCGCTACGCCATGGCCCAGCGCGAAATCGCCCTGGCCATCGGCGAACCGCCCGCCACCCGGGGCTACCCGCCCTCGGTCTTCGCCCGCCTGCCGCAACTGGTCGAGCGGGCCGGCAACGGGCCCGAAGGGGGCGGCTCCATCACCGCTTTCTATACCGTGCTCACCGAAGGCGACGACCAGCAGGACCCCATCGCCGACGCGGCCCGCGCCATTCTCGACGGCCACGTCGTCCTCTCCCGCGCCCTGGCCGACGCGGGCCACTACCCGGCGGTGGATGTCGAGCAATCCATCAGCCGCGCCCTGGTCAGTCTGGTGGAGCCGGGCCACCTGGACCTCATCCGCCGCTTCAAGGTGCTCTTTGCCCGCTACCAGCGTTCACGGGATTTGATTTCAGTGGGCGCCTACGTGGCCGGCTCGGACCCGGTCCTCGACCAGGCCATCGCCCTCTATCCGCGCATGGAGGCCTTCCTGCAGCAACCGCTGGCCGAACGGGCCGACTTCGCCGCCAGCGCCGCGCAGTTGCGCTCCCTGCTCTGAACGCCAGCCCCCCCGTGAGCCGCCCCTTCACCCTGCAACCCCTGCTGGACCTGATGCAGACCCGGACCGACGAGGCGACCCGTCGTCTGGGCCGTCTCATCGCCGCCGAGCAGAGCGCCCGCAGCCGCCTTGAGCTCCTGGAGCAGTACCGGGAGGAATACGCCCAGCGCTACCGCGAAGCCGTTTCCGGCGGGCTCACGCCGATGGCCCTGCGCAATTTTCAGGACTTCATGGCCCGCATCGACGACGCCATCCGGCAGCAGGCGAGGGCCGTGGCCGATTCGGAACGGGGCACCGCCGCCGGGCAGGCCGCGTGGAAGGAGCAGAACAAGCGCCTCAAGGCCATCGATACCCTTTCCGACCGTCACGAGGCGCGGGAGCGCTACCGCGACAACCGGCAGGAACAGAAGGAACAGGACGAGTACGCCGCCCGTGCGCGGGAAGGACAAACGCCCGACGACGCCTGAGCCGGCCGTGATCCACCGCGCCAGTCGCGGCAACTCCGGCGGAACTGGCATGTCTCTTGCTGATTCGCTGCCATCTTCTTCGTCGCCCGAGGACTGTCCATGGCCATTCCCGCCGTCAGCACCCCGCCCGCCCCGGGTACCCCCCTGCCTGCCGGTCCCAACGCCGTCGCGGCGGACCCTGCGACCGGTGGCTTTGCCGCCCTCTTCCTCGCCCAGATGGGCATTCCCCTGCCCCCGGCCCTGGCCGCCCAGGGCGAGGCCAAAGGCGAAGCGCCGCTGACTGCGGACGAAGAAACTGCATCCCTGGACCCCGCTGCTTCCCTTTCCGGCCCTGATCCCGCGGCCCTGGCCGCCCTGGGGCTGCCGCTGCCCCCGGATGCCGCCCTTCCCCGCCCCCCGGCCCGCGCCGATCTTCCCATCGACCCGGACCTCGCCCGCAGCCTTCCCCTGCGCGGTGGCCCGCCGACCGCGCAGGGCATCGAGCCCGGCGCCCAGCGCGGCGCCACCGCTCGCGCCGAGCAAGACCCCGCTTCCGCGGCGGGCGGCATCCTCCCCGCGGCCCTGCCCAGTCCCGTGGCCGGCATGAACCTCCCCGGCAGCGACATCCCGGCGGCAAAACTTGCCGCCTCCTTGCCGGAGGCGCTGCCTGCGGCGGCGGCCGGCGCCCCGGCGGAAACGCCCCCGGCGGCCGCTGCCCTGAACGCCACCCTGCCCTTGCGGCACGCGACACCCGACACCCCCACCGCCACGGGCCTGGAGACCCCCGTCGCCCACCCCCGCTGGGGCGACGATCTGGGCAACCGGGTGGTGTGGATGGCCCGCCACGACGAGCAGACGGCCCGCATCAATGTCAATCCCCCCGAGCTGGGGCCCCTGCAGATCACCCTCAACCTGAGCGGCGACCAGGCGAGCGCGAGCTTCACCTCGCCCCATGCCGAAGTGCGCCAGGCCATCGCCGACGCCCTGCCCCGGCTGCGGGAAATGCTGGCCGGCGCCGGCATCGATCTGGGCCAGACCCACGTGGGCGCCCAGGCGCAACACGAGCGCAGCGGGAACTGGCCGGAAAGCCCTGCCAGTCCCCGCTTCGGCAATGATGCGGCTATACTTGCCGCGACCGGCGACGCACCGGGCGGGGGCGCGGTTCCCCTTCCGATGCAACGGGGCAGGGGCATGGTGGATCTCTTCGCCTGAGCCCTGCGCCGCGGGGAGACATTCAAGAACGGGGACAGCTAGATGGCCAAAGACGCAAAGCCCGCCGAAGGTGAAGACCAGGCGGCAGCACCCAAGAAAAGCAAGAAACTGCTCATCATCATCGTGGCGGTGGTGCTGCTCCTCGTCCTTGGGGGTGGGGGTGCCGCCTTCTTCCTCCTGAAGAAGGGCGGTGATGAACACGCCGACGAAGAGGATGTGGCCGAAGAATCCGCCAAGCCCAAGAAAAAGGACAAGAAGAAGGAGAAGGAGGCCCATCCCATCTTCGCCACGCTGGAACCCTTCACCGTCAATCTGGTGCCGGAGACCGGCGACCAGTACCTCCAGGTCGCGCTCTCCGTCGAGTTCGAGGATCCCGCCGCCGACGCAGCGCTGAAGGCCCACATGCCCAAGATTCGCAACAACATCACCCTGCTCCTCTCGGGCAAGAAGGCTTCCGAACTCATCAGCCGGGAAGGCAAGGAAAAGCTCGCCGCAGAGTTGCTGGAAACGGTCAACGACGTGCTCGAACCACCCAAGCGCAACAAGAAGGGCGAAAAGATCTCCGAAGAAGGGCCGGCCAAGTCCGTGTTGTTCACCTCCTTCATCATCCAGTAGGGGCCATGGCCGGCGACTTTCTCTCCCAGGACGAGGTCGATGCCCTCCTGAAAGGGGTCACCGGGGAGGTCGACGAACCCGAATCCGGCGGCGAGGAAGGTGGCGGCGTCCGCAACTACAACCTGGGCACCCAGGAGCGCATCGTCCGCGGTCGCATGCCGACCATGGAGCTCATCAACGAGCGCTTCGCCCGCTATCTGCGCATCGGCCTGTTCAACTACATGCACCGCAATGCGGAAATTTCGGTGGGCCCGATCCGCGTGCAGAAATACAGCGAGTTCA
The DNA here is from genome assembly GCA_016720065.1 of Betaproteobacteria bacterium. Lineage (NCBI taxonomy): Bacteria > Pseudomonadati > Pseudomonadota > Betaproteobacteria > Betaproteobacteria bacterium. Next base: position 36,256 of record JADJXY010000002.1, on the reverse strand, counting down.
TCCGCAACCTGGTGGTCCCCACCAACCTCAACCTGGTGGTGGCCAAACCCCTGCGCGGAACGGCGCTCTTCGTCTTCGACCCCAATCTGGTCTTCCTGGTGGTGGACAATATGTTCGGCGGCGACGGCCGCTTTCATACCCGTGTCGAGGGGCGCGATTTCACCCCCACCGAGCAGCGCATCATCCAGGGCCTGCTGACCGTGGTGTTCAACGAATACGGCAAATCCTGGAAGCCGGTGTGCGACATCCAGTTCGAGTACGTCCGCTCGGAAATGAATTCGCAGTTCGCCAATATCGCCACCCCGTCGGAAATCGTGGTTTCAACCACCTTCACCCTGGAATTCGGCGGCGCCACGGCGGACATGCACATCTGCTTTCCCTATTCCATGCTGGAGCCGATCCGCGACCTGCTCTACAGCACCATGCAGAGCGACCAGCTCTCCACCGACAAGCGCTGGATCACCACCCTGCGCAAGCAGCTCCAGGGCGCCGAGGTGGAAATCGCCGCCCACCTGGGGCGGGCGGAAATCAGCCTGGGGCAAATCCTTAAGCTCAAGATCGGCGATGTGATTCCCATCAACATCCCCGACCGGGTGGTCGCCCACGTGGACAACATTCCCCTGATGGAATGCCGCTACGGCCAGCAGAACGGGCAGTACGCCCTCAAGATCGAACGATTCATCTCCGCAGAGGCACAACAGGGCGAAGCGGCGCCGGGAGACAACCATGGCTGACGAAATGGAAGCAAGCGAAAACACCGTCGCGGAAGACGACGGCCAGATCAGCGAGGACGATTGGGCCGCCGCCATGGCGGAGCAGACGGTCGAAGACGCCCCCAGCGCCGCGGCCGCCCAGCCCGCCAACATCTTCCCCTCCTTCGGCGACCCCGGCGGTAGCGCCGGGGTGCTCAACGACCTGGACATGATCCTGGACATCCCGGTCCAGATCACGGTGGAACTCGGCCGCACCAAGATCACCATCAAGAACCTGCTGCAACTCGCCCACGGCTCGGTGGTGGAACTCGACGCCATGGCCGGCGAACCCATGGACGTACTGGTGAATGGCACCCTGATCGCCCAGGGTGAGGTGGTGGTGGTCAACGACAAATTCGGCATCCGCCTCACCGACATCATCACCCCCTCGGAGCGCATGCGGAAACTCAACCGCTGAGGAGCCCAGCGCCGGCCGGCTCCCGCAGCCGGCGAGGCCCTGGTGAGGCGCGTGCGCGGTTTGGCGCTGGAGTGAGCGGGAGAGCACACCCCCAATTTCCCTTCGATGCGTCGCAACGCGGGCCAAGAGCCATGACCGTGGTGCCCCCACGCCCGGCGCCCGCCCCTGGAGACGCTGCGGGGGTGACGCAACCCGTGGAAACGCACGAACCAACGCACCCAATAGACATAAGCCTCTTCCGTGCGTATGCTGTAATGACGTATGCGAATCGCGCGCCGCACCTGGTCGAGTAACCTCGGTGCGGGTTGATCGGAAGAGGAAGGGGTGTCCGGTTTCACGGGAGACAATAGCTGTATGGACAAACAGTTGTACGCCAGTTTTTCGCCTTACGCAAGGCTTGCCGCATGTCCGATCCGCCAGGATATTGGACATGATCCCAGGATATTGGCCGAATACGGCATCGACTAAACGTTGAGGCTGTAGAAAAACCCCCAAACCGCCGCCAGTCCTGGCAAAATCGCACAATGTCGAATGCATTTCGTGGAGGCGGGAATGGCGCGATTCAAGCCGGTGCATAAGGGGCTGAAACTGTTGCCGGTCGATTTCGACCAGCAACTCGTTCCCGGCACCTTCGAGCATGCCCTGAACTACCTGGTGGATCACGAGCTTGACCTCTCGGCCCTGGAAGCCCGCTACCGCAATGACCAGCAGGGCGCCAGCGCCTATGCCCCAGCGGTACTCCTCAAGGTCGTGCTGCTCGCCTACAGCCGGGGCATCGTCGGCTCCCGTCGGATCGAAGCGGCCTGCCGGGAGAACGTCGTGTTCATGGCGCTATCCGGTGATTCCCAACCCCATTTCACCACCCTGGCCGCCTTCGTCGCCAATCTGGGCGACCTGGCCGCCCAACTCTTCGCCCAGGTGCTGACCATCTGCGATCGCCAGGGACTCATCGGTCGGGAGATGTTCGCCATCGATGGGGTGAAGCTCCCCAGCAACGCGAGCAAGACGAGGAGCGGCACCCGGGCGGATTTCCTGCGCCGGGCCGAGAAGATGGAGGCCGCGGCGAAGAAGATGCTGGATCGCCACCGCGAGGCCGATGCCGGCGGCGACGGCGGACCTTCCGACCGGGAGGCTCGGCAACTGGCCCGGCTGCAGGCGGAGGCCAAGAAGAACCGGGAATGGCTCACTGCCCACCCCAAGGATCGCACCGGCGCCAAGGGCGCCGTGCGGCTCTCCAACCAAACCGACAACGAGTCCGCCAAGATGGCCACCAGCAAGGGGGTCATCCAGGGTTATACCGGGGTGGCGGCGGTGGATGCGCAGGCCCAGGTCATCGTCGATGCTCAGGCCCACGGCACCGGTTCCGAGCAGGAATTGCTGCTGCCGGTGGTGGAGGCGACCCGATCACTGCGTACGCCGGAGACGCTCATCACCGCCGATGCCGGCTATCACAGCGAGGCCAATCTGAAGGCCTTGGCCGAGGCCGCCGTCCCGGCCCTCATCGCCGATGCCGGCATGCGCCAGCGGGACGAGCGCTTTCAGGACCAGGGCCGCCACCGGGCCAAGCCTGATCCGCTCTACGACAAGGGCAAGCCGCCGAAAGCAGCCAAGCGCTTCCGGCCGGCCGATTTCGACTACGACCCCGAGGCGGGCACCTGCCTCTGCCCGGCGGGCAAGGCCCTTTACCAGAACGGGTCGAACTGCATCCACAACGGCCACCTGGCCACCAAGTTCACCGGCGCCCAGCGGGACTGTGTGCCCTGCGAACTGCGGGCGCGATGCCTGAGAACCCCGGAGAAGACCCTGGTCCGACAGGTCTGTTTCTTCCGGGGCAAGGCGCCCGGCGCCACGGAGAGCCATACCGACCGGATGAAGCAGGCCATCGACAGCGAGGAAGGCCGACGCCGCTATGGCCGGCGTTTCGCCACCGTGGAGCCGGTGTTCGGCAACGTGCGGGGCAACAAGCGGATGGATCGTTTTACCCTGCGGGGGCGCGCCAAGGTGGATGGACAGTGGAAGCTCTACTGCGTGGTCCACAACATCGAAAAGCTGGCCCACCATGGGTACGCCGGATGAGGATCAGCCGATGAACGGCCCGCGTGACTTCTCCCCAATCTCCCAAGCACTGCCTTCCGGCCCCCGCGGCTGGCTCGCGATCAGCATTTCCACCGCTTCACCCCGGATTCCAACCGGCCGCCACCCGCCTGCAAAAAATCCTGCCAATGCGGGGCAGGGGTTGGAAAAATGGGTTTTTCTACAGCCTCGTTATGCCACCGCCATCAATCTCAGGGAACAGAACATGCCTCAACAAGGCCTCGTTGTTTTCGCCAAGAGCAAGAAGCGTGTCTCTGCCTTCTACCAGCAGACGCTGGGCCTTGAAGTCATCGAATCGGACTCGTCTCACGATCTTCTCCGGAACAAAATCTACGAGCTAGTGATTCACACCATCCCACGGAAGTACGCCGCAGGAATCACCATCACGAAGCCGCCGGAACCAAGAGAAGAAACGCCCTTCAAGCCTACCTTCGTCGTCAACAGCCTGGCGCAGGTTCGCAGCGCAGCCGAGGCTACAGGCGGCTACCTCAAGCCCGAGGCTGGAGCCTGGCACTTTCGCGGCCATATCGTCCTTGACGGTTGGGACCCCGAGGGCAACATTGTTCAGTTCAAACAGGCTGAGTAGTTGCTCGGTCAAAGGTGTGCCACACCATGCCGCACGCAGTGCCGCCTACCCCTCGTTCAACCGGACCCGCTACGGCAAGCGCCGTAAGCCCGCCGTGGGAGCCCTGCAGGACCCCCAACGGCAAACTCAACACCTTCAGCTCTTACACCACTCGGCGGGACGCCGCCCGTGAGAACGCGTGCCTCGACTAATGGCTTGGCCAGATGCCAGGAAAGACATTGGCAGTCTTGACTAGTGCATTGACGCGACGTACGCAAATCCGTACCGTTACGACTTCGCCTGTAGGAGATCGAACATGGCAGCCCTTACCGCGACCGAAGCTCGCGCCAACCTATATCGCCTCATCGACCAGGCGGCCGAATCACATCAGCCTATTCTCATCGCAGGGAAGCGGGCTAGTGCGGTTCTGCTCTCAACCGAAGACTGGGACGCTATTCAGGAGACACTCTATTTGCTCTCTGTTCCTGGCATGCGCGAATCAATCAAGGAAGGTATGGCCGAGCCTCTCGACAAGAGTACCCAGGACCTTGAGTGGTGAGTTGGCACGTCGTCTATTCGAAGCACGCGCAGAAGGACGCCAAGAAGCTCGCTCTGGCGGGCCTCAAGGACAAAGCGCTGGATCTGTTGGCGGTGCTCGCTGCCGATCCGTTCCAGAATCCGCCACCCTATGAAAAGCTCGTCGGCGACCTTGCCGGCACCTACTCGCGACGCATCAACATTCAGCACCGTTTGGTCTACGAGGTCTTTGCCAAGGAGCGCATTGTCCGCGTCCTTCGCATGTGGTCGCACTACGAGTAGAGGCCAATCGGGCATGGGCCGGCTATTAACCTTCACCGTCCGGCGGACAGCACCCGGAGTCAGTCCGGCCGAAAATACGAAGCCCCCGACTGGCGGGGGCTTCGAGCGTGAAGCGCGAGACGCTTACATGCGGGCGATCATGGCGTCGCCGAAGGCGGAACAGGACAGCTCGTTGGCGCCTTCCATGAGGCGGGCGAAGTCGTAGGTGACCTGCTTGTCGCCGATGGCCGCTTCCATGGACTTGATGACCAGGTTGGCGGCTTCGACCCAGCCCAGGTGGCGCAGCATCATTTCGGCGGAGAGGATGAGGGAACCGGGGTTCACCTTGTCCAGGCCGGCGTACTTGGGCGCGGTGCCGTGGGTGGCTTCGAAGCAGGCGTACTTGTCGGAGATGTTGGCCCCCGGCGCGATGCCGATGCCGCCGACCTGGGCGGCCAGGGCGTCGGAGATGTAATCGCCGTTCAGGTTGGTGGTGACGATGGTGTCGTACTCCGCCGGGCGCAGCAGTATCTGCTGCAGGAAGGCGTCGGCGATGGCGTCCTTGACGACGATTTCACGGCCGGTATTGGGGTTGGTGAAATGACACCACGGGCCGCCGTCGATGGGCTCGGCGCCGAATTCCTTCTGGGCCAGCTCGTAGGCGGCGTCACGGAAGAGGCCTTCCGTGAATTTCATGATATTGCCCTTGTGCACGATGGTCACCGATTTGCGGTCATTGGCGACGGCGTACTTGAGGGCTGCGCGCACCAGGCGCTGAGTGCCTTCGACGGAAATCGGCTTGATGCCGATGCCGGAGCTTTCCGGGAAGCGGATCTTCTTGACGCCCATTTCGTCCTGCAGGAACTTGATGACCTTCTTGACGCCTTCGGAGCCGTTGGCCCACTCGATGCCGGCGTAGATGTCTTCGGTGTTCTCGCGGAAGATGACCATATTGGTCAGTTCCGGGTGCTTGAGCGGGGACGGCACGCCCTTGAAGTACTGCACCGGGCGCACGCACTGGTAGAGGTCCAGTTCCTGGCGCAGGGCCACGTTGAGGGAGCGGATGCCGCCGCCCACCGGGGTGGTCATGGGGCCCTTGATGGAGACGGAGTATTCCTTCAAGGCATCGAAGGTTTCCTTGGGCAGCCACTCGTCGGGACCGTAGAGGCGGGTGGATTTTTCGCCGGCGTAGACTTCCATCCAGTGAATCTTCTTTTTGCCCCCGTAGGCCTTGTCGACGGCGGCGTCGATGACCTTGATCATCACCGGCGTGATGTCGATGCCGATGCCGTCACCTTCGATGAACGGGATGATGGGATTGTCCGGGATAGCCTGCCCCGGGACGATTTTCTGACCACCTTGCGGAACCTTGATGTGCGACATATCCACTCCATTTGCGTTGTTTTGGACGACCTGGGTTTGCGTCAGTATCCCTTGCGGGCGATGCCGGGAGAGGGTTGTCCTGCGCCCCGCACGAGCGGGGATTATGCGGCAAACCCGGCGCCTCTGTCAGCCTAGGCCATTGGACTTAACACCAAAGAAGCGGGCCCGGTGAAGCGGGTTTTCGCTTCCACCGGACCGAAGTCGCCGGGGCACCCGGGCACGCCATGGACGGCGGCCAGGGCGCCCACGGGCGCTCAGGCGCTGAAGGCCTTCAGCACCGCGTTGAGCGTCGGGCTGGGCCGCATGACGGCCTTGCACTTCTCGGCGTCGGCGCGGTAGTAGCCACCGATGTCCGCCGGCTTGCCCTGCACCATCTTGAGCTCGGCGATGATCTGCCCTTCGCTCTCGCTCAGGCTGCTGGCCAGGGGTGCGAAGTGGGCGGCCAGGGCCTTGTCCTCGCCCTGCTCCGCCAGCTCCTGGGCCCAGTACATGGCCAGGTAGAACTGGGAACCGCGGTTGTCCAGTTCGCCGGTCTTGGGCGAGGGCGACTTGTTGTTGTCGAGGAGCTTGCCGGTGGCGGCGTCCAGGGTCTTGGCCAGGAGCTTGGCGCGGGGATTGTTTTCCTTGATGCCCAGTTCCTCCAGGGACACGGCCAGGGCCAGGAATTCGCCCAGGGAATCCCAGCGCAGGTGGTTCTCCTGCACCAGTTGCTGCACGTGCTTGGGGGCCGAGCCGCCGGCGCCGGTCTCGTACATGCCGCCGCCGTTCATGAGGGGAACGATGGACAGCATCTTGGCCGAGGTACCCAGCTCCATGATGGGGAAGAGGTCGGTGAGGTAGTCGCGCAGGATGTTGCCGGTGACCGAGATGGTGTCGAGGCCGCGGGCAACGCGCTCCAGGGTGAAGCGCATGGCGCGCACCTGGGACATGATCCTGATGTCGAGGCCGGTGGTGTCGTAATCCTTGAGGTAGGTCTCGACCTTCTTGATCAGCTCATTTTCGTGGGGACGATAGGGATCGAGCCAGAAGACGGCGGGGGTGCTGGAATTGCGGGCGCGGGTGACGGCCAGCTTGACCCAGTCGCGGATCGGCGCGTCCTTGACCTGGCACATGCGCCAGATGTCGCCGGCTTCCACGTTCTGGGTAAGCAGCACTTCACCACTGTCGATATCGACGATGTTGGCGATGCCGTCTTCGGCAACCTCGAAGGTCTTGTCGTGGGAGCCGTATTCCTCGGCCTGCTGGGCCATGAGGCCGACGTTGGGCACCGTGCCCATGGTCTTGGGATCGAAGTTGCCGTGCCATTTGCAGAAGTTGATCATCTCCTGGTAAATGCGGGCAAAGGTCGATTCCGGCATGACGCACTTGCTGTCGTACTGCTTGCCGTCGGCACCCCACATCTTGCCGCCCTGGCGGATCATGGCCGGCATGGAGGCGTCGACGATGATGTCGTTGGGCGAGTGGAAATTGGTGATGCCCTTGGCCGAATCGACCATGGCCAGACGCGGCCGGTGTTCCTGGCAGGCGTGCAGGTCGCGGATGATCTCGTCGCGCTTGGATTCCGGCAGGGCCTTGATCTTCTCGTAGAGGTCCACCATGCCGTTATTGACGTTGATGCCCAGTTCGTCGAAGGTCTTGCCGTGCTTCTCGAAGGCGTCCTTGTAGTAAATCTTGACGCAGTGGCCGAAGACGATGGGGTGCGAGACCTTCATCATCGTCGCCTTGACGTGCAGCGAGTAGAGGATGCCGGCCTCGCGGCAATCTTCCAGAGTCTGCTCGTAGAACTCGCACAGCGCCTTCTTGCTCATGAACATCGAATCGATGATCTCGCCTGCGAGCAGGGAGAGCTTGGGCTTCAACACCGTGGTCTTGCCGCCCTTGGCGATCAGTTCCATGCGCACCGAGCGCGGCTTGTCGAGGGTCATCGACTTTTCGCCGTGGTAGAAGTCACCGTGTTCCATGTGGGAAACGTGGGTCTGGGACCACTGCTTCCATTCGCCCATGGAGTGCGGACGCTTCTTGGCGTAATTCTTGACGGCCATCGGCGCGCGGCGGTCCGAGTTGCCTTCGCGCAGCACCGGATTGACGGCGGAACCCAGACACTTGCCGTAGCGGATCCTGAGCGCCTTGTCGGCCTCGCTGGCGGGGTTTTCCGGGTAGTCGGGCAAGTTGAAGCCCTTCTCCTGCAGTTCCTTGATGCAGGCCTTCAACTGGGCCACGGAGGCGCTGATGTTGGGCAGCTTGATGATATTGGCGTCGGGCTCCAGCGTCTTCTTGCCCAGTTCCGCCAGGGTGTTGGGCACCCGCTGTTGCTCGCTCAGAAATTCGGGAAACTCGGCCAGCACACGGGCAGATACGGAAATGTCGGCCTTTTCTATGTCGATCCCGGCCGGACCGGTGAAGGCGCGGACCACGGGAAGGAAGGCACAGGTCGCCAGGAGCGGCGCCTCGTCCGTGAGGGTATAAATGATCTTCGACTTCCCAGTGGCCATGCTTACCTCGGAATAGTGGTCAGGTGAGCTGCCCGCAAGGCAGAGACGGGCAGCGGAAAGGGCGGGCCGGGCACGGCGGCGCCCGAGGCTTTTTTCTGCATGCAGAATTATACGGGGGCAACTTTCCCCAGCCTTACAGCGGATCAAACTTTTCCGCCAAGGCACGCTTTTCGCGAACGCTCCCCCGCCCCTTTGCCGGACCCGACGGGCGAAGCCGGCGATGCCCGCCCGCGTCGCCCGCGAAAACAGTGGTTACGGACGGCAAATGACACAAGCGGCGCAGAAAAGCGCTATTCTTCTACGGAGCACGGGGCGTGGAGTCATCGGCCGCCGCCTGCTGAACCACGAGAGGCGATACCGCGTCGCCGGGCCACCCCCAGCGACGGGAGGAATACTGGATGACACGTCCATGACGTCAAAAACCGCCGGCACAACCTGGCAGCAAATGGTCGATCACCTCCCGACCGGCGCGGCGCTGCTGGGCGGCGATCTGCGCATTCTCCATATCAACGAACGCCTGCTCGCCGACATGGATCGCAGCAGCGCCGAAGTCATCGGGTGTTTCCTGCCGGACCTGGTCGGTCGGCGCATCGCCACGCCGGGACGGGCGGAGGACTTCCCCGCCGGCAAAAAGCAGCGCTACGAATTGCTGACGCCACACCGCCGCCACCGCGTCGAGGCCAGCCTGGCCCCCCTGCCGACCACCCCGCCGACTTTCCTGTGGATGGTGCACGACGTTTCGGTCACCGACGACGGCGCCATCAGCGGCCTGGAAGCAAGCGAGACGGGCTTTTCCCTCGCCCTCAAGGGGGCGGCGGACGGCATCTGGGAGTGGAATCCCGTCACCAAGAATCTCTTCCTCTCGCCGCGCCTGCTCAACATCCTCGGCTATCCCCAGGATTTTGCCGTGAAGACCACCGACGAGTGGCTGGATCTGGTTCACCCGGAGGACCGGGCCAAGTACAGCGACGCCAACACCCGCCACCTGCGCGGCAAGACGCCGCATTTCGAGTGCGAGTATCGCATCCGCCGCGCCGATGGCACCTGGGCCTGGGGCCTGTCGCGGGGCATCGCCCATTTCGACGAAGACGGCGTGGCCCGGCGCATGGCGGGTTCCATTACCGACATCACCGACCGTAAACAGCAGGAGGAAATGATCCAGTTCCTCGCCACCCGGGACAGCCTCACCAGCCTGGCCAATCGCTTCCTCCTGGCCGAGCGGCTGACCGAACTGCTGGCCCGGGCGCGGGACGATGGCAGCAGCGTGGCGGTGGTCTACCTCGATCTCGACTTTTTCAAGAACATCAACGACTCCATGGGGCACCAGGCAGGGGACAAGGTGCTGATCGAAGTGGCACGGCGCCTGCGGCAGGAATTTCCCGACCCGGCCGTGGTGGCGCGCCAGGGGGGCGACGAATTCATCGTCGTCATTCCCGAGGCGCCGGACCTCGCCCAGGTAGGCGGGCGCATCGGCCGCCTGCTGGAAAACCTGCGCCGCCCCATCGCCATGATCAACGGCGAACTCTCGGTGCGAGCCTCGGCCGGCATTGCCTTCTTCCCCCACGAGGGCGACGACGCCGTGGCCCTGCTCAAGAATGCGGACCTCGCCCTCTACGCCGCCAAGGAGCGGGGGCGTGGCCAGTTCGCTTTTTTCAGCAGCGACATGGCCGAGCACGCGCGGGAGCGGATGTCCCTGGAAAGGTATCTGGCCGTCGCCGCCGAAAAGGGGGAGTTCTGTCTGAACTTCCAGCCCCAGGTGGAGCTCCCCGGCGGCCGCATCGTCGCCTGCGAGGCGCTTCTGCGCTGGCGCCACCCGGAGCTGGGGGCCGTGAGCCCCGGGCGCTTCATCCCGGTTGCCGAGACCTCGGGGCTCATCATCCCCATGGGGGCCTGGGTTCTCGACCAGGCCTGTCGCCAGGCGGCGATCTGGCGCGATGCGGGATTCCGGCTCCCCGTGGCGGTCAACCTTTCCGTCGCTCAACTCACCCATTCCAACTTCGTGGAGACCGTCCTCGATACTTTCCGCCGCCATCGGCTGACCCCCGATCTGATCGAACTGGAAATCACCGAAAGCCTGCTCATGGACGGCGGCAGCGATGCGCTGGGGGCACTGGACGAACTGGCGCGCCTGGGCATCAGCCTGGCCATCGACGATTTCGGCACCGGCTACTCCAGCCTCGCCTATTTGAAGCGCATGCCCATCGACCGCCTCAAGATCGACCGCTCCTTCGTCAGCAGCGTGCACAGCGACCGCAGCGACGCCGCCGTGGTGCGGGCCATCATCGCCATCGCCCAGGAACTCGAACTCCAGGTCATCGCCGAGGGCATCGAATCGGCCGAACAGGCCGAGGCCCTCGCCCGCCTCGGCTGCCGATACGCCCAGGGCTACCATTTTGGCCGCCCCATGAGCGCGGAGGCGCTGGCCGAGCGCCTCTCCAGCCGCTGCCTGCCATAGGGGGCAGGGCAAAGGTTTAGAATCCGCTTTTTCTCCAGCAGCGGACCTCATGAACATATCCGTCGGCCTCTATGGCACCAGCGCCCACCAGATCGCGCTGGCCATGATCCAGGGATTCAACAAGCACTACAGCCTGTTCCGCCAGACTTGCCGCGATGCCAAGGTGCGCTTCGAAGAGGGAGACTGGCTGGGGGTGCATCGTGCGGTACGGGAGCGGATTCGTTTCTACGACGACCGGGTGGACGAATGCGTCGAACGCCTGCGCACCGAGTTCGACACCGGCAAGGTCGACGAAGGCACCTGGCAGCAGGTCAAGCTCCTGTACATCGGTCTGCTCCTCAACCACAAGCAGCCGGAACTGGCCGAGACCTTCTTCAATTCCGTCACCACCAAGATTCTCCACCGCAGCTATTTCAACAACGATTTCATCTTCGTCCGCCCGGCAGTGTCCACCGAATACATCGAGGGGGACGGCGAGCCCACCTACCGCTGCTATTACTCCCACCCGGAGGGACTGCGCGGCGTGGCGCGGCAGATCTTCCTCGACTTCAAGTGGAATCGGGAATTCGCCAACCTGGACCGGGACGTGGAATCCCTCTACCGCATGGCGGCGAGCTTTCTCAACGGCATGCCGGCCCGGGAGGTGAATTTCCAGATCCAAATACTCTCCTCGGCCTTCTACCGCAACAAGGCGGCCTACGTCATCGGCAAGTGCATCAACGGGCAGCACGAATACCCCTTCACCATTCCCGTGCTGCACGACGCGAACGGCAAGCTGGTTCTCGACACCATCCTGCTCGACGCCTGGCGCATCGGCCTGCTCTTCTCCCTCTCCCGCGCCTACTTCATGGTCGAGATGGACGCCCCCTCGGGCTACGTGCAGTTCCTGCGCTCCATCATGCCGGGCAAGCCCCGCTCCGAGATCTACACCATGCTGGGCCTGGGCAAGCAGGGCAAGACCATGTTCTTCCGCGACATGATCTACCACCTGCACCACTCCGAAGACGACTTCATCATCGCCCCCGGCATCCGCGGCCTGGTCATGCTGGTCTTCACCCTGCCCTCCTACCCCTACGTCTTCAAGATCATCAAGGACGTCTTCGGCAGCTCCAAAGAGATGGACCACGCGACGGTCAAGCGCAAGTACATGATGGTCAAGCAGGTGGACCGGGTAGGCCGTATGGCCGACACCCTGGAGTTCTCCAATGTCGCCTTCCCGGTCAAGCGCTTCACCGAAGAACTGATGGAGGAACTGCGCACCCTGGCCCCCTCCACCTTCGAGATCGCCGGCGACAGCATCATCATCAAGCACCTCTTCATCGAGCGGCGCATGGAGCCCCTCAACATCCACCTGGAGAAGATGGAGCGCACCAACAACATCGAGGGCCTGGAGCACGCCATCCGCGAATACGGCAGCGCCATCCGTGAATTGGCCCAGGCCAACATCTTCCCCGGCGACATGCTGTGGAAAAACTTCGGCATCACCCGCTACGGCCGGGTCGTGTTCTACGACTACGACGAAATCGAATACATGACGGATTGCAATTTCCGCAAGATTCCGCCCGCCCCGGATTTCGAAACCGAGATGTCCGGCGAGGTCTGGTACACGGTCCGGAAGAACGACGTCTTCCCCGAAGAGTTCAGCACCTTCCTCCTCGCCTCGCCGGTGCTGCGCAAGGTGTTCATGAAACACCACGCCGACCTGCTTTCCCCCGCCTTCTGGCAAGAGTCCCAGCGCAAGATCCGCGAAGGGCACGTGGAAGACTTCTTCCCCTATCCGCAGGAACTGCGCTTCTGCAACGGGGCGGGCACGCCGGGCGGGACGTAGGGGCCGAAAAGGGAGCGTTCGGCATCCCCGACTGTCCCCGGAGGAACCGGGCCATTCGGTGGCTCCACGGTCTGGCCGCTTTTCTGAACCCATGGTTTCCGCGCTGGAGGCGCGGCCGTACTTTCTTTTGGGTGGCAAAAAGAAAGTAGCCAAAGAAAAAACCACCCCTGGGTCGGAGGCCCCCTGCGGGGGCTTCCCTGCGCTACTCGGGGCCTTGGGCGTCTCGCTAAACTCGCCCCCTTTGGGGGCTCAGACAACGCGAGCCGACTTCCCCCAAGCCCCCTGCTTTGCTCGGCTCCTCTCAAGGGGCCCAAATACGGCCGGGCTGAAACAGTCAGTCGCATTTCACCCACGCTCCAGACTGAGGCTGCCAGAGAAGGCGCACATCAGTCCGTTCCCGGACGACCTTCCCCCCATGGAAGACGCTGAGCAACGCAGGGGTTCCGGGGGCCTTCGGGTCGCGTTGTCTGAGCCCCCGCAGGGGGCGAGTTTAGCGACCCGCCCGGATGCCCGAGTAGCGCAAGGGACCGGGCAACGCCCGGCGTCGACCCTGGGGTCGCCTTCTCTTTGGTGACTTTCTCTTGGCGAGACAAGAGAAAGTCACACGCCCTCAGGGCGGAACCCAAGGGTTCAGCAATCCCAACTGCCTCCGGAAAGGCAGGCCCATACCGCGACTCCCCCGGTCTGGCCATTTTTCTGAACCTTGCGCGCGAGGTGAGGTAACGCAGACGCCTTGCGTCTCTCACACTAATCGAGCGTCGCCAGATACTCCGCCAGGGCGTGCGTTTCCAGTTCGGTGAGCTTGGATGCGATGGTGTGCATCACGGCGTTGTCGTTGGTGCGTTCCCGCTTGTTGAACTGGGCGAGCTGGTCTTCGATGTAGCGCGGGTGCTGCCCGGCGAGGCGCGGCAACTGGGGCGTTCCGGCGGCCTTGGGGCCGTGGCAGGTGGCACAGGCGGGCACGCCGGAAAAGCTGTTCCCCTGGGTGAAGAGATAGCGCCCCACAGCCACCAGGTCGCTGTCCCGAGCGCTGCGCGGGGGAGGTTTCCGGGCGGCGAAGAAGGCGCCCAGGGCCTGCATTTCCCCTTCCGTCAGCGGCTCCGCCTGGGGCTTCATGGTGTCGCTCTTGCGCTTGCCGCTCTTGAAATCGGCCAGCTGTTTGGCCACGTATTCGGCATTCTGGCCGGCAAGGCGCGGATAGACGGCGCTGGCTGACTGTCCGTCGCGGCCGTGGCACAGGTGGCAACGCTCGGCGACGATCTGCTCGGCCCGCTGCGCCGTGTCCGCGGCGGCCGAGCCGAAGCTCAGCACCAAAACGGCACCCAGCAAGGGCCGCCAGGCCCCGTAAGCCCGTCCGGCCGCGCCAAGGACGTTCCTGGCGACAGCGCGTGCAGGGCGCTCAGGGTCTAGGGCGCGGGACAATGGGCTCATACTGAATCCTCCTGACGAAAGGGTTCTGGCGATGGCGGGGAGTATAGCCGCCGGGCGGTCGCGCCCCGACCCTCGCGAACGCCTGCCGGCCGGTAGCGCATACCCTCTCCCAGGCCCGGTCTCCCAGACCTGCATCCCGGGCCGATGACCCACGCCCGCGGCTGCCCTATACTCTCCCGTCACCTCGTACCCAAGGCTGCCGCCTTCCTGTCCCAGGAGAAGTCATGCAAGCTCGCCACCCCGCCCTTTTGATCGCTGCCCTGACCCTCGCGGCGGGCAGCCACGCCGCCGACCCCCAGCTGGCCCGCTCCCTGGCTGCCACCTGCGCCAACTGCCACAACACCGACGGCCGTGCCGTGCCGGAGAGCGGCATCGAACCCCTGGCCGGCGTGGACAAGGAAAAGCTTCTGCGCAAGCTTGCCGAATTCAAGAACGGCACCAAGCCCGCCACGATCATGCATCAGATCACCAAGGGCTACAGCGACGAGCAACTGGAACTCATCGCCGGCTATTTCGCCGCCCGCAAGTAAAGGAGCCGACCATGCAAAGACGCGAATTTCTCAAGGCCGGTGCCGCCGCTTCCGCGCTCGCCGCCCTCTACGGCTGCGCCGGCGGCACCCGGGCCGGCGGCCATGTGGTGGTGGTCGGCGGCGGCTACGGCGGCGCCACGGCGGCCAAGTACCTGCGCCTGTGGAGCGGCGGCGCGGTTCAGGTCACCCTGGTGGAACGCAACACGGATTTCGTCTCCTGCCCCATGTCCAATCTGGTCATCGGCGGCCTCAAGACCCTGGCTGACATCACCCACAGCTACGACACCCTGAGGAGCAAGTGGGGCGTGCGCGTCCTGCGCGACGAAGCGGCCGCCATCGATGCCACCAAACGCACCCTGCGCCTCAACAGCGGCAGCGAACTCTCCTACGACCGCCTGGTGCTCTCGCCGGGCATCGATTTCCTGTGGGACCAGATCCCCGGGCTGAACAAGCCGGACGCCCAGGGGAAGATCCTCCACGCCTGGAAGGCCGGCCCCCAGACGGTGGCCCTGAGGAAACAACTGGAAGCGATGCCCGACGGCGGCGTCTACGCCCTGGCCATCCCCAAGGCCCCCTATCGTTGCCCCCCCGGCCCCTACGAACGCGCCAGCCTGGTGGCCGACTACTTCAAGCAGCACAAGCCCAGATCCAAGGTCATCATCCTCGACGCCAACGAGGAAATCGTTTCCAAGAAGGGCCTGTTCTCCAAGGCCTGGGGCGATCTCTACAAGGGCATCGTCGAATACCGCCCCAACAGTGAGGTGAAGGATGTGGACGTCGCGAACGCCACCGCCATCCTGGACTTCGACAAGCTGCGCGCCGACGTGCTCAACATCGTCCCGCCCCACCGGGCCGGTGACATCGCGGCCCGCAGCGGCCTGAAGCTCGTCAATCAGCGCTGGGTGGAAATCGACTGGCTGTCGATGGAATCGCTCGGCACCCCGGGCATCCACGTCCTGGGCGACGCCATCTTCCTCGCCCCGGGCATGCCCAAGTCCGGCCACATGGCCAACCAGCAGGCCAAGCTCGCCGTCGCCGCCATCCTCAATCTGCTGGCCGGCGAGGCGCCCAATCCGGCGCCGGTGGTGATGAACACCTGCTACAGCTTCGTGGACGCCAAGAACGCCATCCATGTCGCCTCGGTGCATCAGTACGACGCCGCCACCCGACTGGTCCAGCCCGTCAAGGGCGCCGGCGGCGTCTCGGCGGCGCGCAACGAGATCGAGGCCAAGGTGGCGCTGGGGTGGGCGCAGAACATCTGGGCGGATATGCTGGGCTGACCCGAGCCGACGGCAACTTCCGTCGCCTATTTTTGCCACCCCGGTGCCGTCGATCCGGCTGACTGCGCAGGACAATCAACCAAAACCTCTGTAATAAAGGATTTTTTATCGACAGCACGGCGGCGCATCCTATGCAATGCGTTGCACAGGTCCACGGCAAGTGCCCTTAACCCGAATTGCCCCCCGCGCTACCCTGCGGCTCTTGTTCATCCCGACCGGAGCCCGCCTTGAACTCCCTGCGCCGTGCCTTGCTCTCCTCCCTGCTTGCCCTGGCAATCGCCCCCCTATCCGCCCAGGCCGACGAAAAATTCATCGTCGTGTCGTCCACCACTTCCACCGAGCAGTCGGGGCTCTTCAAGCATCTGCTGCCGGTCTTCGAGCAGAAGACGGGGATCAAGGTCCGCGTGGTGGCCCTGGGCACCGGCCAGGCCCTCGACCAGGCCCGCCGCGGGGACGCCGACGTGGTCTTCGTGCATGACAAGGCCGCCGAGGAGAAATTCATCGCCGAAGGCTGGGGCGTCGAGCGCAAGGAAGTCATGTACAACGACTTCATCCTGGTGGGCCCCAAGGCCGACCCTGCCACGGTCAGCGGCGGCAAGGATATCGTCGAGGCCCTGAAGAAGGTCGAGGCCGCCAAGGCAGCCTTCGTCTCCCGCGGCGACAAGAGCGGCACTCACGCCGCCGAACTGCGCCTATGGAAGGCAGCCGCCATCAACCTCGAGACGGCCAAGGGCCCCTGGTACAAGGAGACCGGCTCCGGCATGGGCCCCGCCCTCAATACCGCGGCGTCGATGAACGCCTACCTGCTGGCTGACCGCGGCACCTGGCTGTCGTTCAAGAATCGCCAGGATTTGACCATCGTCGTCGAAGGTGACCAGCGGCTCTTCAATCAATACGGCGTGATTCTGGTCAATCCGGCCAAGCACCCCCACGTCAAGGCCGACCTGGGTCAGCAGTTCGTCGACTGGGTCGTTTCCGCCGACGGCCAGAAGACCATCGCTGACTACAAGATCGACGGCCAGCAGCTCTTCTTCCCCAACGCCAAAAAGTGAGGCGGGCGATGAAGGCCTTCCTGCGCGCCATCCTCGCCGCGTCGGCCCTGATGGCGGGAATCCCAACCCTCGCCGCTGACGACGGCGGGACGATCTACGGGTCGGGTCGGGACAGTTTCTCCCTGGCCACCGGCAGCCCCGGGGAACTGGGCCTGCTGAAGACCCTGGCCGAGGCTTTCGCCCGCCAGGCCGACGCCCGCATGGTGTGGATCAAGGCCGGCACCGGCCAGTCCCTCAACCTGCTGCGCGACAAGAAGGTTGACATGGTCATGGTCCATGCCCCGGCCCAGGTGGACAAAGCCATCGCCGACGGCTGGGCCGCGAAAAAGACGCTGATCGGCTCGAACGAGTTCTATCTGGTCGGCCCGGCCGCCGATCCGGCAGGAATAGCCAAGGCCGGCGGCGCCTCGGAGGCTTACCGCAAGATTGCCGCCGCCGGCAGCCCCTTCGTTTCCCGGGGGGACAATTCGGGCACCCACCAGAAGGAAATGCAGATCTGGAAGACCGCAGGGGTCGAACCCCAGGGCGCCTGGTACATCGTCACCAAGGACTTCATGACCGCCAGCCTCAAGCGCGCCAACGCGGAGGGGGCCTACTTCATGAGCGATTCGAGCACCTGGATCATGGAGAAGGGTGTCTCCCCGAACTTGACCATCCTCCTGCGCGGCGACCGGGTTCTGGTCAACACCTACCACGCCATCGTCGCCCCCCCGGGCGCCACGGCGGGGCGGGATACCGCGGAACGTTTCATCGCTTTCGTCGCCTCGCCGGAAGGCCAGCGCATCATCGCCGACTTCGGACGCGAGCGCTTCGGCGAAGGCCTCTACAACGACGCTTCCTACGCCCGCCAATTCGATTGATCTTCCGCCCGGCGCGCCGCTACCATGGCGCTATCGGCCTTCTGTGGCCGCCCCGGGAGCAGCCACATGGATCTGGACGAATTGCGCGAACGCGCCTGCATCAGGCTCGCCCTCCTGCTGCCCCAGGTCGGCGATCCTTCGCGTCTGATGGACGAATGCCTGGCCAGTGCGCGGCACTCGTTCCGGGATGAATTCATCGCCAAGTTGAGCCCTGAAGCCTGGGCCCACATCGCGCTCCTCCACACCACGACCTTCCTCGACTGCGGCGTCGACGTCTCCGTCGGGGATCTGGTGGCCAATGTGCTGCGGGATTCGATCCATCTTCACCGCATCGACATGCTGAGCCAGGATCTCGCCCAGCGCCTGGCCGCCGCAGCACCCCACGCGAAAGCGACGCCTAATATCCGCCTGGTCCACCCCGAAGACTCCTGATCCGGCGCATCGCCCGCCGATCGTCACTTGTACCAGGGCAGGGTCCGCCGCAGGGAGATGATCTGGCCTGCCTCGTCGGCCGCGTAGCCTGGAACCGTAGCCGCCAGGGAACGGAATTCGGCCGAACGCAGGACCTCCAGGATGGCCTGCAGGGGGGCGCTGTCCAGCACCGGCTTGTGGCACACGAGGAAGAACTGCTCGTCCACCATGGGAACGAAGCCCAGGCCGAAACGGGCCGCCGCCGCCTTGAGGCCGAAACCGCAATTGGCGACCCCGGCCGCCACGCAGGCCGCTACCGCCAGATGGGTGGTTTCCACGTCGCCGTAGCCCTCGATGGCCATGCCCGGCACCCCGTGCTGCACGAGAAATTCATCGAACAGCACCCGAGTTCCCGAACCGGCCTGGCGATTGACGAAGTGCACCCCAGGACGGCGCAGATCGCCGACCGAGCGGATGCCCAGGGGGTTGCCCCGCGACACCATGAAGCCCTGGCTGCGGGTGGCGAAGCGGATGAGTTTGTGATCCCCCAGCTTGAGGCGACGGCCAATGCGGGAATGGACGACCGAGCCCCGCTGGCAGAGATGCAGGTCGTTCAAGGGCATGTGCACCCCTGCCAGGGCGCATTCGCCCCGGTTGAGGCGATCCAGGGCCTTAGCGCTGCCCAGGTATTCGAATTCCAGCAGCACCTCGGCCCGCTGCCGCACCCGGTCCCGCAGGGCGGAAAAAAGCAGGTCGTGGCTGGTGCTCACGAGCAAGGGGCGCAACTCGGGCTTCACGGCAAGAAGAAGCTCGTTGTCGAGCTGGGCGGCGAGTTCCTCCGCCCGGGGCATCAGCCGGGCGTGGGCGCGACGCTCGGCCCACACCAGACGCTCCCCGAATTCGGAAAGACGCGCCGACTGCCCCGCCCGGCCGGCCAGCAAGGGCCGACCCAATGCAGTTTCCTGCTCCTTGAGGAAGCCCCACACGTAGCGATAGGACAGCCCGAGGGTCTTGGCGGCACAGCTGATCGACCCCCCCTCGCGCACGGCGGCGAGGATGCGAAATAGCGGGTTTTCGAGTTGCAGGCCTTCCTCCCCCGGGATGGCCGCAGAACCAGGTTCGAAGCGGTAATTCAGATGGACGCCCATCGGGCAAGCATACTCGAATTCCCCTGCCGCACCCGCTCAAAAAAAGTGCTCCAAATTTGCCTGGCACGCTCGTTGCCACAAGGATCAAGCTGTTTCACGGCAATCTCTGAACCGTTCAAAAGGAGACACCATGCTTTACGCTGCACCCGGCGCCGCTGGCGCCAAGATCGCCTACAAGGCCAAGTACGATAACTTCATTGGCGGCAAGTGGGTCGCCCCGACCAAGGGCGAATACTTCGACGTCATCACCCCCATCAATGGCAAGGTCTACACCAAGGCCGCCCGTTCCAGCGCCGAAGACGTCGAGCTGGCCCTGGACGCCGCCCACGCCGCCGCCGACAAGTGGGGCCGCGCTTCCGCAATCGAACGTTCCACCCTGCTCCTGAAGATCGCCGATCGTATCGAGCAGAACCTGGAAACCCTGGCCTACGCCGAAACCGTCGACAACGGCAAGCCCATCCGCGAAACCCTGGCTGCCGACGTTCCCCTGGCTGCCGATCACTTCCGCTACTTCGCCGGCTGCCTGCGGGCTCAGGAAGGCGGCATCTCCGATATCGACGAAAACACCGTCGCCTATCACTTCCACGAACCCCTGGGTGTCGTCGGCCAGATCATCCCCTGGAACTTCCCGCTGCTCATGGCCGCCTGGAAGCTGGCTCCCGCCATTGGTGCCGGCAACTGCATCGTCCTGAAGCCGGCCGAGTCGACCCCGATCTCCATCCTGATCATGGTCGAACTGATCGCCGACCTGCTTCCCCCGGGCGTGCTGAACGTGATCAACGGTTTTGGCCGCGAAGCCGGCATGCCGCTCGCCACCAGCAAGCGCATCGCCAAGATCGCCTTCACTGGCTCCACCGCCACCGGCAAGATCATCGGCCAGGCCGCTGCCAACAACCTGATCCCCGCCACCCTGGAACTGGGCGGCAAGTCCCCCAACATCTTCTTCGAAGATGTGATGGCTGCCGACGACGGCTTCCTCGACAAGGCCATCGAAGGCATGGTGCTCTTCGCCTTCAACCAGGGCGAAGTTTGTACCTGCCCGTCCCGCGCCCTGATCCAGGAATCGATCTACGACAAGTTCATCGAGCGCGTCCTGCCCCGCGTCGCCGCCATCAAGCAAGGCAGCCCGCTGGATACCGAAACCATGATCGGTGCCCAGGCCTCCATGGACCAGATCAACAAGATCAGCGAGTACCTGGCCATCGGCAAGCAGGAAGGCGCCCAGTGCCTCATCGGCGGCGAGCGCGCCCATCTGGGCGGTGATATCGCCGACGGCTACTACATCCAGCCGACCCTGTTCAAGGGCCACAACAAGATGCGCATCTTCCAGGAAGAGATCTTCGGGCCCGTGCTGGCCGTGACCACCTTCAAGGACGAAGCCCACGCCCTGGAAATCGCCAACGACACCATCTATGGCCTGGGCTCCGGCGTGTGGAGCCGCAACGGCAACCGCGCCTTCCGCGTCGGTCGCGGCATCAAGGCCGGCCGGGTGTGGACCAACTGCTACCACGCCTACCCGGCTCACGCTGCCTTCGGCGGCTACAAGGAGTCCGGCATCGGTCGCGAAACCCACAAGATGATGCTCGACCACTACCAGCAAACCAAGAACCTGCTGGTCAGCTACTCCGAGCAGAAGCTGGGCTTCTTCTAAGCGGAGAACCCGGAACTGCGGCAATCCCAAGGGGGCGGGCAACCGCCCCCTTTTCTATCGGAGGTCTCCATGGTCGATCGCGTCATCGCCACCCCGGCTGCCCTGGAATTCATCGAATTCCTGAAGAAGAAGCACAACTCCGCGCTCATGTTTTACCAATCTGGCGGCTGCTGCGACAACAGCGCGGCAAACTGCCTGCTGCCGGGCGACCTCGTCGTTTCGGCGAACGACGAATGCCTGGGCGAAATCGGCGGCTGCCCCTTCTACATCAGCAAGTCCCAGTACGAGTTCACCAAGCACACCCAGATCATCATCGACGTCAGGAACTGCCACGGCGGTGGCGACTTCTCCCTGGACCGCCCGGAGGGCCGCTCCTTCATTTCCACCTCCCGGCTGTTCACCGACGCCGAGTGGGCCACCCTGGTAGCCTCCGGCGTGTGCTCATAACCCTATGATGTGCATGGACATTACGAGAATCGCTGCGTTCCAGGACTGAACACCTGTCCGACCTGGAGCAGAGGTTGGGACAGGTCGCCGCCCGACAACCTATGCGTTTTCGTGCATACCTACCCTGGCAGGCAGATGCCGGGGTGGTCCCCCGGTGCCCGTCAGAGACCGCGCAGGTACTCGGCCACCGCCCGCATCTCGTCGATGGAAAGGCGCTTGGCCACGTCGTGCATCTTCTCGTTGTCGTTGGTGCGTCGCCGCTCTTCGAAAAGACTCAACTGGGTCTCGATATACAGGGCGTGCTGCCCGGCCAGCCGAGGCGTCTTGTCCGTTCCACCCCCTTCGTCGCCATGGCACTCCTTGCAGGGCTTCAGGCCGGTGGCGGGATTGCCTTCGCGGAATAGACGTTCACCCGCCTCACGCATCTGGGGGTAGGAAGAATTGCCGCGGGTCGTGGGCTGGCGGCTATAGTAGAGCGCCAGGGCCCGGAGGTCGGCATCGCCCAGCCCGGCCAGGGCCTTGCGCATGTCGGTTCCTTCCCGTTCGCCGGAAAGGTAATTGCGCATCTGCTTGTGCAGATAGCTCGGGTGCTGACCGGCAATCTTGGGGTAGAGGGGGCTTGAACTGTCACCGGAAACACCGTGGCACAGGAAGCAACGCCCCATGACCAGTTCCTCGCCGCGGGCGACCTCGGCATCGTCGGCGGCCATCACCGCCCCGGCGACCAGGATCAGCACCCCGGCCAGCCCCGCCCTCATGACTTGCCGGTGCTCCCGAATCCACCCACCCCGCGCACCGATACGTCGAATTCATCGACCACGTTGAAGCCCACCTGCAGGACGGGAACGACCACCAGTTGGGCGATGCGATCGAGGGGATTGAGGGTGAAGGACTCCCTGCCCCGATTCCACACCGACACCATCAACTCCCCCTGGTAGTCGGAATCGATCAAGCCGACGAGATTGCCCAGCACGATGCCGTATTTGTGCCCCAGCCCCGAACGGGGCAGGATCATGGCGGCAAGCCCGGGGTCGGCCAGATGGATGGCCATGCCTGTAGGGACCAGGATGGTGCCGCCGGGGGGCAAGTGGAGCGGCGCCTCCAGACAGGCCCGCAGATCGAGTCCGGCCGAGCCCGGGGTGGCGTAGTGGGGGGGCGAATCCTTCAGACGGGGATCAAGAATGCGGACGTCGATACGATGCATCAGCGTTTTTCCAGAAGTTGAGCAATGTGTTCCACCAATTGCCGCGCCAGGAGCGCCTTGGGACCGGGGGCGAGGGGATGGACTCCCGCGTCATCCAGCAGGACCAGCCGGTTGTCGTCACCGCCGAAGCCATCCTGGATCAGATTGGCGGCAATGAGGGGGATTTTCTTCTTCTCCCGCTTCTTCCGGGCGTACTCCTCCAGGTTGCCGCTCTCGGCCGCGAAGCCCACGCAGAAGGGCGGATTCGTCAAGGCGGCGACCTCGGCCAGGATGTCGGGGTTTTCGAGCAGTTCCACCGGCGGCGCTCCGCCCGCGTCCTTCTTCAATTTGTACCCGGCCGGCGCCGCGGGGCGGTAGTCGGCCACCGCGGCGACGCCGATGAAAATGTCGCAGCCTGCCGCCCGGGCCATCACTTCCCGGTGCATGTCGAGGGCGCTGCGCACGGCGATGCGCTCGACCCCCGCCGGCGAAGCCAGTTCCACCGGACCGGAAACCAGGGTCACCGCCGCCCCCGCCCGCTGTGCCGCCTGGGCCACCGCGTAGCCCATGCGCCCGGAGGAGAGATTGGTGATGCCGCGCACGGCGTCGATGGCCTCGAACGTCGGCCCCGCCGTCAGAAGCACCCGCCGGCCGGCGAGCACCTTGGGGGTGAAGAAGGCCACCAGGGCCTGGAAGATTTCTTCGGCTTCGACCATGCGGCCCTCGCCGACCTCGCCACAGGCCTGCTCGCCGCAAGCGGGGCCCAGGATGGCGACGCCATCGCCGGCCAGGGTCGCCACATTGCGGCGGGTCGCCGGGTTTTCCCACATCTGCCGGTTCATGGCCGGCGCCACAAGAAGGGGGCAGTCCCGAGCCAACACCAGGGTGGCGAGCAGGTCGTCGGCCAGGCCGTGGGCGATGCGCGCCAGGAAATCCGCCGAAGCCGGCGCCACGACGATGCAGTCGGCCTGCCGGGAAAGGTCGATATGGGCCATGCCTTTGGCACGGCGGTCGTCCCACTGATCGACGAACACCGGCCGCCCGGAGAGCGCCTGAAAGGTGGTGGTCGTGACGAAGTGGGTCGCCGCCTCGGTCATGGCCACCTGCACCTCAGCCCCCACCTTGACCAGCAGGCGGACCAGTTCCGCCGCCTTGTAGGCCGCGATGCCGCCGGTCACCCCAAGAACGATGCGCTTGCCATGCAATTCCATTGTCTTGCCAGTAGAATGCGATGCGGACCATTCTACTGGAAATCCCATGGCCATCACCGACTGGCCCGAGGGCGACCGCCCCGGGAACGCCTGCTCCGCCTCGGTCCCGGCGCCCTTTCCGACGCGGAACTCCTCGCCATCTACCTGCGGGTCGGAGTGCGGGGAAAAAGCGCCGTCGACCTCGCCCGGGATCTTCTGCAACGCTACGGCGGGCGCCTGGAGAAACTGGTCGAGGCTCCTCTCGACGACCTGGCCAAGGTTTCCGGCATCGGCACCGCCAAGGCAGCCCAGTTGAAAGCCAGTTTCGAACTTGCCCGCCGCGCCCTGGCCCAGGAACTGGTCGCCCGGGACGCCTTCACCTCCCCCGGCGCGGTGCGGGACTGGCTGCGACTCCACCTCGCCGGACGCCCCCACGAGGCCTTCGTGGCCCTGTGGCTCGACGCCCAGAATCGCCTGATCGCCAGCGAGGAACTCTTCCGCGGCAGCCTCACCGGCACCTCGGTCTATCCCCGGGAGGTGGTAAAGGCTGCCCTGCGCCACAATGCCGCCGCGGTCATCCTGGCCCACAACCACCCCTCGGGCGTCGCCGAACCGTCACGGGCCGATGAGGCCATCACCCGCAACCTGAAGGACGCCCTCGCCCTGGTCGAGGTCAAGGTTCTCGACCACTTCATCGTGGCCGGAACGGGTAATCCCCTCTCTTTCTCAGAGCGGGGACTCCTTTGACAAGAACAAAAAACTTGCTTATGCCCCTGGTGCTCCGCTAAAATCGCGGGCTTTCCTCTAACGAATTACCGGAACTGGAGCACCCTCATGGCGCGAGTCTGCCAAGTGACGGGCAAGAGCCCGATGGTTGGGAACAACGTTTCCCACGCCAACAACAAAACGAAGCGCCGCTTCCTGCCCAATCTGCAATACCGCCGGTTCTGGGTCGAAAGTGAAAACCGCTTCATCCGCCTGCGCGTTTCCAACGCCGGCCTGCGCATCATCGACAAGAACGGCATCGACGTCGTCCTGGCCGATCTGCGTGCCCGTGGCGAAGTCTGATAGATAAAGGAAGAGCGAAATGGCTAAAGGCGGTCGCGAAAAAATCAAGCTGGAATCCACGGCCGGCACCGGCTACTTCTACACCACCTCCAAGAACAAGCGCACGACGCCTGAGAAGCTGGAGTTCGTGAAGTACGACCCCAAGGTCCGCAAGCATGTGGCCTTCAAGGAAGTAAAACTGAAGTAAGGCCTTGCTGCCCCACTGAAAACCCGCCCCATAGGCGGGTTTTTTATTGCCCGCTCCTGCCGTAGCGCATCAGGACCAGGGCAAATCCTGCCATGCCCAGAAAGACGAAAAAGGACCAGTTGGCCATGGAAAGCCCCAGGAACTCCCAATCGCGGCTGGTACAAAAGCCCGTCGCCAAGAAGAGTCCCGGCCAGGCCATCCCCAGGGTGTCGACCAGACGCTCTATGGCCGTCGGATCGGTGAAACCGCATTCGGTCGCCAGATGAGGGAAGGCCTGCATCCAGCTCTGGTAAGCCGCGACACCGGCACCGCCCAGGCCCGCCAGGACGACGACGCCACACCACAGCAAGCGCAGTCCGGGCAGGAGAAACCCCGCCAGCCCAAGCACGCCGATCACCAGATAGAGCAGGCGCTGGAAGATGCACAAAGGACAAGGCGCCAGCCGCAGGAGCGTCTGCAGTTCCATTCCCACCGCCACCAGCCCGAAGGCGCCCAGGGCCAGCGTCGCGAACCAGGCCCGCGTCGGCACCTGCGTCAGGACCGCCCAATCACACCGGCGCATAGCTGCGTACCCTCACGGAAAGCTCCCTGAGCTGGGCAATGCTCGAAGCGTCAGCCTTTTGGCACCAGGCTTGCAAAGCACCTACCAGTTGCTCCGCGCTGGCGTTGGTCCGGCTCCAGACCTGGGCCAACTCCTCCCGCATGGCGTAGAGCGTCGCCAGGGACTGGCTCCGTGCCAGCAGGGCGTCCAGACGCCCGCGCCACTCCGCAGGTACGGCACCGGCATCTACGTCCAACCAGCGCTTCAGGCCCTTGAATTGAGCCCGGTCGGCCAAACCCTCGATTTCCTGACGGTAGACTTCGGCCAAGGAACGGGCGTAGCGCGCCAAAACATCGTAGCGGCAGGCGATGACTGCCTGGAGCGTATCCAGGTCCACCTCGGCCCGCGGTACACCCAGGCGCGGCAGGGGCGCCACCTTTTTCACCCGGGCCTGGCCAAGCAGGGCCAGCAGACGGATGTAGAACCAGCCGATGTCGAATTCGTACCAGCGACTGGAAAGCTTGGCGGAGGTGGCGTAGGCATGATGGTTGTTGTGCAGTTCCTCGCCCCCGATCAGGATGCCCCAGGGCAGGATATTGGTCGAGGCATCGGCGCAGCCGAAATTGCGATACCCCCCAGAAATGCCCTACGCCATTGATGACCCCGGCGGCCCAGAACGGAATCCAGACCATCTGGACCGCCCAGATCGAAATCCCTGGCAGGAAGCCGAACAGGGCCAGATCGATCATCGCCATGAGGACGACACCAAACTTGTGCCAGGGGGTATAGAGTCTGTGCTCCAGCCAGTCGTCGGGCGTGCCGTGGCCGTAGCGGGCGACAGTTTCGCGATTGTGGGATTCCCGCACATAGAGGAACACCCCTGCCCAAAGCACCCGATTGAGGCCCAGAACCTGGGGGCTATGGGGGTCGTCCGGGGTCTCGCATTTGGCGTGGTGCTTGCGGTGGATGGCAGCCCACTCTCGCGTAATCATGCCGGTGGTCAGCCACAGCCAGAAACGGAAAAAATGCGAAGGCAGCGGCCCCAGTTCCAAAGCCCGGTGCGCCTGGCAGCGATGCAGAAAAATGGTGACCGCCGCAATGGTCACATGGGTGAGGCCGAGGGCCACCAGACAGTAGGCCCACCAGGGCAGATCGAACACCCCGGAAAACAGGAAATCCACACAAGCTCCAGCAAAATCCGACGAACCATTCTAAGGCATGGCCGATGCTCCGGATACCCCGCGCCCATGAGGGTTTTGAAGCAGGCCCCAGGGAACGCTACACTAGGCGCCATGATTGCTCGCATCCTCCTCGTCGAAGACGACGAACGCCTCGCCGGACTGACCTCCGAATACCTCACC
Source organism: Betaproteobacteria bacterium (assembly GCA_016720065.1). NCBI lineage: Bacteria > Pseudomonadati > Pseudomonadota > Betaproteobacteria > Betaproteobacteria bacterium. The sequence goes on along the minus strand of JADJXY010000002.1, from coordinate 9,131 downwards.
CGCAACGATTTTGATGTCGCCATCGAAGGCCGGGGCGACACCGCCGAGACCCGCATCCTGGCGGAGCAGCCCGACCTCGTCATCCTGGACGTCATGCTCCCGGGCAAGGACGGCTTCGAGGTCTGCCGCGCCGTGCGCCACGCCTACCGCGGCGTGATTCTCATGCTCACTGCCCGGGACGAGGATTTCGACCAGATTCTGGGTCTCGAAATGGGGGCTGACGATTACATCGCCAAGCCTGTCCAGCCGCGGGTGCTGCTGGCCCGCATCAAGGCGCTCCTGCGCCGCCTCCCGGCCGCCCCCGAAGCAGCGCCCGGCAGTGGCGAGGAAAAGATTTTCGGCCAGTTCCGCATCAGCCAGGCTACCCGCACCGCCACCCTGGGGGAGCAATCCATCGACCTGACCACGGCCGAGTTCGACCTCCTCTGGCTCCTCGCCTGCCACGCAGGCAACGTGCTTTCCCGCGACGATCTCCTGCAGGAACTCCGCGGCATCGGCTTCGACGGTCTCGACCGTTCCATCGACGCCCGCATCTCCCGTCTGCGCAAAAAGCTCAACGACGATCCCGAAAACCCCACCCGGATCAAGACCGTGCGGGGAAAGGGCTACCTGTTCAGCAAGCATGACTGGAACTGAGCGCAGCCCCGGACCGAGCCCGATGCGCTCGCTGTTCCGGGTCTCGATGCCGCGCTGGCGGGGCGGTCGCTACAGTCTTTCCAAGCTCTTCTTCAATTTCTACCTGCTGGCGATGGGTTCCTTCGTCGCCATCGCCTTCACCGCCGATTTCGTCATCTCCACCGCCCAGCGGGGCATCACCGACGACTACGCGCGGCGCTTCATGCGGGGCACCATCACCCTGATCGAGAACGAGCTTTTCCGGCACTCCCGCAACAACTGGGAAAAGCAGATCAAGATCCTCGACGAAAAATTTTCCTACCATCTGGACATCGTCGAGCGCATTTCCCTCGACCGTGTCCTCACCGCCTCCCAGGTCCTGAAGCTCGATGCCGGGGACATTGCCATCGACCACGACGGCGACGTGATGTATCACCGCCTGGGCAACACCAGCAAGGTACTCGTGGTTGGCCCCCTGGCGGCAGGACGCAATCAGGAAATCCCGGAGCGCATCCCCTTGGATCTGCGCCTGCGACTTCTCACCTGGAGCCTGACCGGCCTGATCTTCGCCGTCGCGCTGTGGTTCTGGATTCGTCCCGTCTGGCGCGACCTGGAGGCCCTGCGGCAGACGGCCCGGGATTTCGGCGACGGCAACCTGGAGGCCCGGGCCCCCACTGCCCGCAGCCAGTTGTTCGCCCCCCTCGCCTATACCCTGAACGGCATGGCGGAGCGCATCCAGCAGCTCATCGCCACCCACAAGGAACTTTCTTCCGGCATATCCCACGAACTGCGCACCCCCATCGCCCGCCTGCGCTTTGCCCTGGAAATGCTCTCGGAGACCGATTCGGCCGACGAGCGGGATCGCCTGTGGGCCATGATGGAGGGCGACCTCGACGAACTCGACAACCTCATCGACACCAGCCTCACCTACGCGCGCCTCGAACGAGAAGCCCCCGCCCTCATTTCACCCACGTCCCGATGGCCGACTGGCTGAGCGGGCAGGTGGAAACCATGCGCGTCCTGGGTCGCCACCTGGAAGTCTCCTCGATCTGGCCGACCTGCCGGAGGATTTTTCCGCCGACATCGACCGTAAGGCCTGCCCTTACGCCCTGCGCAACCTGTTGCGCAACGCCTTCAAGTACGCCAAGGAACGGGTGGCCGTTCGCCTGGAACGGGCTGACTCGATGTTGTCCATCCACGTCGACGACGACGGCATCGGCATTCCTGCCGAAGACCGGGAACACGTCTTCTCTGCCTTTACCCGCCTCGACCGGTCCCGCGACCGATCCACGGGAGGTTACGGGCTGGGGCTGGCCATTGCGCGACGCGTGATGGAGCTGCATGGCGGTACGGCCCGGTCGGACGTCTCGCCCTGGGGGAGCACGGCTCACCCTGAGCTGGCCACAGCGGCAACCGGGCTGACCGTCACAGTCGGTCACAGCGCATCAAGGCCGGTTACGGCCTCCCCACGCAATCGCCACAGACCGCTTGCCCGGCCATCCCTAGAATGCCATCCATCGCAAATCGCTTTCCCCAGAGAAAAACAACATGAACGACCAAAACCGCCAGGAATTTCTCGACGCCGCCCGGCGTTACCTGTTTGAGCAAGAGTCCGGCAATGCAGGACAAATCGCCGCCGAGCTCCGGAAAGTCCTCTGACATGTCCTTCAGCGACAGCCTGCCGATCAGCGAAAGCCTCGGCGTCTTTCTCGGCGTAAGCGGCCTCGACTGGCTCGCCGACGGTAACGCGGAACTGCTCCGCGCCGTCGCCGCAGGCATCGCGACGGGCGTCGCCCTCTATGCCGCCCGGGCCATCCTGCGTCGCCGCCGACGCTGAACGATTACCCTCCTCTCGAAATCCCCTTTTCGAGACCTCCCTGTTACCCCGCTTCGGCGGGGTTTTTTTGCCCTGCGGTCGCAAGCAGAAAACCTCGGTCGACCCTATTGCAGCAAGCGCACTTCCCGCTGGGGGAAGGGGATGTCGATTCCCGCATCGCGGAAGGCCCGCCAAATGGCGAAGTTGATTTCCGAGCGGATGTTCCCGGTACCTTCTTCCGGGTCGTCGATCCAGAAGCCCAGTTCAAGGTCCAGGCTGCTTTCGCCGAAGCGCAGCAGGGCGACGCCGGGTGCCGGGTCCGGCAAAACGCGGGGATGGGCCGCGGCGACCCCCACCAGGATTTCCCTGACCTGATCGAGGTCGCTGCCGTAGGCGACGCCTACCGTCGTGGAGAGACGGACCTGCGTGTCGGAGTAGGTCTGGTTCTGCACGATGTTACTGACCAGAACTTCATTGGGGACGATGAACTCGGTGCCGCCGCCGCTGCGCAGGACCGTGTAGCGGGTGGTGATCTTGGTGACCACGCCGCCGGTGTTGGCGTCGGTCTGGATGGGATTGCCGATGCGAATCGAACGGTCGAGCAGGATGATGAAGCCCGCCACGTAATTGCTGGCGATCTTCTGGAGCCCGAGGCCAAGACCGACGCCCAGCGCCCCGGTGAAGACCGAGAGGGCCGTCATGTCGATACCCACCAGGGTCAGGCTGAGCAGCAGGGCAAAGACAGTCAGGAGCGCCTTCACCACCCTTACGGCGACGATGCGCAGGCTGCTGTCGAGGTCGCCGAATCCCATCAGCCGGCTCTCGACCACGCCGCCGATCCACAGGGCGGCGACGACGGTGAGGAAGACCGTCACCAGGCCGTGCAGGATCATCCACAGATTGAGGGATGTGCGTCCTACCGAGAGACTGACCTGCTCCAGGCCATGGATGACGGTGGGCGCGAGGTCGGTGATATACAGGGCGAGCCATCCCCAGATGAGGAAGGCCAGCATTCTTTCCCAGGCGGCGAGCCAGGCAGCTTCGGGAAAGCTGCGGCGCAGGACATAGACGATGCCGCGCACCAGGGCCATGGACCCCAGGAGAGGCACGGCGACCTTGAGCAGATTGACGTGGATGACCCCGCGCAGCCCGATCTGGGCCACCCCGGCCAGGGCCATGGCGGTGAGGGGAAATGCCAGCCGGGAACCCGCCGCGTGCAGCGCCTGCGGGCGCTCACCCCGCGGCTGCGCCAGGCCCGGGCGACGAGTGCGGCGACGCCCAGGGAGACGAACAGGGCGACGACCTGCCAGACGAAATCGGGATCGCGCAAATCCGCCCACAAGTCCGAAAGGAGGCGCAGGGCTTGCATTTCGTTCATGGCGCCTTCTCCAGCACGGCGGCGAAAAAGCCGTCACAGGCGTGAATCTGCGGCAGGAGCCGGAGTCGTTCTCCGGGCAGTCCGATGCCCTGCCGGGCAAGGATCTCGTCCGCCGCCACCGGGCGGAAGTCCGGGTGCTCAAGGAGGAAGGCATCGACGATGGCGTCGTTTTCCGCCTGGAGCAGGCTGCAGGTCGCGTAAACAAGGCGCCCGCCGGGACGCAGCAGGCTCGCCGCGGATTTCAGAATGGCGGCCTGCTTGAGCCCAAGTTCCGCCACCGCCCCCGCGTCCTGGCGCCACTTGAGGTCGGGATTGCGCCGCAGGGTGCCGAGTCCGGAACAAGGCGCATCGACCAGCACCCGGTCAACCTTTCCCGCCAGACGGCGCACCCGGGCGTCGCGCTCGTGCTCGATGCGCACCGGATGCACGTTGGAGAGGCCTGATCGGGCGAGGCGCGGCTTCAGATTGGCCAGCCGGCGCTCGGAAACATCGAAGGCGTAGAGGCGGCCGGTGTTCTTCATGAGGGCGCCCAGGAGCAGGGTCTTGCCCCCCGCTCCGGCACAGAAATCGACCACCATCTCCCCCCGCCGCGGCGCGAGCAGCAAGCCGAGAAGCTGGCTGCCCTCGTCCTGGACCTCGACCGCGCCTTCCAGAAAGAGCGGGTGCCGGGCGAGGGCCGGTTTGTCTGCGAGGCGCACGGCCCAGGGCGACAATGCGCCTGGCCGGGCGCCGATGCCGTCGGCGTCCAGGCGGGCGAGAACGGCTTCGCGCTCCGCCTTCAGGGTGTTGACCCGCAGGTCCAGGGGTGCCGGCTGATTGAGCGCCGCTGCCAGGGTCTGGGTGGCCTCTTCGCCGTACTGACCCTGCAGGGCCTCGTACAGCCAGTCCGGCAGGTCGGCCCGCACCGCGGCCGGTAGCGAAGCTTCGTCCAGCGCCTTGGCCTCGCCCAGCCAATCGGCTTCGGCGGCCCGCAGCACCTGCTCCAATTGACGGCGGTTCCAGCCGAAGACCGTGACCAGGGCAGCCAGCAGGAGACGCCGCGGCGTGGCCTCTCCCCGACAGCGCGCTTCCAGACTGCGGCGCCGACGCAGGACGGCGAAGACCGCCTCGGCGACGAAGGCGCGGTCGGCGTGGCCGAGTTGCCGGTGCTCGCGGAAGTAGCGCGAAACGACGCCATCGGCGGGGTGCTCGAAACGCAGGACCTCGGCGAGAAGCGCTATGGCGTGGGCGAAGAGGGGGAGTGAAACGGGCTTTCATGGGCTTCCCAGTTCGACGGCGTGCTCCTCGTAGGAGTCGCCCTTCTTGTCGATGTGGCGAATCTTGACCGGAACGAAACCGCGCTCGGGCGCCAACCAGAGTTCGGTCACCGACTCGCCCAGGACCTTGAGGTGCAGGGTTCGGAAAGTGCCCGCCGGTACGGTCACCTCCTCTTCACCCAGAGCGTCGAAGGCGTAGCGCTCCAGCTTGCGGCCGCTGACCACGGTCAGGACGTGGCCCTTCTCCAGGCCCGCCAGGTAGGCGAACTGGTAGGGAAAGGATGCCAGATCCTGCGCGCCCTCACTCACGGCGAGGCGCCGACCGTCCCGCTCCAGGATCACCTCCCCGGCGCTCCAGTCGAAGGCGGCATTTTCCCGCGTCGCCGCGCCGTTGCGCCGCGTCTCGAAGCGTTCGGGCCGCAGTCCCCGGGCGGTCAGGACGCCGCGGCTTTCCAGTTCCACCCGTACGGGGCGGAACAGGGCGGCGAGACCCGAGGTTTCGGTCAGGGTGCTCAGACGATAGCGGCCCTCGGCAAATTCCCAGGCGTGCTCCGCCCGCCCGACCTCGAATCCCCGCTCCCCGCGATAGACGGCGAAGCGGATGCGTCCGCTGGCCGCGAGGACAGGCACGACGGGCACTTCCGGCGTGGCGGCCGGGGGAGTTGCCTGGACCGTCGGCTCCGCAAGCGGCGGCGAAGCGGCTTCCGCAGCGTGCTGGCTCACTGCTCCCGGCACCTCGGGCGGTGTTACAGGCTGTGTGACGGGCCGGGGTCGGCCGGCGGGGCGGGGGCTCTTGGGTCGAGGCGCCTCCACCGCCTGGGGGCGGGCGGGTCGATCGGCTTGGGCGGAGGGACGATTTCCGCTGTCAGGGGCGGGGGCTCCGCTCCCGGCGCCAGATCGACCTCCGGCAGAAACAGGGCGGCGGCATGGATGGAAAGAGAACCGATCAAGGCAGCCAGGAACGCGAAAGGCATGCGATTTCAGCGCCTATGAGAATAGGGGTGGCGGAACGGCAGTGAGCACCGTATTCACCGCAGCTCGGGCAAGGAAGGGGACACCAGGGCAGCGCTCTCCGCCTGCCCCCGGCCACGCGCACCCGGCCATCGACCACCGTGAGCCGCCCTTCGACGAACCAGCGCACGGCCAGGGGATAGATGCGGTGTTCCTGGGCCAGCACCCTCGCCGCGAGACGATCCTCGTCGTCATCGTCCAGGACCGGGACGGCGGCCTGGATGACGATGGGTCCGTGATCCAGGGCCGGAGTGACGAAATGCACCGTGCACCCATGTGCACCCGCACCCCCTCCTCCAGGGCTCGGCGATGGGTATGGAGTCCCGGAAAGGCCGGCAGAAGCGAGGGATGGATATTGACCAGGCGCCCCGCGTAGCGCCGCACGAAGCCTTCGCCCAGGATGCGCATGAAGCCGGCCAGCACGACCAGATCGGGCTGGTGACGATCGATGCACTCCGCCAGGGCCAGGTCGAATTCCTCGCGGCCGGCGAAGGCTCGGTGATCGACGCAGTCCGTGGCGATACCGGCCCGGGCAGCGGTTTCCAGGCCGGCGGCCTGGGGCCGGTTACTGATGACGGCAGCGATCCTGCCAGGCAGTTCCCCCCGGTCCCGGGCGCGGACGAGGGCTTCCATATTGCTGCCCCGGCCGGAGATAAGGACGACGATCTGTTTCATTTCAAAAACCCCACGGGGAGGAAGATGGCGGTCGCCACCGACTGGGTGAAGCGCGTCACGGTACGGCCATTGCGGTCGGCCATGACCCGGGACAGGAAGTCCAGCAGGCCGATGCTGCGGCCGAATTCCCGCTCGAAAGAGAGATTGCGGTTGGCGGGATCGAGTTCGTTGGACAGCAGCATCGGCTCCCCGGCCGCGTCCCGTGCCGAGCCAAGTTTCCACACCGCGATTTCCAGATTGCGGGCAAAGTTGTAAAGCTTCTGCTCGTCCAGGCTGTCGAGGAGGAAAATTCCTCCTTGTGTTCGAACGCCTCGTCGGCCATGGTGAGCAGGCCGAACATGAGGGCGGCCACCCGATCCCCGGCGTACTCCTCGCGGAAGGCCTGAAGCGCCGCAGCACCCTCCCGGCGCCCTTCCAGTTCCGGCGGCGGTACCGAGCGCACCTTCAGGCGCGCCAGGGCGGCCTCGCGGCTGGCCATTCCGACCTTCTTCCATTCCCGCGGGTTACGGCGGTAGAGCTTGTCGGCGAGGAGCATCAGGCTTACGTAGACTTCATCGCGGCCCGCGTCAGCGATGCGGTCGATCTCGCTCTTGGCCAGATACTTGGGCGTCGAACTGGGTTTCCCGGTGGCCGTCGCCCCCACCTGGTGGCGCAGCCGGCCAGGACGAGCGCCAACAGGACGACGAACAGGCGCATCACACCCCCGCCGAATGCCCGCCGCTCCGCTCCCCTTCAGCCATGGACCTTGGCCGCCTGCCGGCCTTTCACGTAGCCGATGACGATGGGCACCAGGAAAAGACGATGATGGCGATGATCACCAGGGAGAGATTCTTCTGATCCAGGGAAATTGCCGAACCAGTAGCCCAGGAGGCAGAGGGACACCACCCAGCTCACCGCCCCGATGACGTTGAAGAGCGTAAAGCGGCCGTAAGTCATTTCGCCGACGCCGGCGACAAAGGGCGCGAAGGTGCGAAAGAGCGGCAGGAAACGCGAGATCACCGGGGTCTTGCCGCCGTGCTTCTCGTAGAAGGCGTGGGTCTCTGACCATGGCGTCGCGGTTGAAGAGCCGCGACCCCTGCCACTGGAAGACCCTTGGCCCCAATGCGGCCGATCTGGTAATTGACCGTATTGCCGGCGACGGCCGCCAGCGAGAAGAACCGCCATCAGCACGCCGATATCCATGCCCCCTCGCCGATGGCCGCCAGCGCGCCGGCCACGAAGAGGAGCGAATCGCCCGGCAGGAAGGAAAGACGACGAAGCCGGTTTCGGAAAAGATGATGATGAAGAGAATGGCGTAAATCCACAGCCCGTACTGCTGCACCACAGGGCCAGATGCTTGTCCAGGTGCAGGACGATGTCGAGGAACTGGGCGAGGATTTCCATAGGGGGTGGGTGGGAACGAGGCAGAGAGGAAAGGGAGCGTGGAGGGCATTGCGGAGGCCGGGGTGTTGCTCCGCCCCTGCTCCCTGCCCCAAAAGCGCCCATTCTACCCCAGGTATAATCCGCCCATGCCCGCCATCCGCCCGCTTCCCGACCTGCTGGTCAGCCAGATCGCTGCCGGCAAGTTGTCGAGCGGCCCGGCCTCGGTGCTCCAGGAACTCCCTGGAAAACAGCCTCGACGCCGGCGGCATGGTCGTTCAGGTGGCCCTGGAAGAAGGGGGCGTCAAACTCATCCACGTCACCGACGACGGCGCGGCATCGCCCGGGACGAACTGGCCCTGGCCCTCACCCGTCACGCCACCTCCAAGATCGCCTCCCTGGAAGACCTGGAGCGGGTGGGCACCTCGGTTTCCGCGGCGAAGCCCTGGCCTCAGTGGCCTCCGTCGCCCGCCTCAGCCTCACCAGCCGCGAGCGCGACGCCACCCACGCCTGGAAGCTGGCCCGGCACGCCCGGCGCCACCCGGAACCGCCGCCCTCGTGGCCGGCACGGTCGTCGAAATGCGCGACCTCTATTTCAACACTCCGGCCCGGCGCAAGTTTCCTCAAGGCCGAGCACCACGATTCGCCCACTGCGCCGAGGGCGGTGAGCAACGTGGCCCTCACCCGCCCAGGTGGCCAGCTGACCTCAGCCACCGGCCGCACCAGCCTGCAACTGCCGCCGGCCGATCAGGAGCACATCTCCGACATCCTCGGCCGCAAGATTCTCCCGGCGCGGCAAGGGCGCCGCTTGCAGCCCGGAGCCGGCGATGCCCCTGGCCCTCGTCGGCACGGTCATGGGCTCCACCGCGCCTCCGAGGCCAAAGGACGGACAGTACCTCTTCGTCGAGCCACTGGCCGCTTCGTACGCAAACAAGGTTCTCGCCCACGCCCTGCGCGAAGCCTACCGCGACGTCCTGCACGGCCAGCAGCAGCCCCAGATCTGCCTCTTCCTCACCCTCGA
>JADJXY010000001.1:460000-638443 GCA_016720065.1 Betaproteobacteria bacterium | reverse complement strand
TCGTCCTGGCCCGGGAGCGAGGGCGGCGGCACCCCTGGCGTTTTCACCCTGGGCCTCTGCCCGGCGACCGAGCCGCGCTGCACCCCCGCATCCCGCAACGCTTCGACGCCATGCTGCTGGCGGGCCTGGAGGATGAAGTGTCCCGCCTCCGGCAGCGCTACGCACAAGCCGCCGACCTGCCTTCCATGCGTTCGGTGGAATACCGCCAGTGTGGAGACCCAGGACGGGGGATCCCCAGGACGGAATTGCAGGGACCAGGGTATCTTTGCCACGCGGCAACTGGCCAAGCGGCAGGATCACCTGGCTGAGCAATTCCTTCGACCTCGAAATCTTCGGCTGCCTGGCGCCGGACCTGGGCATCGCCTGGCCCGGCGGGTAGGGGAATTCTCGCGCCGCAGGGCGATGGCCCCGCCCAGGTAAGGTGGAAAGCGGTGGCTCTCGGCGCCCGGAAGCTGCCCAGTTCGTCGGCCACTGGCGCAACTGGTCCACCACGCTCAGTTCTGGTCCTGGGCTGCCACGATGCGTTGCATGTGTTCGCCCGCAAGGCGGTTGAGGAAATCCTCCTGACCCTCGGTGAGGCCCAGGTGCATGAAGGATTTCATCAGGGCCTCCTGAATTCGATCATGTGCTGGGTGAGGTGGAAGCTGGTGGTGCGGTAATTGTGCTGGAGCAATTCAAGGGCATCGTGGACCCGCGGCAGGGTGACCAGGACGCCCCGCTCCCGGCGGCGGTTTTCGCGTTCGACGCCGATGGCCTGGAGCCGGCGTCGGCGCCTTCGGCCAGGATGGCGATGTTGTCGCGGATGCGGCCGACCTTGTCCGGATCGTCCAGGGGCAGGTTGTTGAGCATGACGGTGACGCCGCCATAATTGAAGGCGCCGGTTCTTGAACTGGAAGATGCGGCCGGAACCCCGCACATGGCGCAGGATGCCGACTTCCAGGGGCACATTGGCTCCCCTTGGCGCTGAGGAGATTTCATCCGCCCCCAGGCGCAACTGCACGGCGCCCTGCTGGATCGTACTGTTGCAGGGCGGCCAGCACTTCCTGGCCGAGTTGCTCCGGCTCGCGGCAGGCAAAGGACTTGCTCAGAAACTGGAGGACCACCCCCAGCTCCCCCATGCTGGTCATGGCGGAAAGGGCGGTGCGCTGGGCGAAGCCCGCCTGGTCCCGCAGGCTGCGCCGCTCGGCGATGAGGCGCTGGGCCACCTTGACCTTGTTCTGGAGCTCCAGGGGATCGAAGGGCTTGACGATGAAGTCCTGGCCACCGGCCTCGTAGGCGGCCAGACGGCTGTCCAGGTCGTCCTGGGCGGAAATGAAGGTGACGGGGATGTCCTGGGTGTCGAAGTCGTCCTTGAGGCGCCGGCACAGGTCGTAGCCGTTCATCCCGGGCATGACCACATCGAGGAGGAACATGTCCGGGGAGCCCTGCGCGGCGCGCTCCAGGTAGTCCTCCGCCGAGGCGAAGGTGCTCACCTGGCAATCGTCCTCTCCAGCAGCGCGGCGAGCATTTCCCGCACCACTTCGTCGTCGTCGATGACGAAAACCTGAAACTCATGCTCGCCCATGGCTCACCCCCCGTTATTGTCCCGGCATTGTCCGACGAGCCGCAGGCCGTGGCAGCGCCAAAGCGCGGGCAAACCCGCAGACACCACCGCCTGGAGGCAGGCGCGCTCGCGCAACGCGGAAAAAGGGTCGGGAGAGAGGGCCGTCAGGAAGCCACTCGGAGCCGGCGCGGGTGCGCGGGTTCGGCGGTCAGCCGACGTTTCCCGCTTGGACCGGTCGCCCTGGGCCTGGCGAAGGGCGCTGGCCGCGGGTTCCGAAGGTCAGACCACGACGGTCTGAGCCTCGTCGCCGCTGCGGGCGCGGATGCTGCCGATGCGCCAGGCCGCCTCACCGGCGGCTGTGAGCTCGGCCATGGCAGCCTCGGCGTCGGCGGCGGCGAGGACGATGACCATGCCGATACCGCAGTTGAAGACACGGCGCATCTCGTTCTCCGCCACCTTGCCCTCCGCCTGCATCCAGTCGAAAAGCCGGGGCGGGGCCAGGCGGCTTTGTGCAACCTTCGGCCACGGTACCGTCGGGCAGCACCCGGGGCACGTTTTCCAGCAGGCCGCCGCCGGTGATGTGGGCCATGCCCTTCACCGGGAGCTTCTGCATCAGTTGCAGCACGGGCTTCACATAGATGCGGGTCGGCGCCATGACCACGTCGGCGAGGAGCGCACTCTTCCGTCCACTTCATCGAAAGGCGCGTCCATGTCCGGCCTGGAGCGCTCGATGATCTTGCGCACCAGGGAGTAGCCGTTGGAATGGGCGCCGGGAAGAGGCGAGGCCCAGCACCACGTCCCCGGGGCGATGGTGGAACCGTCGATGATCTTGCTCTTTCCACCACGCCGACGGCAAAGCCCGCCAGGTCGTATTCACCGTCCGGGTACATGCCGGGCATTTCAGCGGTCTCGCCGCCGATGAGGGCACAGCCGGCCAGTTCACAGCCCCGGGCGATGCCGCCGACGACGCTGGCGGCGGTGTCCACGTCCAGCTTGCCGCAGGCAAAGTAGTCGAGGAAGAAGAGGGATTCGGCGCCCTGCACCAGAATGTCATTGACGCTCATGGCGACCAGGTCCTGGCCCACCGTGTCGTGGCGGTTCAACTGGAAGGCCAGCTTCAGCTTGGTGCCCACCGTCGGTCCCCGAAACCAGCACCGGCTCCTGGTAGCGCTGGCACCCGAAAAGGGCGCCGAAGCCGCCGATGCCGCCCAGTACGCCTTCGCGCAGGGTCTTCCCCTGGCCAGGGGCTTGATACGGTCCACGAGGGCGTCACCGGCGTCGATGTCGACACCGGCATCGCGGTAGGAAAGGAAGTCTGCTGGGTCATGATGGGGGCGGCCGGGGGCGGAAGGAGCACTCCCGCCGTTGAAAAGGGGTGATTTTACCCGAAAGGGGCGTGAGCCCTGCCCCGCTTTCTGGCATGATGCCGGCACATCGGTCACGGCCTGGCCATCCAGGGCGGGGCCCTTGCCTCCGGCGGGCCTGTACCGGGCGTTGCCGCACGGTACAGCTCCAGGCGAGAATCGATTCCACCCCTCGAGGATTGATTTCACCCCTTTCCCCCGCATGAAAATCCTCATCGTCGACGACGAACCCGCCATTGCCGACACCCTCGCCTACGCCCCTCAGGGCCGACGGCTTCGCGGTCGACTGCTGCACCCTGGGCGGCGAGGCCATGGCGCTGCTGCAAGGCGAGGGTCACGATCTCGTGGTGCTTGACGTGGGCCTGCCTGACCTGAGCGGCTTCGACGTCTGCCGCGGCCTGCGCCGCTTCTCCGAAGTGCCGGTGCTCTTCCTCACCGCCCGGGCCGACGAGGTGGACCGCATCGTCGGCCTGGAACTGGGGGCCGACGATTACGTGGCCAAGCCCTTCAGCCCGCGGGAGGTGGTCTCCCGGGTACGCGCCATCCTGCGCCGTCTGCGGCCGGAAAGGCAGGCGGCAGCGGCCTCTCCGGCCCGCCCCGGCCCGTTTCACGGTCGATGCCGAGGGCCTGCGCATCGCCTACCACGGCACCGGCTCGCGCTCACCCGCTACGAATACCTGCTGCTGGCGCTGCTCCTGGAACGCCCCGGCCGCGTGCTCTCCGCGCCCACATCATGGAGGCCGTCTGGCAGGACGGCGGCGACAGCCTGGACCGGACAGGGACACCCACATCAAGACCCTGCGCGCCAGAAGCTGAAGGCGGTACGCGCCGACGACGACCCCATCGCCACCCATCGGGGCTGGGGTATAGCATCGCCGCCCGATGAACATCTCCGTCCGCCTCTTCGCCGGCTATTTCCTCATGCTGGGGCTGGCCGCCTGGTTCAGTGCTCAACATCTTCACCCACGAGGCGGAGCCGGGCATCCGCCAGGCCACCGAGGAAACCCTGGTCGATACCGCCCAGTCCTGGCCGAACTGGCGGGGCCGGAGCTGGCCGCCGGACGCATCGGCAACGGGGCTTCTCCGCCGCCTTCGCCGCCGCCCAGGGCCGCACGCCCCGGGCCGACATCTGGGTGCAGAAGGACAGCGTCGACTTCCGCGTCTATGTGACCGACGCCGCCGGCCGCGTGGTCTTCGATTCCGAAGGCAGCGCCGTGGGCGCCGATTACTCGCAATGGCGCGACGTGGCCCGGGTGCTGAAGGGCGAATACGGCGCCCGCAGCACCCGGGGAGAACCCGGACGACCCCAGCTCCTCGGTGATGTACGTGGCCGCCCCCATCCTTTACCAGGGCAGGCTCATCGGCGTGCTCTCCTGGCAAAGCCGCTGGCCACCGTACTGCCCTACATCGACCGCGCCGAACAGCGGGTGCGCCGGGCGGGCTACTGGCTGCTGGCGGCCTCGGCACTCATCGGCCCTGGCGTTCTCGGCCTGGGCTCACGTGGACGGAGGAACCGCCTGCGCAGCTACGCCCGGGACGTGGCAGAGGAAGAAGGCCGAGCCCCCACCGGTGGCGGCCGCCAGTTTTCGAACTGGCCCGGCCCTGGCGGTGATGCGGGGAAAAGCTGGAGGGCAAGCAGTACGTCGAGCGCTATGTGCAAAACCTGGCCCACGAAATGAAGAGCCCGCTCACCGCCGTCCTCGGCGCCGCCGAAATCCTGAAGGCGACCCGCCGGCCGAAGACCGCCAGCGCTTCGCCGCCAGCATCGCTGAACAGGGCGGCCGGCTCCGGGCCATCATCGAACGCATGTTGCAGCTCGCCCGGGTCGAGCAGTTGCAGGCACCTGGAAGGGGCGGTCGAGGTCGATCTGCCCGCCCTCCTGGCCCGCTGCCGCGAGGAACGCGCCCTGGCCCTGACGGCCCGCAGCATGAGCTGCCGCATCGAAGCCCCCGGGCGCCACCGCCCAGGGTGACCCCCTGCTCCTGCAAACAGGCCGTCCTCAACCTCCTGGACAACGCCATCGAGTTCTCACCGCAGGGCGGAAGCATCGAAATAAGCCTGTCCATCGCCGAGGGCCAGGCCCAGATCACCTTCCGCGATCACGGCCCCGGCGCCCCGGCCACGCCCCCGCCCCAGCTCTTCGAGCGCTTCTATTCCCCTGCCCCGCCCGGCCACTGGCAAGAAGAGCACCGGCCTGGCCTGGCCCTGGTGCGGGAGGTGGCCCGGCTGCATGGGGAGGGGGTTCCGCCAATCACCCCGAAGGCGGCGGTCTGGCAACGCTTCGCCTGCCGCTCGCCTGATCGCCGCGGCACGGCGGGGAGCCCCCACCGGACCGGGCGACGCCGGCTTCAGGCGCCCTTGAGCAGGTTAAGCAGGCCGCCGATGGTACCTTCGGCCGGCAGGGCGCCATTGGGGGTGAGCCGGTCGACGATCTGCGGCAGGAATTGGGCCAACTGACCGGACACCTCCTCCGACGAAATCCCCAGTTGACCCGCCAGGGCCTGAATCTGACCACTGCCCAGAACGGAGCGGATCTGCTCAGCGCTGATCGCCTGATTGGCGCCCGTTCCTACCCACGAGGCGACGATGCCGCCCAGACCCTGCTGCTCGAAAGCGGCAATCAGACCCGCCAGGCCACCGCTCTGGGGAGTTGCCCAACATGCTCCCCACGGCCTCCAGCAAGCCTGACTGCGGTGCGCCTCCGTTTCCGGCAAGCGAATTCATGACCTGACCGGCCAAACCATCCAATAGTCCCATGGGGTTCTCCTTGAAAAAGGCGCCCAATGTAACCGATCCTATGAATTTTCATGCTCCGCTTCATGCCCCTTCACCGGACTTCACCCCCGCTTGCGCTCCCCTCACCCGCCGCCGCGACACTGGTCTCACCTTGACTCCGGGAGACCCCATGGACAGAAAACTGTTGTACAAGCTCGTCGCCATCGCCTTCATGTCCCTGCTGCTGCTCGTTCCCCTGTCCTTGATCGAAGGCCAGGTCAGGCAGCGCAGCCATCGCCAGTTCGAAGTGCAGCAGAGCATCGCCAACAGCGCCGCCGGGCCCCAGACCCTGGTGGGGCCCGTGCTGGCCATCAGCTACCGTGAAAAACTGGAACCGGAGCGCAAGCGTGATCCGGATACGGGCCAGACCACCACCACGCCGCGCTTCCGCGATGCCACCTCTACCTGCCGCCGGAAATGCTCTAGCTGGACGGCGACACCCGGGTGGAAACCCGCAAGCGGGGCATCTATCAGGCACGGCTGTTCAATCTGGCCCTGGCGGCCAGCGGGCGCTTCGTCATCCCCCCAACCTGGGCCTGGACGGCAAGCGGGACATCGTCAGCGCCGAAGCCTCCTCGTGCTGGGCATTTCGGACCCCGGGGCGTCGGCAACGACCCGGAGGTGAGCATCGCCGGCAAGCGCCACCGCTTCGCCACTCCCAAGGGCGGCCGGCGGAGGGGGGACGCCTGGCCGGGCCGCGGCTGGCCGTTCCTCGGCGCGGTCGATCTCGCCCGCAGCACGCCCCTGGAGTTCAGCTTCCCCGCTCCAGCTCACCGGCACCGAGCGCCTGGCCATCGCCCCCACGGGCGAGGCCAATAGCGTGACCTCAGGTCGGATTGGCGCCACCCCAGCTTGGCGGGCGTTTCCCGCCCCGGGAACGCGAGGTGGCCGAGGATGGCTTCGCCGCCCGCTGGGAGATTTCGCACCTCGCCCGCAATTTCGCCAACACCCTGGCGGCTTCCCGGGGCCGCGTCGCCTGAGGTGATCGACGTCTCCTTCATGGACCCGGTCATCGCTCAGAATCGGAGCGGGCGGTGAAGTACGGCATCCTCTTCATCGCCCTCACCTTCGCCGGCTTCTTCCTGACCGAAATTCTGCGCCGGGCGCCCATCCACCCCTGCAATACCTGCTGGTCGGGCTGGCCCTGGCTCTCTTCCTGCTCCTCATCGCCCTTTCGGAGCACCTGCCCTTCGTCGTCGCCTACGGCATCGCGGCGGCCGGCTGCATCGCCCTCATCGGCACCTACCGCCGGCGCCCTGGGCGGAACACGCCCGGCCCTGGGCTTCGCCGGGGTCTCACCGGCTCTACGGCGTGCTGTACGGGTGCTGCTGTCGGAGGACAACTCTCTGCTCATGGGCACCCTGCTGCTCTTCCTCGCCCCGGGCACGGTGATGCTGGCCACCCGCCGCGTGGATTGGTACCGGGTCGATGCCCTCGCCGCCCCGCGGAGGCCGGAGTGAGGCCCGGCGCCCAAGGTCGCCGCTTGCCGCTGCCCCTGCGGCGGCCGGCCGGCAAGCGCCCCGGCCTGGCGCGCCGGGGCGCTTTTCCCGGCCTGGGGCTGGCAGCGGCCCTGCTGGTCCTGGCGGGGCATCTCAAGCACCCGCTCTTGTTCTGGCTGCGGGCCTGGGAAACACCGGCCTCCTGAGCGCCGGCCTGGGGGCGCCGCGGCTTCCTGCGCGGAGGCCGCGCCCCGCGGCTCCTGGCGCTTGCCTTTCTGGCCGTGGCGGGCTGACCCTCTTCCGGGAACTGGAATTCGCCGCCACCGGGCGGAGATTCTGGCCGCCGGGCCCGCCCCGCGGGCCGTGGGCGGGCACTTCATGGTCGGCTTCCGGGATTTCGCCGAGGTCGAAAGCCTGGCGGAAAAGGCTCATCGGCGGCCTCTACGTCACCCGCCGCAATCTTCGCCGCACGCCGCCCGCGCAGCTGTCAGCGGAGATCGCCTCCCTGCAGGAGCGGCGCCGCGAGGCCGGCCTGCCGCCCCTGGTGGTGGCCGCCGACCAGGAAGGCGGCGAAGTCTCCCACCTCTCACCCTGGCTCACGCCGCGGCCGGCGCTGGCCAGCCCGGGCCGTGGCGCGGAGGGTCTCACGCCGGAGGATCAGGCGCGGGCCTACGGGCGTGCCCAGGGCCGGGAGCTTGCGCGCCTGGGCATCAATCTCAACTTCGGC
The DNA here is from genome assembly GCA_016720065.1 of Betaproteobacteria bacterium. Lineage (NCBI taxonomy): Bacteria > Pseudomonadati > Pseudomonadota > Betaproteobacteria > Betaproteobacteria bacterium. The sequence continues at coordinate 630,595 of JADJXY010000001.1, read as the reverse complement.
CCGGTGGTCGATCTGAAGCCCGAGCGCGGCTTCGCGGCGGATCGCCGCACCCTCATCGCGCGCCGCGCCATCGCCGCCGACCCCGACCTCGTGGCGCGCATCGCCGGCAACTACGCAGCCGGGCTCGCCGAGGCCGGCGTCGGGGCCACCTACAAGCACTTCCCCGGCCTGCACCGCCTGCAGGCCGACACCCACTTCGGCCCCGCCCGCCTCGACCTGCCCCCCCCGAGCCCTGGAAGAAGACTGGCGACCCTATGCGGCGGCCCCGCCGGGAGCGGCGGTCATGGTGGGCCACGTCACCCTGGCGGCGGTCGACGAGGCGCACGCCGCCTCCCACTCCCGGGCGGCCATCGCCGGCCTCCTGCGCGGCCGCCTGGGCCACGGCGGTCTGGTCATCACCGACGACCTCAACATGGGCGCCGTCTACGGGCGGGGCATAGGACGGGTGGCGGGGGAGGCCCTGGCCGCGGGAGCCGATCTGGTGCTGGTCTCCTACGACCCGGACCAGATTTACCGCGCCATCCTGGGCGCCGCCCGGGCCTGGAAGCCGGCACCATCGCCCCGGACGCCCCAGCCGCCAGCCGGGAGCGCCTGGGCGACTTCTTCGAGCGCCGGGCAGCAGCAGGAGGGGCCGCTTCCGGCGGGGCGGGAATCTGGTAAATTGTGGCCATTCCCTTTGCCGCGCCATCGGCGCCAGCGCTTCATGCACCGGGTCGTCACCAAATACAAGGACCGCAACCGCAACGTGGTCATCGAGCATGGCCCCTGGCATCCCACCCGCCAGGAAGCCCAGCGCTGGGCCGACCTGCTGGCGCAGTCCGGCTACCGGGTGGATATCGAAAGCCGGGGCGCCGAGGAAGGCGGCGGCAGCAGCAACGCCGATCTGGCCCAGGCCCTGGCCAGCATGGCCTGATCCTTCCTCCGCGCCCGTCTTTCTCCCGCGGGTCGCCCCGCCCCGCTGCAGCCCGTTTCCCCATGCGCCTCACCCAGCTTCGTCAGCGCCTTGCCGACCTCGGCGCCAAGCCTTGCCACCAGGATCGCGTCCTGCGCGCCTGGTGCGGTAGCGGCACCCTGGACAATCGTCGCAGCCGTGCCGAGGGATTTTCTGCCCGCCGCGCTGCGGGCCGACCTGCCGGCTTTTTTCGCCCAGGCCGAAGGGCTGGTCCGCCTGGTTTCCGAACACCCCGGCGGCGACGGTTCGGCCCGCCTTCTGGTGGCCCCTTGCCGACGGCCGGACGGTGGAAAGCGTGCGCCTCCTGCGCCAGGGCCTGTGCGTCTCGGACCCAGGTGGGTTGCGCCGTGGGCTGCCGTTTCTGCATGACCGGCCGCGACGGCCTGCTGCAGCAACTGGGCAGCGCGGAAATCGTCGCCAGGTGGCCCTGGCGCGGCGGCAGCGCCCGGTGCGCCGGGTAGTCTTCATGGGCATGGGCGAACCCGCCCACAATCTGGACAACGTGCTCGAAGCCATCGAATTTCTCGGCACCCTGGGCGGCATCGGCCACAAGAACCTTGGTCTTTTCCACCGTGGGCGACCGCCGCGTCTTCGAACGTCTGCCCGCCGGCCCTGTGAAGCCGGCCCTAGCGCTGTCGCTGCACTCCACCTTCCGCGAACGCCGCGCCGCCCTGCTGCCCAAGGCCGCCGACCTGGACCCTGCCGAGTTGCTGGCCGAGAGCGAAGCCTACGCCCGCGCCACCGGCTACCCCTTGCAGGTGCAATGGACCCTGCTGGCCGGGGTGAATGACGGCGACGACGAAGCGGAACGCCTCGCCGCGCCCTGCGGGGCCGCTACGCCATGGTCAATTTCATCCCCTACAACGCCAACGAGGGCCTGGGTTACCAGCGCCCTCGGCGGAGCGCTGCGCCGCCCTGGTGGACACCCTGATGCGCCAGGGCATCCTCGCCAAGCTGCGCAACTCGGCGGGCCAGGACATCGACGGCGGCTGCGGCCAACTGCGCGCCCGGCATCTGGCCGGCGAAGACCTCCCGCAGGTGCCCGGCGCACGGCATTCCTGACCTCCGTCCTCAGCCGCCCCATGTGAAGGGGGAGAAGACCGCCGCCCACCCGCACCCCATCAGCGAAAGCGCACGCTCACCCGGGGATTGCCCGGCAAACCCTCATACACCACCGTCGCCCCACCGCCCGCCACGGGCTGCGTGAGGCGGGAGTAGGAGCCCAGACTCAAGAGATCGCCCTTCCTGAGCAGGATTCCCGCCGCCTCCAGATCCCGGGCCAGCCACAGCGCGGCGTGCAGGGGATGGCCAAGGATGGCCGTGCCGGGCGCCGCCTCGATCTCCCGCCCTCGCCATCCAGGAGACGCACGGTCATGGCGGCCAGGGCCTGCGATGAAGGCAAGGGCAGGGGCGAGCCCAGCACCCCCAGGCGGGCGCCGGCATTGACCAGGACGATGCCGGCGGCGTCGAGGCGGGCGGGATCCTCCACCATCAGATCGGCGAGTTCGATGAAGGGGTAGAGGCGCCCCAGGAAACGCCGCGCGTCTTCCACATCACGGGCCGTGGCCAGGGCCGGGTCGGCCACCTCCACCACCAGATCGGCTTCGAACACCGGCCGGGCGCCACAGGCCACCGGCACCTCCGCTCCTCAGCCAGCAGCATGCCGCGATACAGCGTGCCCCGCACCGGCCGGTCGGCGCCAAAGCGCTTCTGCACGACCGGGTTGGTGAGGGCTGCCTTGTACCCCACCGGCGGCCCGTAGGCCTGGGCGAGAAAAACCGTGAGTTTGTCGCGCCCACAGGCGGCGTCGGCGAGGGACAGGCCGGGCGGCTGCGGCAGCGGCTCCCGTGCGACGTAGCGGGCAGCGAGCGCGGCCATCTCGAGGTCCGTGGGGCAGGAGGCCGTTGCGACACCGGGGCCGGCGGCCACAAACCCCAGGGCGCAGAAGAGGCGCTTCACTCCACCGCGATTTCGATGCGCCGCGACCGGGCCTGCTCGGCCTTGGGGATGCGCAGGGTCAGCACGCCCTGGGTGAATTCGGCACTGACCCGGTCCGGGTCGAGTTCCCGCGACAGACTGAAGACGCGGCGATAGCGCGGCAGGGCCACCTCGGCGTGGGTCGCTTCGATGCCGGCCGGGGCTTCCAGGGCGATTTCGCCTTCGATGGTCAGGGTATCGGCCTCGACGTGCAGGTGCAGGCGGTCCTTGGGCACCCCTGGCAGGTCGGCGTACAAGGTGATCCCGGCGGTGTCCTCGATCACATCCACCGGCGGGACGAGGCTGGCCGCTTCGCGGGGGGTTTGAGCAGGGGTGGCGGAAGTCTGGGTCATGGCGTTCTCCTTCGGGTCATTCGACGGCGATGCGGCGGGGCTGCACCGCGGCGCGGCGGCGCACGCTCACCTGGAGCACGCCGTCCCGGTAGCGGGCACGCACACCGTTGGGATCGATGTCGTCGGGCAGGGTCACGACGCGCCGGAAACGGCCGGCAAAGCGCTCATCGAGATGGGCGGTGGCGCGCGCATCGGCGGGCGGCAGCACGGAAGCGCGAGCGCCGGAGAGGGTGAGGACGCCCTTTCCAGTTGCACATCGATGGCGGCGGGATCGAGCCCCGGAGCAAAGGCGTGTATCTCGACGGACTCCGGCCCGCTGCTTACATTGATGGCCGGGAAACCGCTGCGGCTGCCCCCCGGATGCTGGGGATGCGTCGACATTCTGCTGCACTTCGCGCTGCAGGCGCTCCAGTTCGGCAAACAGGTCGCGGGGAAAAACGGTACGGTAGAACATGAGCCTCTCCTCCTGGATTCCAAGCGGACGCGGCGCGCGCCCATGGAACCGATATGGGTGCCGCCTGCGCGGTTTCAAGAGGGCATCGCCGCGGTGATAAGATTCGCCCCCGCCCCGCCTGCTCCCATGCGCCAGCTTCTCCTCGACCTCCTGCCGGAAAGCCCCCCCAGCCTGGACAACTTCGTTCCCGGCGGCAATGGCGAGACCCTGGCGGCCTTCACCGCCTGGCTGGCCGATGAGGGCGGGGAGTTCTCCTTCTGCCTGTGGGCGAAGCCGGCTGCGGTCGCAGCCACCTGCTCAAGGCCAGCGGCTTCGCCTACCACGACGCCGCCGCCGACCCGGCCCTCGCCGCACTGCCCGAAGCCGCCGCCCTTGCCGTCGATCACGTCGATGCCCTCGATGGCGACGGCCAGATCGCTCTCTTCAACGCCTTCAACCGCAGCAAGGCGGCCGGCGGCCGGCTGCTGACCGCCGCCCCCAGCCCCCGCCCACCTGCCCCCTGCGCGAAGACCTGCGCACCCGCCTGGGATCGGGCCTCATCTACCGCCTGCAACCGCTCTCCGACGCCGAGAAAGCCGCCGCCCTCGCCGCGCAGGCCAAGGAGCGGGCATTGAAGCTCACGCCGGAAGCCATCCATTACCTGCTGCGCCACGCCCCCCGCGACATGCGCACCCTCTCCGCCTTCGTCGTCGCCCTGGACCGCTACACCCTGGAACACAAACGCGCCCTCACCCTGCCCCTGCTGCGGGAATTGTTGCAGGCGCCGCTGGAAGTCAGGTAGGCGCCGACCGCAAGGCAATGTTCACTACGCCCGTACCGCCGGGCTCCGCACTTGCAATAGCACTACATTGTAACTACACTCTTCCCATGAGCACTCTGCACTTCGAGTGGGACGAACAGAAGGCCTCTGCCAACGTCAAAAAGCACGGCGTGAGCTTCGAAGAGGCGAAATCCGCCTTCTACGACACCCGCGCCAAGCTTATCGACGACCCCGACCATTCTGGCGACGAAGATCGTTTTGTCCTGCTTGGCCTGAGCGTTGCGCTAAAGCTCCTGGTCGTCTGCCATTGCTATCGAGGCGACGGTGGTGTGATTCGCTTGATCTCCGCCCGAAAAGCGACGGCCAAGGAAATGAAGTCTTACCCGTAAAGGTGCCCCATGCGAAAAGAATACGACTTCTCCAACGCCAGGAAGAATCCCTACGCTTCTCAGTTGAAGAAGCAGGTCACGATTCGCCTGGATGAAGAATCAATTGGCTACTTCAAGGCCCTGTCAGAGGAGGTCGGTATTCCCTACCAAAGCCTCATCAACCTCTACTTGCGAGACTGCGCAGCGTCCCACCGTAAATTGAATCTCGACTGGAAGTAGGGTATTGGAATCGTTTGGGGTCTGCGCATGCCCCGCTGGCTTCTGGACACGCTGCATGAGGAACCTCTCGACGGCTACGCCACTGGGTGTTCGAGCCATCGCCCGGGAGCGACGCCGGATCAGCCGCGTAGGCCGTCAGCTTTGTAATTCTGCCGTCGGCGACGCGAGCCCCTCGGGCCAAACGTTCCACCTAACCCCCCGCCCCCACCCCCCCATGAACCTCGCTCTCTTCGACCTCGACAACACCCTTCTCTCCGGCGACTCCGATTTCGAGTGGGCCCAGTTTCTCATCGGCAAGGGGTGGTCGACCGGGAAATCCAGGAGGCCAGGAACATCGAGTTCTACGAGCAGTACAAGGCCGGCACCCTGGATATCCATGCCTTTCTGGCCTTCCAACTGGCGCCGCTCACCCGCCACCCGCGGGCGGAACTCGATGCCTGGCACGCCGAGTACCTGGAGCGCCACATTCGCCCGCTGATCGGCGACGCGGCCCGGGCGCTGGTGCGGCGGCACCAGGATGACGGCGACCTTTGCGCCCCTGGGTCACCGCCACCAACAGTTTCGTCACCGGCCCCATCGCCCGGGAGTTCGGCGTACCGCACCTGATCGCCACGGTGCCGGAGTGGGAAGACGGCCGCTTTACCGGGCGCGCCCGGGGCACGCCGTCGTTCCGGGAAGGCAAGATCCTGCGCACCGAGGCCTGGCTGGAATCCCTGGGCCTGTGGTGGGGCAGCTTCGAAAAGAGCTATTTCTACAGCGATTCCCTCAACGATCTGCCGCTCCTGTCCAGCGTCGATACCCCGGTGGCGGTGGACCCGGACGAGACCCTGCGCGCCCACGCCAGCGAAATGGGCTGGAAAATCATCACTCTGCGGTAGAATCCGCGTTTTTCCGCGGCTTTGCCGCACCGAACCGGCTTCCCGTGATCCGCAAACTCATTTCCCGCGTCTTCGGCGGCAAGAAGGCCGCCCCGGCAAGCTCGAACCGGCGGTCATTCCCGTGGCCAGCCACGGCATCACCCGCGACCGCGTCAGTTCCGGCAGCCGGCGGGTGTGCGAGACCCTGCAAAGCCACGGCCACAAGGCCTACGTGGTGGGCGGCGCGGTGCGCGACCTGCTGATCGGCGCCGAGCCCAAGGATTTCGACGTGGCCACCGACGCCACGCCGGAGCAGATTCGCCGCTACTTCCGCCGCTCCCGCATCATCGGCCGCCGCTTCCAGATCGTGCATGTGATGATGGGCCAGGAAACCCTTGAGGTGACCACCTTCCGCGGCATGCTGGGGGACGACGCCAAGACGGACGAGCACGGCCGGGTGCTGCACGACAACGTCTTCGGCAGCCAGGCCGAGGACGCCGCCCGGCGCGACTTCACCGCCAACGCCCTCTATTACGACCCGGCCACCGAGGCGGTGGTGGATTACCACCACGGCGTCGCCGACCTGAAGCAGAAGACCCTGCGCATGATCGGCGAACCGAGGAAGCGCTACCGCGAAGACCCGGTGCGCATGCTGCGGGCCGTGCGCCTCGCCGCCAAGTTGGGGCTCCTCATCGATCCGGCGGCGAGGAAGCCCATCCGCGAAATGGCGGAACTGCTGGAGAACGTGCCTCCCGCCCGCCTCTTCGACGAAATGTTGAAGCTCCTCACCTCGGGCCATTCGGTCAAATGCCTGACCCAGTTGCGCGAGGAGGGCCTGCACCACGGCCTCCTGCCCCTGCTCGACGTCATCCTGGAGCAGCCCATGGGCGAGAAGTTCGTCATGCTTTCCCTGGGCAATACCGACGCCCGGGTGAAGCAGGGCAAGCCCATCTCCCCCGGCTTCCTCTTTGCCACCCTGCTCTGGCACGAGGTCCTGGCGCAGTGGGACAAGATCAAGGGCAAGGGGGAGCTGTCCAATATCCCGGCGCTCTACGCCGCCATGGACGACGTGCTCGACAGCCAGGCGGAAAAGCTGGCCATCACCCGCCGCATTGCCGGCGACATCAAGGAAATCTGGGCGCTGCAGCCGCGCTTCGAGAGTCGCGCCGGCAAGCGGCCCTATGCCCTCCTGGAGCAGCCGCGTTTCCGGGCGGCCTACGACTTTCTCGTCCTGCGTGCCGAGGCAGGGGAAATCGACGGCGAACTGGGCCGCTGGTGGACCGAATTTCAGAACGCCGACGGCGAGGCCCGGGCCGCCCTGCTGCAGCCGGAAAAGGCCGGCGACAAGAAACGCCGCCGCCGTCGGCGCAAGCCCGGCGCCACCGGGAACCCCGCCTCCGACGCAGAATGACCCGCGCCTACGTGGCTCTGGGCGCCAACCTGGGCGACCCGGTCGCCGCGGTGCAGGCGGCCTTCGACGCCCTGGCCGCCCTGCCGCAGACGCGGCTGGCCGCCCGCTCCTCCCTCTACCGCACCGCGCCGGTGAGCCTTGCCGCCCAGCCTGATTTCATCAACGCCGCCGCCGCCCTGGATACCGAGCTCCCGCCCCTGGACCTGCTCGCCGCGCTGCTCGCGGTGGAAGCGTCCGCCGGACGCCTGCGGCGGGAAAGGAATGGCCCCCGCAGCCTCGACCTCGACCTCCTGCTGCACGGCGACACGGTGCTGGTCACCCCGGCCCTGAGCCTGCCCCATCCGCGCCTGCATCTCAGGGCCTTCGTCCTCGCCCCCCTGGGCGAAATCGCCCCCGACCTCGCCCTGCCCGGCCGCGGCAGCGTCGCCGCCCTGGCTGCCGGCGGTGGCGCTCCAGTCCATCGCGCGCCTATGAACCTCCCCGTCCTCTGGCAGACCGTCATTCTGCTGGCGCTGTCCAACGTCTTCATGACCTTCGCCTGGTACGCCCATCTCAAGCACCTCAACGAGAAGCCCTGGTGGGTGGCAGCGCTGATCTCCTGGGGCATCGCCCTTTTCGAATACCTGATCCAGGTGCCGGCCAACCGCATCGGCAACACGGAGCTTTCGCTGGCCCAGTTGAAGATCCTGCAGGAGGTCATCACCCTCACCGTCTTCGTCCCCTTCGTCGTCTTCTATATGCACCAGCCCCTCAAACTCGACTATCTGTGGGCTGCCTTGTGCATGCTGGGGGCGATATACTTTGTCTTTCGGCCCTGAAGATCAATAAAGGAGGAGGCATCATGGGATTGTTTGGCGGGAATTCCCGGGAACTCGATGAAGCACGCGCACGCATCACCCAACTTGAAAACGAGAGCACGCTCCTGCGCAACCAGTTGAGCGACAGCGAAAGCCGGCGCCAGACCTTGCAGACGCAAGTCGATGGCAATACCCGCAATTCGGGGGCCTGGGATCTGCTGCTCAAGAACCTGGAAACCTTCGGTTCCTCCCTGCAAGCCTCCCAGCAGACCCTCGCCCTCCTGGCTGGCGATCTGCGCGGCACCAAGGACGAGGCCATCGTCGCCGCCAACACTTCCGCCGAGAGCAGCGAGCTCATGCAGCGCATCAGTACCGATCTGGGCTCCCTGGCAGCGGATTCCCACGGCACCATGGAAAAAGTGGTGGGCCTGAACGAAAGCGCCAACAAGATCGGCAGCATCCTCTCCCTCATCAAGGAAATTGCCGACCAGACCAATCTGCTGGCCCTCAACGCCGCCATCGAAGCGGCCCGGGCCGGCGAGGCCGGTCGCGGCTTCGCCGTGGTGGCCGATGAAGTCAGGAAGCTCGCCGAACGCACCTCCAAGGCCACCAACGACATTTCCGCCCTGGTGCAGGCCATCAGCCAGGAAACCACCAGCGCCCACAGCGCCATGGAAAAACTGGCCGCCAAGTCTTCCGGCTTCGGCGCCGACGGCAACGAAGCCTCCCAGCGCATCGGCGGCATCATCGACGCCTCGCGCAAGATGGAACGCGACATCGCCATCTCGGCCCTGCGCAGTTTTACCGAACTGGCCAAGATGGACCACCTGGTCTTCAAGTTCGAAATCTACAAGGTCTTCTTCGGCTACTCGCCCAAGTCGGCCTCCGATTTCGCCGACCACACCGCCTGCCGCCTGGGCAAGTGGTACTACGAGGGCGACGGCAAGGCGTGCTTCTCGCGCCTGGACGGCTACGCCGCCATGGAAAACCCGCACCTGGCCGTACATAAGCTCGGCCGCGAGGCGGTGCAGCGTTTCCGCAACGGCGACTTCGCGGGCGGCACCGACTGCATCACCCTCATGGAAAGCGCCAGCCTGGAAGTGCTCTCCTGCCTGGAACGCATGGCCCAGCATGGGGTCAACAACCCGGACATCCTCTGCGCCCCGCACTGAGCGCCTGTAAAAAACTCCCTTCGCCCCCTGACCGCCTGATCCGGAGCTTCCCTTGTCGGCCCAAGCCTCCAGCCGTCGCCTGACCCATGTCGACCTCGCCCGCATGAAGGAAGGCGGCGAGAAAATCGCCGTCCTGACCTGCTACGACGCCAGCTTCGCCCGCCTTCTGGACGATTGCGGCGTCGAGGTCCTGCTCATCGGCGATTCCCTGGGCATGGTCCTGCAGGGCCATGATTCCACCCTTCCCGTGACCCTGGACGACATCGCCTACCACACCGGCGCCGTGGCCCGGGGTTCCCGGCGGGCCCTGATCGTCGCCGACATGCCCTTCGGCAGCTTCCAGGTTTCCCCCCAGGAAACCTTCGCCAACGCCGCCCGCCTGATGGCCGCCGGCGCCCACATGGTCAAGCTGGAAGGCGGCCAGGACATGGTCGACACCACCCGCTTCCTCACCCGCCGCGGCATTCCCGTCTGCGCCCACGTGGGGCTCACCCCCCAATCCGTCCATCAACTCGGTGGCTTCAAGGTCCAGGGCCGCGACGACGCCGGTGCCGCCCAACTGCTGACCGACGCCGTGGCGCTCCAGGAAGCCGGCGCCACCCTCATCGTGCTGGAAGCCATTCCCGCCCCCCTGGCATCCTTGCTCACCGCCCGCCTCGCCATCCCCACCATCGGCATCGGCGCCGGTGCCGATTGCTCCGGTCAGGTGCTGGTCCTGCACGACATGCTCGACGTCGCCCCCGGACGCAAGCCCCGCTTCGTGCGCAACTTCATGGAAGGCTCCGCCAGCCTGAGAGGCGCGGTGGAAGCCTACGTCAAGGCCGTCAAGGACGGCTCCTTCCCGGCGGCGGAGCACGCTTACGCGTAGCCGGCCAAGCCGCCTGCGGGCGGCACCTCACGCGCCGTCGCCACCGATTGCACGCGCGGCTCTCTTCCAGACCCATCAGGCGCAGCACCGGAGCGCAAGACCTCCGGGCGTCGGGGCGCGCCCCCGTGGCCGAAGTCTTTTCCGCTACCCGTCCAGCCCGGGAGGTGTCGGGATTCTTTACACTCACAAGCCCGGCCCTTGCCACCCATTACGCGCAACAAATTGAATCAACATGATTTTCCAATCCTGGCGTAATAGTTGCTTGACATCGCCCCGTGCCGCTGAGCGGCGCCCTTCGACGCAATCAAGGCACTGAACCACCTACATTGGAGACACCATGACCATCAGAACAAAACTAGTGTAGTGTCTCATTAATGCGTATCATTTCATGGGGCTCGCCTATACTTGAAACCCAACGGGTATTGGGGAGGGAATCATGGCGAGAACGCGACTGGTGCTGGAGCCGGAAGAGGCGCATGAACTGACTATTGATCCGGCCAGCTTAAGTTTGAATTTTCAAGCGGCATATTTGACACGCGGATCTTGGAAGAAGCTTTTGACCCGCTCGGGTGATTGTTCGAGTTTGACCATGTGTTCGGTAGCGGCGAGTTTCAATTTGGCCTTGGTGCGCACCGGCACTTTCGTCCCGATGGCATGCTTGAGGTCGGCATTGAGACGCTCCTCAGGGTTCAGCTCCGGGCTATAGCTGGGCAGGTAGAACAGTTCGATCTTGTCCTGACGTTCAGCGGCCCATGCCTTGACCGGTTTGCTGTGATGGACCCGCAAATTGTCGAGAATCAAGAACACCTTCTTGCCGGCATCCTTGATCAGCGCGTCAAGGAATTCGATCAGCTTGTCGGAGTTGAACGCCTCGTCAATGATCATCCAACGTGTTTTGCCCTGATTGGTCACCGTCGCAATCATCGACAGCTTCTGCCGCGTACCGCCTACCGTGTAGGTGACCGGCGTCTTGCCTGCCGGTGCGTAGCAGCGACCGCGTACATCGGTATTGACCAAGGCAGTTTCATCGCCCCAGTGAATCTCGCCGCCTTCCGCCTTGGCACGCTTCTCTATTTCCGGGTATTGCTCATTGAGCCAGGCTTGCACGGCTTCCGGTCGTTGCTCGTAGGCCTTCTTGATCGGCTTCTGGGGGGTGAAGCCCCAGCGCGACAGATAGTTGCCGACACCGCGTACCGATAGTTTGATGCCATATTCCCGTTCGATCAGTTGCATGACCGCAGCACGATTCCAAAGCGCAAATTCCATCTTCAGTTGCTCGGGGCGCTTGTCACAAATGATCTTTCGGATCGCCTCCTCTTGCTCCTCTGTCAGCGTCCGCCCTTGACCTGCGCGTTTGCCTCGCGTGGTCGGCTTGAGGGCAGCAAGGCCACCTTCTTCATACCGATCAATCGCAGACCGAACTGTCGGATACGAAAGCCCACTGAGCTCGACGATTTGCATTACGCCGTAGCCCTTGCGGTGCAGCCGCACCACTTGCTTACGCCGTTCGTGCAGTTGCTCAAGTGTCGAATATCTTGCGTCGTCTTTTTCCATTCGTCCAACATGGGGGCTGACCCATAAATTTCAAGCATTATTGTGCCGAGTCAATAAGCGGTTGCGAGCGAGCACGGTATCCGTTCGGGATCGCCAACGTGCGCGGATTATTCTTTTGGCCGCCGAAGGGCGCACGCAGACCGCGATCAGCGAAGCGGTTGGCGTCACGCGGGTAACGGTGAGTCACTGGTGCCGACGGTTCGTCGCGCATCGGCTGGCGGGCCTGGTGGATGCGCCCGGTCGCGGCCGCAAGCCTGCGCTTCCGGTCGCGGCCGTACAGAAGACCTTGGAGACGGTCACCCGGCCACCGGCCACGCTGGGGCGTTGGAGTTGCAGAACCATGGCGCAAGCGGCAGGCATCTCCAAGGCCAGCGTGCAGCGCCTGTGGGCTGCCAACGACATCAAGCCGCACCTGACCCGCACCTTCAAGTTGTCGAATGACGCGCATTTCGAGGACAAATTCTGGGATGTCATCGGCCTCTATCTCAATCCGCCGGAGAAAGCACTGGTGCTGTGCTGTGATGAGAAGTCGCAGTGCCAGGCGCTGGAACGTACCCAACCGGGCCTGCCATTGGGCATCGGTCATATCAAGACCGCCAGCCACGATTACATTCGGCATGGCACCCTGACACTGTTCGCCGCCCTCAACTACCTGGAGGGCAAATTGATCACGACCATCGCCGAGCAGCATCGGCACCAGGAATGGCTGGCCTTCCTCAAGAAGATCCATCGGGAAACGCCCAAGCACTTGGCGATCCATCTGATCGCCGACAACTATGCCACCCACAAGCATCCGGAGGTCAAAGCCTGGCTGGCCAAGCATCCCCGCTTCCACATGCATTTCACGCCGACCTCGTCCTCGTGGCTCAACCTTGTCGAGCGCTTCTTTCGCGACCTGACCGACAGGATCAGCGAAGGCAGCTTTGCCTCGGTGAAGGAGTTGGCCGATACGATCATCACCTACCTTGCCGAGCGCAACCAGAATCCAAAGCGTTATGTTTGGAAGGCCAGCGGCGAGGAAATCCTGCGCAAGATACAGCGCGCCCGTGACGTCTTGGCCCAACAGGCGGTGACCACCTAAATGTATGGGCATTTGCGAGACACTACACTAGGAGCCGCGGCCCTGGCCATCGCTGCCACCCTTGGGATTTCCGCGCCGGCCTCTGCCGCATTCATCAACATCGATGACCGGGATGCGAGCAACGTCACCATCACCGCCGGCGATTTCGAGGGGGGCTTCAGTGTAAACGGCAACCTTCTGACCATCGGTCTTGGCAATAGCGCCAGTATTACGCTCAGCGACGGTGGCCACGGCATCTCCGGTAGCTGGGTCGACCTTGGCCAGGCTGATGCCCTGCGCATCGACATCATGTTCGCCTTCCTGGCCGATGCCACCGCCGTCACCAGCGGTGTCGAGTTCGGTACCTCGACCAACGGTTCGATGGGGACGCTCTCGGGAAGCTTTGGCGCTCTTCTGGGCGCGCCCTATTTCTCTACCAATGACGCCACCTTTGATCAGAACGATCCCACCACCCGCTTTGGCAACGTCCCCTTCCTGTCGGTCGCTTTCACGCCGGAAGTTCCCGTTCGAGTGCCCGAGCCGGGCACCCTGGCGCTGCTCGGCATGGCCAGCCTGGTGGCCTTCAGCCGCCGTCGCGCCTGATCGCGTTGCGCTCCCGAAAACCCCGCTGCGGCGGGGTTTTTCTTTGGGGCACCCCGGCCTTAGCCGCCGGCCAACAATCCGGTACGATGCTCGCCTCAGGAATTCACCTCCTCCCGACCGCCATGCTGATCCATTCCGCCATCCCCGACCTCCGCGCTGCGCTCCACGACCGACGCGCCCTCGTTTTCGTCCCCACCATGGGCAACCTGCACGAAGGCCACATCAGCCTCATGGAGCAGGCCCGCGCCCACGGCGATACCGTGGTTGCCAGCATCTTCGTCAATCGCCTGCAATTCGGCCCGAGCGAGGATTTCGACAAATATCCCCGCACCTTCCAGGCCGATTGCGAGAAACTCGCGGCGGCAGGGGTGGACGTGCTGTTCGCCCCCACCGAGGCCGATCTCTACCCCGAGCCGCAGCAGTACCAGGTCGACCCGCCGCAAATCCAGAACCTGCTGGAAGGCGAGTTCCGCCCCGGCCACTTCCGCGGCGTCGCCACGGTCGTGCTGAAGCTCTTCAACTGCGTCCAGCCCCAGACCGCCCTCTTCGGCAAAAAGGACTACCAGCAGCTCATGGTCCTGCGCAACATGACGCGCCAGTTCGCGCTGCCCATCGCCATCGTCGGCGGCGAAACGGTGCGGGCCGCCGACGGCCTCGCCCTCTCGTCGCGCAACGGCTATCTCTCCGCCGCCGAGCGGAGCGAGGCGCCCCGACTCTACGCCGAACTGTCCCGCATTCGGGCGGCGCTCTGGGCAGGCCGCGACGACTATGCCACCCTTGAATCAGAGGCCCGCAACGCCCTCGACGCCCGCGGCTGGAAGACGGACTACATCGCCATCCGCCGCCAGGCGGACCTGCTGCCGCCCGATGCCATAGGCGTGCCCCTCGTCGTCCTCGCCGCGTCCCGTCTGGGACACACCCGGCTGATCGACAACCTAGAGATTTAAAGGCTTACAAGGCGATTGACTTCATAATTGCACTCGCTACAATGCGCTTCCCCAACCCCATCCTTGGATCGTCAAGCCATGCAGAGAACGATGCTGAAATCCAAGCTTCACCGGGTCACCACGACCCATGCCGAACTGCACTACGAGGGTTCCTGCGCCATCGACGAAGATCTGCTCGACGCCGCCAATATCCGCGAGTACGAGCAGATCGACATCTGGAACGTCAATAACGGCGAGCGCTTCACCACCTACGCCATCCGCGCCGAGCGGGGATCGGGGATCATTTCCGTCAACGGTTCCGCCGCCCGCAGGGCCGCCCCCGGCGACATCCTCATCATCGCCACCTTCGCCGTGTATAACGAGATCGAACTGGCCAAGTACGCGCCGGAGCTGATCTACGTCGACGGCGCCAACCGCATCGCCCGCCGCGGCCACCAGATTCCCGCCCAGGCCGTCGCCTGAGCGGCAAGCCACGCCCAAAGCCAAACGCGCCTATCCGGCAAGCCCCTCTCAAAATCTGTGGGTTTTTTGAGGGGATAGCCGAAGCGGTCTGACAGAACCCCAGCCTAACCCGCTGGGATTTTTCTTTGCTTGTTCACGACAAACGAGGGATTGCGTGTGCCGAGGGCTGCACGAACTTGATGACGCTTTCGACCTCGTCAAGCGTCGTGTCGAACCATTCCGTGCCTGGTGATTGACGCTTTGAACCACGGGCTTCCAAAGTGGAATGGATTGCATCTTCCATCGCCGCAACCCGTTGGACTTCCCAAACGCCGAGGATGATGGGGTATTCAAAACAGCAAGTCGTCTTGCATTGCTGCATCACTCGGGCTTCGGCGTCGCCTGTAGTGGTTAGACCTACCTTGATGGGAAATTTCCCATCCTTGGGAACGATGGTGGGGAAGGAATAGGCGTAGATGATTCCCGCATCGTCCGATTCAATATCGATAGCGGCGGCATCGGCTTCCGCCATTTCCTCTTCGAGGGAGATGTTCTTGAACATCCCGCCACCCATGTTCTCGAAGACTTTCAGGTTCTCGGCAAGGAACGGAATGTAGAACATGAAGATGGTGCTCATCTTCTCCGTAGCATCGCTCTTTGCTTTCTTGACCTTGATTTCCAACTGTTCGGGCGAGTAGGTCTCGGCAAGCAGTTTTTTCGAAATTTCACGCAACAGGAAAGGCTCGTCGCCGAAGCCCTTGGCGATTTCCGCGACACGGGGCAGCAGTTCGTAGCGGGCGGCGTTGTAGACGTAGGAGCGGGAAGCCTCGAAGGGGATAGTCATGGTTTCGGTCTTGCTGTGCGGGATTCGGAATTATGACAGGGTGTCGACTACCTACTGCTTTTTTGAGCCGACCGTGCGTGAGGGCGCGGGTTTTCTCGGCCTTGTTGTGCTTTTCCAGTTTGGCGGCGAGGTTCACCGCATCGCCGATCACGGCATATTCCAGGCGGCGCCCTTCGCCGATGATGCCGAAGACGCTCAGGCCTCGGGTGTCGTTGCGGGTTTCTTGGTCCGTGGGGACGACTTGCGCGGCGCCCGGGGCTTTTTCGCCGGGGGGGAGCCGGCTTCGGCGCCCGGAGCCGCCGCAACGTCGGCCTCTTGCTCCCCGATCGCAGCCGAATCCCTGGGCGCTTCCCCTTCGCCGACCGCCGACCGCCCCGGCGCCGGGCGGAGGACTGAGCCGGGGCCCCGGCCAGCGCCGGCTCGGCGCTCGGCGTTTCCGTAGTCGGTGCTGCCGGCGCGGCCGCGGGATGCACCACTTCGGGCGCGGGAGAAGCCGCCTCCACCGCCGCGCGACCCGCCGCCCGCGTCACGTAGGCGCCGGATTTTTCATCCCGGCCGAAACCGAGCAGACCCCGGGCCGCCGCTTCTTCCAGCAAGTTGCCGAAGCTGCGGAAACCGTAGTAGGACTCGTTGAAACCCGGATTGCGGCGCTTGATCGCCTCCTTGAGCACCGAGGCCCACAGGCGCTCCTGGTCGCCCCGCACGGCGATGAGGTCGGCAAAGGTGGCGGCGGCGAGTTCTACAGCCTTGGTCTTGCGCGCCTCCATTTCCTCCCGGCGCCCCGCCTCCTCCTCGGGGGAACGACGGCCCTGGGGCTCCCGATTCTCCCGCCGGCTGGCGGAGCGCTGCGCATCGCGGTCGCGCACCAGATCGTCGTAGTAGATGAATTCGTCGCAATTGGCGATGAGCAGGTCGGAGCAGGATTGCTTGACCCCGACCCCGATCACCTGTTTGGCGTTTTCCCGCAGCTTGGACACCAGGGGCGAAAAATCCGAATCGCCGGAGATGATGACGAAGGTGTCCACGTGGGACTTGGTGTAGCAGAGGTCGAGGGCATCGACCACCAGGCGGATGTCGGCGGAGTTCTTGCCCGACTGGCGCACGTGGGGAATCTCGATGAGCTCGAAATTGGCCTCGTGCATGGTGGCCTTGAAGCCCTTGTAGCGCTCCCAGTCGCAGTAGGCCTTCTTGACCACGATGCTGCCCTTGGCCAGCAGGCGCTCCAGGATGGGCTTGATATCGAACTTTTCGTACTTGGCGTCGCGCACCCCGAGGGCGATGTTCTCGAAGTCGCAAAAGAGCGCCATGCTGGCGGTGTCGGCGTGGGCGGCCATGGGAATCTCCAGAGGATGCCGCCCGGTCCGGGAGGCGGAAAGGGCGCAGTATAGCGCCAAGACGGGGGCTGGCCCGCAGCGCGCGCCGCGGGTCGGACTGGCGCAGCCGATGTCATGCGGGTAATATGCGGAATTCATTCACCCAGCCGACTCCATGGCCACCTGCCCCCTCCCTGTTCGCCTCTTCGCCACTGGCGTGCTGATGCTCACCGCCGCATCGGCCGCCGCCCTCTCCGCCAGCGAAGTCTTCCGGACCGCCGCGCCGAGCGTGCTCCCCCTCATGGTCTCCGACGCCGCCGGGAATGCACTGGGCGTACAGACTGCCGTCGTCGTCGGGCCGGGCCGCCTGGTCACGGTGTGCGACCGCATCCTGGCCAGCGACCGCTTCCATCTGCTGATCGAGGGCAATCGCCTCCCTGCTTCCCTCGCCCAGCGCAAACACCGCTCCAATCTCTGCCTGCTGACCGCCGAAGGCCTTGCGCTCCCTGCCCTGCGCCCCGCGGAGGCGACGCCGGCGGTCGGACACCGGGTATTCGCCCTGGGGAACTCCCATGGCTTCGGCGTGGGCATCTCGGAGGGGCTGGTCGGGGGGCTGCGTGAACTCTCCCGCGGTCGCTTCATCCAGTTTTCCGCGCCCGTCACCCCGGGCAGTGAAGGAGGTGCGCTGCTGGACGAGGACGGTCGCCTCATCGGCATCGTCGATTACCGCCTGCACGACAGCCAGAACCTGAATCTGGCCCGCCCCACGACCGAGATCGCCGAACTGGACACGGTCGCGGAAGATGAGCAGGCCGGCATCCGCTATGCCGAAGAGGCCACGCAGGCCGTGCGCGCGGGGGACTGGGCACGCCTCGCCCAGCTTTCCCGCCGGCGCGTCAGCCAGGATCCCCGCGACGGCGAGGCCTGGGCGCACCTGATCATCGCGAGCGAGCAACTCAAGGACGGCGCGGCGCTCGAGTCGGCGTGCCGCAGCTTGCTGGCACTGCGACCGGAATCGGCCTGGCCTGGCTTGATGCTGGCCCGGCATTGGCTGCTGGGAGGCAAGCTTGGCGAAGCGCTGGCCTTCGCCCGTAGCCTCCAGACCAACCATGGCAACGACGCTTCAGTGTGGGCCATGATCGGCGCCGCAGAAGCGGCCAACCGAGCGCTCGATCGCGCCCAGGAAGCGCTCAACCGGGCTCTGACCATCGATCCCGGCCTGGACGCTGCCCACCGGGGAATGATCGCCCTCGCCGACCTGCGGCGGGACTGGAGCGCCGCCGCGAACCTGACCGGACGCCTGGCCTTCCGTTCGCCGGCCGACCGTGCGCTGCGCTCCCAGTACCTCCACTACCTGCTCCTGGCGGGAGAAACACCGCGGGCGCAACGCTTTCTCGACTCCCTCGCGGTGGACGAGCAGGACCATCCCGCAACCTTGTATTGGCGCGGCCGCGTCCTTCTTGCCGCGGGGCGGCCGCTGGCCGCCACGGCGAGCCTGCGCCAGTCCCTGGACAAGGGCATCGATACCCCAGCCGACGCCTGGGGCGCACTGGGTTTCGCCCTGACCGAGTTGCACAGCTTTCCCGAAGCCATCGCCGCCTTTCGCGAAGCACTGCGCGGGGCCCCATCGACCATCGAATGGGAGCGGGGCTTGACCGTGGCCCTCAAGGATGGCGGCCACGCCAGCGAGGCCGTCGCGCTTGCTCAGTCCCGGGTGGGCAAGAATCCTGACGATGCCACGGCCTGGCGGCACCTGGGCTTCGCCCTTGCAACCCAGGACGAAGCGGAAAAGGCTATCGCCGCCCTCAAACGCTCCCTGGAAATCGACCCCAGGCAGGGCAAGGTCTGGGAAGTCCTGATCGAGCAATACAGCATTCTGGGCCGGGGAGAGGACCTGCGGCGGGCCTACCAGAAATTGCGCGACGTTGACGGACCCCGGGCCGACAGCGCCTATCGCGGCTTCATTCTGCCCTACGAAGGGGGGGCACGATGAGCCGCCTCCTCGTCGCCCTCTGCGCCGGGCTGGCGCTCGGCCTGGCTCCCGCAAGCCAGGCGCGGGAATCGGCCGACGCCCTCTTCCGCAAGGTCGCCCCGTCGGTGGTGACCCTCATCGCCCTCGACGACAAGGGGCGCGAGAACGGCCAGGGCAGCGGCGTCGCACTGGGCAAGGGGGAATTCGTCACCAACTGCCATGTGGTGCGTGACGCAGCATCGATCCGCATCGTGCAGGGGAAGGTCACGGCCGAGGGCAGGTTCGCCCTGCGCGACCCCAGCCGGGATCTCTGCCTCGTCAGCAGCAGCACGCTGGACGGACCGCCGCTTCCGCTACGTCCGGTGGCCAGCCTGCGCATCGGCGAAGCGGTCTTTGCCGTCGGCAACCCCCTGGGGCTTGGCGTTTCGGTCAGCGACGGCCTCGTGTCGTCCCTGCCGGACCAGGGCGGCGAGCGCGGCATCGTCACCACCGCGCCCCTCTCCCCGGGATCCAGTGGCGGCGGCCTCTTCGACGCCGAAGGCAACTTGGTCGGCATCACCACGGCCATCATCACCTTTGGTCAGAGCGTCAATATTGC
The DNA here is from genome assembly GCA_016720065.1 of Betaproteobacteria bacterium. NCBI lineage: Bacteria > Pseudomonadati > Pseudomonadota > Betaproteobacteria > Betaproteobacteria bacterium. Next base: position 611,054 of record JADJXY010000001.1, on the reverse strand, counting down.
GCTCCCCACGGACTGGATCGAAGCACTGAAAACCCGCGGACTTCCCCCGGAACCCCTTCCCGAATCCCCACCGGAACCACGCTGGTTCGACGAGGCCCAGGCACTGAGCCACAAGGACCAGGCGGAACCGCTGGAGGCCTTTGCCCGTCGATGGCAGCAGGCGCAGCCGGCCAGCGCACCGGCGGCGAGTTTCCTCGGCGAGGCCCTGCGCCGCCAAAACAGGCTGCGCGAAGCGGAAGAGGCCCTGCGGCAGGCCCTCAAACTCGATCCATCCTACCCGGAAGCCTGGCTGGAACTGGTGGTTGTCCTGGACGAACTCGGCCGAACCCAAGAGGCCGATCAGGCACTGGAACGGGCCAGACAGGCGCGTCCCTGGGCTCCGGCGCTCCGCTCCGTGCGCGCCTTGCGCCTGCTTCGCGCCGCGAAACCCGACGAGGCGCTGCGGGAAATCGACGACGCCCTGAGACGGCAACCCGGCAATGCGTCCTACTGGCGACTGCGGGGGAACATCTTTGCCACCATGGGCAAGCAGAATCAGGCAAATCAGGATTTCCGTACCGCTCTGCGCCTTGCCGCCGCGGCAACGCAAAGCTCGGCCAGCCAGCCGGGTGGCCGGGACGACCCAGGGCAGGCCATGACTTGGGTCTCCCTGGGCATTGCGGAACTTCGCGCCTCCCGCCTGGCCAACGCCGAATATGCCTTCCGCAAGGCGACCGAACTGGCTCCCGATCGTGCCGAGGGCTGGACCGGTCTGGGCACCGTTCTCGGCGACCTGAACCGCAGCGAGGAAGCGCTCGCCGCCCACGACCGGGCCGTCCGGATCCAGCCCGTGCTTCCCGAGGCCCGGGTCAATCGAGCGAATTTCAGGATCAAGCAGGGACACCGTGCGGAAGGTCTGGAAGAACTCAGGAGTGTCACGGCACAGCACCCGGAGTGCGCCAACGCCTGGCGGAGTTGGGCCGTGCATCACGTCGCCGCCAAACAGTACGGCGAAGTCGCCCCCGCCCTGGAGAAACTCGTCGCCCTGGGCCAGGCCAACCCCGATGACCGTGCCCTGCTCGGCGAAGCCCTTGGCGCCCTGGGGCGGGTCAAGGAAGCGGAAACACTCTTCGAGGAAATTCTCCGCGCCGATCCCGGCAATGCCAGGATTCTCCTCGCCCTGGGCGGGCAGTTGGGACGCCGGGGCGACCTCGCCCGGGCGCAAACCTACATCGACCGGGCCGTCGTTGCCGACAGCAGCAGCGCCGCTGCCTGGAGCAGCAAGGGTTATCTGCAGTTGAAGCAGGGCGATGCCGAAGGGGCCAGCCGCTCACTGGAAACCGCTGTCCGGCTCGATCCGCAACACGGAAACTCGTGGATCAATCTCGGCGAGGCGTCCATGCGCGCAAAGAACCACGGTCGCGCAATTCAGGCTCTCCTGACCGCGACCCGCTTGCTCCCCGATGCCATCGATGCGCGCATCTATCTGGCCCAGGCCTATCTCGCCAGTCGCCAACCCGAAAAGGCACGGGAGCAGGCAACGGCCATCCAGATGCGCAACCGCCACAACACGGCGGCCCAAGGGATCAACACGCTGGCCTACCTGATGGAGGGAAACATTCCCAAGGCCCGCGAGGCCTACGACAGCGTGCGGAGTGAAAATCCTCAGGCAGCCAGACAGCTGAAGAGCCACGCCATCAGCACCGGGCAACCGGGCTCGCGCGAACTCCCGGACTGAACCCCGCCGCCGCGGCCCCCGGCGGCCCATTGCCGCTGGGGGGCAAAGGCCGCAGGTCTCACGCTGACTTTGCCTTTCGGGCCGAGCCCCCTGCCGCTTCAGCGTACCGCCCTGAGCCCCGCAAGATACGTATCGACCGCCGCCGCCCCGGTTTCGGCCAGGGGGAAGAGCGTGGAATCCAGGGTCCAGTTCACCACCAGACCGTCCACCACCGCCATGACCCCCACCGCGGCGCGGCGGGGATCGAGGCGGGCCGAGAGCGTCCCGCGCTCGATGGCCTCCTTGAGGGCGCCTTCGATGATGTTGAGGTAACGGTTGCCGCACTCCAGGTGATTGTCGCGGCTGGTGGCCATGTCGCCCACGTACTCGCACTTGTGCCAACTGATTTCCAGAATGCGCCCGTAGCGGGGCTCCCGGGCGACCTGCTCGAGAAAGTAGACCGAAAGATCGCGCAAATTGTCGAGGGGGTCGGACCGATCCCGGTCCATCACTTCGGCGAGTTTCGCTTCCAGGGGATCGAAGACCCGCTCGATCATGGCGTCGAAAAGGTCGGCCTTGTTCCTGAAGTGCCAATAGATCGCACCCCGCGTCACCCCCGCCGCCACCGCGATCTCGGCCAGTGAGGTGCGACTGACGCCGTGTTCCTGGAAGACCCGCTCGGCGGCGTCCAGGATGGCGTTGCGCGTCTCCTGAGCTTCTTCCTTGGTTTTTCTGACCATGACCCGTTTCCTCCGGTCGCTGAATGGCCCCATTGTAGTCGAGACTTTACATACATGCACGAATGTATGTATTATTCGTTCCGCTTGCCGAACTTCCTCGATTCCCCTGAGTCTCGCTTTTTCCCGGCTCGCATTCCTTCCTGCCCCAGGAGAAATCCATGTTTCCCCCACCCTCCTCCGCGTTTTTTCGTCCCTTCGCCGTCGCCGGTCTGGTCCTGGCCTTGTCCGCCTGCGGCCCAGGCGAAGGGGGGTCCGGCGGCCACGCCGGCTTTGGCGGGCCGGTGCCCGTGAGCGTGGTGGCGGTGACACCGGAAGCCTTGCCGGTCATCCTGGAATACGCCGCCCAGACCCTGGGTTCGCGCGAAGTGGAGGTCCGGGCCCGGGTCACCGGCATTCTGGAAAAGCGTAATTACAGTGAGGGAGGCCGGGTCAAGGCGGGCCAGTCGCTGTTCACCATCGACCCCGCCCCCTTTGCCGCCGCCGTAGCCCGGGTCGAGGCCGATGTGGCCGCGGCGGAGGCCCGGGCCGCCCAGTCAGCCCGCGACGCAGCGCGCCTGGAGCCACTCCTGGCGTCCAAGGCCATCAGCCAGAAGGAATTCGACGACGCCACTTCCGGCGCCGCCATCGCCGCCGCCGACCTCAAGGCCGCCCGCGCCCGCCTGACCGAGGCCCGCCTCAACCTGGGCTGGACCCGGGTGGAATCGCCCATCGCCGGTATCGCCAGCCGGGCCCTCAAATCCGAAGGCTCCCTGGTTTCCGGGCCCGACGTGCTGCTGACCACGGTTTCCCAGACCGACCCCATGCAGGTGCTCTTCGGGGTCGCCGACAACGAGCGCCTCAAGTTACGCCAGGAGGCCGACGCCGGCCGCCTGCGCTGGCCCGAGGGGGGCCGCTTCACGGTGGCGGTCAAGCTGGCCGACGGCAGCGACTACGGCAGGACGGGCCTCACCGACTTCAGCGACGTGCGCATTTCCCGCGATACGGGCACCAGCGAAATGCGGGCGGAGATCGCCAACCCGGATGGTCTGCTCAAGCCCGGCCAGTTCGTCCGCGTGCGCCTCTCGGGCGCGGTGCGCGAAGGCGCTTTCCGCGTGCCTCAACGGGCCGTACTGGAAGGCCCCCAGGGCAAATTCGTCTTCGTTGCCGGAGCCGACGGCAAAGCAGCCATGAAGCCCGTACAGGTGGCGGAATGGAGCGGCGGCGACGTGGTCGTCACCAGCGGTCTCAGCGCCGGCGAGCAGGTGATCGTCGATGGCGTGCTCAAACTCGGTCCGGGCGCACCGATCCAGCCGACCCCGTTGAAGGACAGCCAGGCGGCCGCAGCCGCCGCCACGCGCGCAGCCGCAGCCACGCCTGCCGCCGCACCGGCCACCGCGCCGGATGCGGGGGAGCAAGCGCCCGCCAGCGCGAAGGCCGGAGGCTAGGGCGCCATGTTTTCCCGCTTTTTCATCGACCGGCCCATCTTCGCCCTGGTGATCTCGATCTTCATCGTGATTGCCGGCCTGGCCGCCATGCGCAGCCTGCCCATCGCCCAGTACCCGGAAATCGCCCCACCCCAGGTCATGGTTGCCGCGACCTACCCCGGTGCTTCCGCCGAGGTGCTGGAAAAGACCGTCGCCGCCCCCCTGGAAACCCAGATCAACGGCGTGGAAGGCATGATCTACATGAATTCCACCTCGGCCTCCAACGGCCGGGTGGAAATCAACATCACCTTCGATATCGGCACCGACATCGACCAGGCGGTAATCAACGTCAATAACCGGGTCAAGCAGGCCGAGGCCCGCCTGCCCCAGGAGGTCCGCCGCCAGGGGATCCAGGTGGAGAAGAATTCCAGTTCCTTCCTCCAGGTGCTGGCCTTCACCTCCCCCGACGGCCGCTACGACGACCTCTACACCAGCAACTATGTGACCCTGAATGTGCTGGACGTGCTGAAGCGTATCCCCGGCACCACCAATGTGCAGATTTTCGGCGCCAAGGACTACGCCATGCGCATCTGGGTCAAGCCCGACCGCCTGGCCCAGTTGCGCCTGACCACCGGTGATCTGGTACGCGCCCTCAACGAGCAGAACGCCCAGTACGCCGTGGGCCGCATTGGCCAGCCTCCCGTACCGGCCGGCCAGGAACTGGCCCTGACCATCAATACCCAGGGGCGCCTGGCCGACGTGGCCCAGTTCGAGAACATCGTCGTTCGCGCCAATCCGGATGGATCGCTGCTGAAGCTCCGGGACGTGGCCCGGGTCGAACTCGGCTCCAAGGATTACGATTTCATCGGCCGCCAGAGCGGCAAGCCGGCGACGCTGGTGGGCATCTTCCTGAAGCCCGGCGCCAATGCCCTGGACGTGGCCGCCGACGTCAAGAAGACCCTCAACGAGCTGTCCACCCGCTTCCCCGACGGCCTGACCGTCGATGTGCCTTACGACACCACGGATTTCGTCCATGTCTCCATCCGCGAAGTGCTGAAGACCCTGGCCGAGGCCATGGCGCTGGTCTTCCTGGTGGTCTATGTGTTCCTGCAGAACTGGCGGGCGACGCTGATCCCGACCCTGGCCGTGCCGGTGTCCCTCATCGGCACCTTCGCCGGGCTCCTCATGCTGGGCTACTCCATCAACACCCTGACCCTTTTCGGCATGGTGCTGGCCATCGGCATCGTCGTGGACGACGCCATCGTGGTGCTGGAAAACGTCGAGCGCATCATGCACGAGGAGGGCATCCCCGCCCACGCCGCCGCTGTCCAGGCCATGCGGGAAGTGACCTCGCCGGTCATCGCCATCGCCCTGGTGCTGTGCGCGGTCTTCGTCCCCATCGCCTTTTTGGGCGGCCTCACCGGCGAGCTGTACCGCCAGTTTGCGGTGACCCTTTCCATCGCCGTGGTCATTTCCGCCATCGTCGCCCTGACCCTGACGCCTTCCCTCTGCGTCCTGATCCTCAAGCACGAGCACAAGTCGGAAAACCGCTTCTTCGCCGCCTTCAACCGGGGTTTCGCCCGCTTCACCCACCGCTACACGGCGGGCGTGGCCTGGCTCATCCGCCGCGGCGCCCTGGGTCTGCTCCTCTTCGGCGGCATGGTCGCCCTGGCCGGCGGGCTGTGGAAACTCACCCCCGGCAGCCTGGTGCCGGACGAAGACCAGGGTTATTACATTACCGCCGTGTACCTTCCCGACGGCGCATCGCTGGAACGTACCGACCGCATCGTGCAGCAGGTGGATGCGCTGATCCGCGAAAATCCCAACGTCGAGCGCACCGTGGTGTTTACCGGCCTCGACTTCATCGGCGGCAGTTTCAAGAACAACGCCGCCACCTTCTTCGTCGTGCTCAAGCATTGGGACCGGCGCTCGGTCCCGGCCAATGCCCTGGTCGGGGAGGTTTACATGAAGACGGCCCATATCAAGGAAGCGCTGGTGCTGGCCTTCGGGCCACCGGCCATCTTCGGCATGGGCAATTCGGGCGGCTTCGAGTTCTATCTGCAGAACCGTGGCGAAGGCGGGGCGAAGGCCCTGGCCACCGCCAGCGAGCAGTTCATCGCCAAGCTGCGCCAGGATCCGCAGTTCGCCCTGGTGTCCTCCATGTGGCGGGCCACCGTACCCCAGCTCAACGTGGATGTGGACCGCGAGCGGGCCAAGACCCTGGGCGTGCCCCTCGACGGCCTCTTCGACACCCTGGCGGCGACCCTCGGCACTTACTATGTCAACGACTTCAACAAGTATGGCCGCTCCTGGCAGGTGCTGATGTCGGCGGAGCCGGCCTTCCGCACCCATCCCGGAGATATCGGCGGCATCTACGTGCGCTCCGAGCGCGGAGAAATGGTGCCCCTCTCCGCCCTGGCCCAGATCCGCCAGGAAACCGGTCCGGAAACGCTGGAGCGCTTCAATAATCTACCGTCGGTAAAAGTCATCGGCGCCGGACTGCCCGGGATTTCCTCCGGCCAGATCATCGCCGCCGTGGAAAAGGCTGCTGCGAACCTGCCGCCGGAATTCAGCTACGACTGGGGCGGCGCTTCGTTCCAGGAAAAGAAGTCCGGCGGCACCTCGGGTATCGCCCTGGCCCTGGGCGCGCTCATGGTCTTCCTCATTCTCGCCGCCCAGTACGAGCGCTGGTCCCTGCCGCTGGCCGTGCTCCTGGCCCTGCCCTTCGGCACCTTCGGGGCGCTGGCCGCCGTCTGGCTGCGCGGCATGAGCAACGATGTCTATTTCCAGATCGGCCTGGTCACGCTCCTGGGTCTCGCCGCCAAGAACGCCATCCTCATCGTCGAGTACGCCATCTACAAGCACCAGGAAGGCATGAGTGCGGCGGCGGCAGCCATCGAGGCGGCACGGCTCAGATTCCGCCCCATCCTGATGACCTCGCTGGCTTTCATCCTCGGCGTCCTGCCGCTGGCCATCTCCCACGGCGCCGGCGCCGGAGCGCGACAGGCGGTGGGCACCGGGGTCATGGGCGGCATGCTGGCCGCCACCTTCCTCGCCGTCTTCTTCGTCCCCCTCTTCTACCGCCTCATCGCCGACCGCAAGCTCTCCGAAGCCCGCAGTACCGAAGCGATGTTCGACGAAATCAAGGAAACCCACGCCGCCGCCCATGCAAAACTGCTCGAACGCGCCCGTCAGGACGAAGCCGCCGGGGGAGACCGCCATGCGCACTGATGTGACGAACTCCGCTCCGGTCGCCCTGAGCCCTTCGACCGAACTCAGGACAGGCCCTTCGACCGAACTCAGGACAGGCCCTTCGACCGAACTCAGGACAGGCCTTGCGACCGAGACGAAGACCGGCCGGTCCACGGACGTTTCCCTGCGGGCGGCAACAGGCGCGCCCCACACGGTGTCGGAACGCCGGGCAACGCTCGGTGAGCGCACTGTCCGCCGCCTCCTGCCCCTGGGCGCCGCCCTTGTGGTTTCCGCCTGCGCCGTCGGCCCCGACTACAGCCGCCCGGAACTCGACCTGCCCAGCGCCTGGTCGGCAGACGGCACGCCGGCCAGCACCGCGGGGGAACGGTGGTGGACCCTGTACGGCGACGCCGTCCTCGACCGCCTGATGGAAGAAGCCCTGGCCCACAATGCCGATCTGGCCATTGCGGCCGCCCGGGTGGCCGAGATTCGCGCTGCCGCCGGTATCGCCGGCAGCGACCTCTGGCCCACCGTCACTGCCCAGATCGGGGCCGACCGCAGCAAGAGTTCCCGCCTGGGCACCTTCCCCCTGCCCGCCGACCAGCCCCTCATCCAGACCACCCACCGTGCCACCCTGGAAGCCAGTTACGAGATCGACCTCTGGGGCCGCTACCGACGTGCCGACGAAGCCGCCCGGGCCGAACTGCTGGCCAGCGAGGCCGCCAGGGAAACGGTGCGCCTCTCTCTCACAGCCTCGGTTGCCCAGCAGTATTTCGGCCTTCTCGCCGCTGCCTCGCGGGAGGCGGTCGCCCGCCGCACCGCCGGCACCCGGCGCGAAACCCTTGAACTACACCGGCGCCGCATGGAAGCCGGCCTGGTCTCCGAGTACGACCTGCGCCAGTCCGAGGCCGAAGACGCTGCCGCCCGCGCCCAACTGGCTGGCCTGGTGCGCGACCGCGAGCGGGCCGAAGGCGCCCTCGCCCTGCTCCTGGGACAATCTCCCTCCCAGGTGCTGGCGGCCCGCAGCGAGCGGGGCAGCCCCGGCCGCCTGCCGGAAGTGCTGGTCCCTTCCGGCCTGCCCTCCGAATTGCTCCTGCGCCGTCCGGATCTGCGCGAAGCGGAGGAAACCCTGATCGCCGCCAACGCCCGCATCGGCGTGGCCCGCTCAGGGTATTTCCCGTCCATCGCCCTCACCGCCTACGCCGGCGGCGAGAGCGTCGCCTTCTCCAGGCTGTTCAGCGGCCCGGCGGCCATCTTTTCCTTTGCCGCCGCCCTCACCCAGCCGATCTGGAACGCCGGCCGGGTCGGCCTGGGGGTCGATCGCGCCGAAGCCCGGCGTGACCAGGCCCTGGCCCGCTACCGCCAGACTGTGGCCGCTGCCTTCAAGGACGTGCGCGACGCCCTGGCAGCCCAGACCGCGGCCCGCGAGGCCCTGGCCGCCGAGACGGTCCGGTCCGCCGCCCTGGAGCGCGCCCTGCACGCGGCCCGCCAGCGCTTCGACGCCGGCATCGCCAGCCGCCTGGAAGTCCTCGACGTCGAACGCAACCTGCTCGCCGCCGAACTCGCTCGCATCGACGCCGAGTACAGCCGCCGCAGTGCCCTGGCCGACCTCTTCCGTGCCCTGGGCGGGGGCTGGACTCCCGGCCTGCCCCCAGACCCCGATCTTTCCATCCGCTACCTGGGGAATCCCCGCTAACCCCTCACTGCCCCCATGAAACGCCGCAAGCGCCTGGCTTGCCCCCGGCCTCCCCGCAATCCTCTCGTCCTCGCCGCCGCCCAGCGCAAGGCAGGCCCCCACGGCCCCTCGGAGAAGGCCCGGCGCCGCCGCGCCCGCGTGGCGCTGAAAAAAGGCGAGGGATGAGCCCGGGGCACCTCCCGCAGCCCCTCACAAATCCCTGATCGAAAAAAGATTTTTGCGCCCCGGGCGAGGAAATATTTGGCTTCCGGCGCCGTTTTCTTTTAGCAGATATCAAAGCCCCCCCTTGGGGCCCGGAACTACCATCGGTCCGCCAAACAATTTCCGAAAGGGGGATACATAATGAGTGGCGCTTTCACTAAATCGATGGCGCGCAATATTTTCTACGGGGGGACCGTCTTCTTCTTCCTCCTGTTCCTTGCGCTTTCCTTCGACACGCACTCCCAGCTTCCCAAGCGCGACATGCGGCAGAACATCACCCCGCAAGTCGCCGAGGGCAAAAAGCTGTGGGAGACCCACAACTGCATTGGCTGCCACACCCTGATGGGCGAAGGCGCCTACTTCGCTCCGGAACTGGCCAACGTGGTCGTCCGCTACGGCGAAGAAGGCACCAAGGCCTTCATCAAGAGCCGTCCCAAGGAGGGCATCGAGGGCCGCCGCAGCATGCCGCAGTTCAACTTCACCGACGCGCAGCTCGACGCCATCGTGGCCTTCCTGAAGCACGTCAATTCGATCAACGACGCCAACTGGCCGCCCAACGTCCAGGGCTGATCGAGAGGAGAACTGAATATGCAATACAAGTCCCAAGCGGTCGCCAAGCCCTACTTCATCGCGGCCATCGCCCTCTTCGTCGCCCAGATCCTGTTCGGCCTCATCCTCGGCCTGCAGTACGTCTGGGGTGATTTCCTCTTCCCGGAAATTCCCTTCAACGTGGCCCGCATGGTCCACACCAACTCCCTCATCGTCTGGTTGCTCATGGGCTTCATGGGCGGGGCCTACTACATCATCCCTGAAGAAGCGGAAACCGAACTGGCCAGCCCCAAGCTGGCGCTCGCCATGTTCTGGATCTTCCTCGTCGCCGCGGGTCTGACCGTAGTCGGTTACCTGACGGTTCCCTACGCCACCCTGGCGTCAATGACCGGCAACGACCTCATCGAGACCATGGGCCGCGAGTTCCTGGAGCAGCCCCTGCCCACCAAGCTGGGCATCGTGGTGGTGGCCCTGGCCTTCCTGTTCAACATCACCCTCACGGTGCTGAAGGGCAAGAAGACCTCCATCTCCATCGTGCTGCTGCTGGGCCTGTGGGGTCTCGCCGTCTTCTTCCTGTTCTCCTTCTACAACCCGGTTAACGTCGTTATCGACAAGTTCTTCTGGTGGTGGACGGTGCACCTCTGGGTTGAAGGCGTGTGGGAACTGATCCTCGGTGCCTTCCTGGCCTTCGTGCTGATCAAGACCACCGGCGTCGACCGCGAAGTGATCGAGAAGTGGCTCTACGTCATCGTCACCCTGACGCTGATCACCGGCATCCTCGGTACCGGTCACCACTACTACTGGATCGGCACGCCGGAATACTGGCAGTGGTGGGGTTCCATCTTCTCCGCTCTGGAGCCGATCCCCTTCTTCGCCATGACCGTCTTTGCCTTCAACATGGTGAACCGTCGCCGCCGCGAGCATCCCAACAAGGCTGCCGTGCTGTGGGCTCTCGGTACCGGCGTGATGGCCTTCCTGGGTGCCGGCGTGTGGGGCTTCCTGCACACCCTGGCTCCGGTGAACTACTACACCCACGGCACGCAGATCACCGCGGCCCACGGTCACATGGCCTTCTACGGTGCCTACGTCATGGTCAACCTGACCATCATCTCCTACGCCATGCCCATCCTGCGCGGCCGTGCTGCCAACAGCAACGCCTCGCAAGTCATGGAGATGTGGAGCTTCTGGCTGATGACCATCGCCATCACCTTCATCACCCTGTTCCTCACCGCCGCCGGCATCCTGCAAGTCTGGCTGCAGCGGGCTTCGGAAAATCCGATGCCCTTCATGGTGGCCCAGGAGAAGATCGCCCTCTTCTACTGGATGCGTGAATGGACTGGCGTGGCCTTCCTGGTCGGCCTGCTGATCTACATCGCCAGCTTCTTCGTCGGCGGCAAGGAAGAAACCGCCTGATCGACGGGGCGCAACACAGCAAAACGGCGCGAAGCGATTCGCGCCGTTTTGCTTTTGGGCCAGGAATTTCCGTCCGCGGCGGCCGGCCCCCGCGCAACGCCTATCGGGATCAGTCCCGGAGCAACAGGGGCTCGATCTGCTCCCAGAAGGCCAGGGCGCGCCGCTTGCGGCCGGCTTCCACCAGGACGGTGCGGTACTTCTCGGCCAGACGGCGCATTTCCACCAGATTGCGGGTGGCGGCGATCTTGCCGCTCAGGAGCCCGGCGTCCGGCCCCAGGACGTCCTCGACGCTCTCCAGCATGACCCGCCTGGCCTCGATCAGTTCGAGGGGATCGGGCGGGGGTGGCGCCTGGGGCTCGGGCTCCGGCTCGAAATGCGGCAACGAGGGGATGGAGAGCGAGACCCCGGTAAAATCGATTTCACCGGGCTGGGGCGCCACGGAATGAACCTCTCCGGCGGTGGACTCGGGTGCCGCAGGCGCTTCGGGTTCCGGCTCGGGGACCGGCTCCGGCTCGGGCTCCGCTTCGATATAGCCCTGGGTCAACAGGAGTTCGAAAAGCTCTTCCCGATTTTCGAATCCCACCTTGGCCAACAGTTCTCCACCCGTCGTATGGCCATCCACCAGAAGCAGCAGGGTCCGCGCCCGGGCGGGAATGTCCTTGCTGCGGTGGGCCAGTTCGGCCAAGCCTTTTTCGGTGCGGAGGAAGATGCGGGTCAACATGGTGAGAGTTCTTTGGCAGCCCATCCGACGGGGGGTTCCCGTCCCGGGACATCCGGTGTCGTCAGGCTCCAGGATCATACCATCGCAGCATATTGGCGATAAGCCCCGTATCAGCCTGTCGACCCTCCCCGCTCCGGGAAAGGCCCGATCTCCCGCTTCTTGGGTCATATCAAGTCCCTGCCGCGACGCGCCGGCTATCATCCGCCCCCATGACTGCCCCCGCCCCCCCTGCCAAACGCCTGCCCGGCGACCTCGCCATCTGGGTCTTCATCCTGGCCGAGATGCTGGCCTTCGCCGTCTTCTTTGCGTCCTACGCCTTCGCCCGCACGAAGAACGTGGAGATGTTCAACCTCTACCAGCAGACCCTGGACCGCAACGCGGGGGCGCTGAACACCCTTCTCCTGGTGACCGGCTCCTGGTTCGTGGTGCTGGCGGTGCAGGCGGCCCATCGCGACGACAAGGCCGGCGTCCCGCGCAACATCCTGCTCGGTTTCCTTTGCGGCGGCGGCTTCCTGGCGGTGAAGGTCTTCGAGTACGCGGCCAAGTTCGGGGCCGGCATCTCGCTGTCCACCAACACCTTCTACATGTTCTACATCTCGCTCACCTTCTTCCACTTCATGCACGTCATCCTCGGCATGGTGATCCTCGCCATCCTCTGGGTACAGGCAAAGAAGGGCGCCTACGGCAGCCACGATGCCCATGGCCTGGAGAGCGGCGCCGCCTACTGGCACATGGTCGATCTCCTGTGGATCGTGCTTTTCCCCCTGGTTTACGTAATGCGATGACACCTTTCCTCAAAAACCCCGCCCATCGCGCCTGGTTGGTGCTCCTCGTCGCCACCGGCATCACCTGGTATCTGGGCGAAGTCGGCGCCGCCGGCACCGCAGCCATCGTCGCCATGCTGGCCATCGCCTTCGTCAAGGGCCGCCTGGTGATCCTCGACTTCATGGAACTCCGGGGCGCGCCGCTGCTGTGGCGTATCGTGCTGGAAGGCTGGCTTATACTGGTTTCCAGCCTCATTCTTCTCGCCTACTGGCTCAGCCTCAAATAACGGGCATGCATCCAACCCACGCTCACCGTAACCGCCGCGACCATGCCCGTTTCCCTCTCCCCCGCCCCCTTCGACAGGCTCAGGGCAGGCTCCTCTCCCGCCATGCAGGCGAGAGGAGATTTCAGAGCCGCTTCCCGCCTGCGTAAACAATGACCGACCATTCCCTGCCCTTCTACGAACCCTCCGGCAACGAGATCGCCCTCTTCGAGCACGCCTACCGGGAGCGCCTGCCGCTCCTCATCAAGGGGCCGACCGGCTGCGGCAAGACCCGCTTCGTCTCCCACATGGCCGCCCGCCTGGGCCTGCCCCTCTACACGGTGGCCTGCCACGACGATCTCACCGCCGCCGATCTGGTGGGCCGCCACCTGATTTCCGACCAAGGCACCTACTGGTGCGACGGCCCCCTCACCCGCGCCGTGCGCGAGGGCGGCATCTGCTACCTGGACGAGGTGGTGGAAGCGCGCAAGGACACCACGGTGGTGCTGCATCCGCTCGCCGACGACCGCCGCATCCTGCCCATCGACCGTACCGGCGAAACCCTGGCAGCCCCGGACAACTTCATGCTGGTGGTTTCCTACAACCCCGGCTACCAGAATCTCCTGAAGGGTTTGAAGCCCTCCACCCGCCAGCGCTTCGTCTCCATGCGCTTCGACTTCCCCACCGCCGAGCGGGAGCAGTCCATCCTCCTCGGCGAAACGGGTTGCGACGCCGATCTGGCCAAGCGCCTGGTGGGTATCGGCAAGGCCTTCCGCGCCTTGAAGGACCGCGACCTGGAAGAAGTCGCCAGCACGCGCCTGCTCGTGTACGCCGCCACCCTCATCAAGTCCGGTTTCGACGTCACCGCCGCCTGCCGTGCCGCCCTGGTGGAAAGCCTCACCGACGACGAGGAGACGGTGGAAGCCCTGATGGAAATCGTCAATGCCACCTTCGGGCGATAAGTTCCGCACCGAGCCCCAAGCCGAAGGCCAGGGCCTGGCGGTGGTCGCGGAATCGCTCTACCTGACCAACCTGCTGCTCGCCCCCGGCATCGCCTTCGCGGTACTGGCCTGGCTGTGGCTCAAGCGCGGCCCGACGGCGCCGCCGCTGGCCCGCGCCCATCTGCGCCAGACCTTCTGGGTCAGTCTTTACGGCGGCATTCTCATCGTGTCGTTCAGCACTCTTTTCATCGTCCTCGGCGGCCTGCACTGGGAATGGACCTGGGTGTTGGTGATCATGTACTTCACCTGTGTCCACTCGACCCTGGTGCTCTTCGGCATGTTCGGTCTCTCCAAGGCCCTGGCCGGGCAGCCTTGGCGCTATCCCCTCATCGGCCCTCGCCATGCCTGAGGCGGCCGCCGTCCTGCCCACACTCGCGATGACCCGGAAGCCCGCCCTGCAGCGTTACCGGCTCTTCGCCCAAATGGCTTTCTTCACCCTGTTCACGGTGACGCCGGTCTTCGACCTCTTCCGCTACGACCTCACCGAGAACCATGCCTATTTCCTCGGCTACGTCTGGGATCTGGGCCTGGACGACCTCATCGCCGGCCGCATCGGCTCCCTGCAGGCGGCGGGCAACATCGTCCTCTTTCTCTTCGTGCCGGTACTCGGCACCCTGGCCCTCATCATCGGCGCGGCCTGGAAATGGGGGCGCCTCTACTGCGGCTGGCTGTGCCCCCATTTTTCCGTGGTCGAGACCATCAATCGCCTGATGCTCATGGCCAGCGGCAAGCATTCGGTCTGGGACAAGAAGTCTACCCCGCCCTGGGAGCCCGATGGCAGCCCCGCCCCCCGCGACAAGCGCTACTGGCTGGCCGTCGCCCCTGCCGCCGTGGCCTTCGCCTTCGCCTGGGCCCTGGTTGGCCTGACCTACCTGATGCCGCCCTTCCAGGTCTATCACGGCCTGTTCACCCTCAGCCTCTACAAATACGAGGTGATCTTCCTGGCTGCTGCCACCACCGTCCTGAGCCTGGAATTCCTCTTCGCCCGTCATCTTTTCTGCCGCTACGCCTGCGCCATCGGCCTCTTCCAGAGCTTCGGCTGGATGGGCAACAAGAGCGCCATGGTGGTCGGCTTCGAACGGGAACGGCTGACCGATTGCGCCTCCTGCCTCAACGGGCGAGGAAGCGCGTGTGACGCCGTCTGTCCCATGCGCTTGAAGCCCCGCAACGTGAAGCGCTGGATGTTCGCCTGCACCCAGTGCGGCCAGTGCGTTTCCGCCTGCGGCACAGTCAATCGCAACAATCCCCAGGGCCAACTCTTGCGCTGGGTGAGCGGCGACGCGGCCAAGCGCAACGAGGCCCGCTTCTCGGCCCTCTCGCGCACCGACGAAGACGCCGGAGGTCGCGCCTGACGGGCACTGATCGAAGCCACTCCCATGATGAAAACCACGCCCATGCCCGCTTCCCTCACCCCCGACCCCTCTCCCGCCCAGCGGGAGAGGGGAGATGGCGGAGACGCTACGCGTCTTTCACAATAATCCTAGAAACCTCAGTTGACCGCTTCATCGAACCCCGGAATGCCTTGTGCCCTGGAACTCCGCGCCCAACCGGATCGCCCACCCTTCGGGTGGCATCGCTACGAGCCCGCTGGCGCATCCGGGCGGGCGCCTGGCTTTGTCGCTCCTCCTTGCAGGCATCAGCCTGCCGCGTCGTCGCTTCGCGCCAGACACCCGCCCGAACGCACCAACGGGCTCGTCCAACCGAGGTTTCTAGGATAATGGAAGAGTTCATCGGCAAACTCTGGCACAACTGGGTGACCAAGGCCGCCGGAGGCCACCACCCGGACGCGGCGGTCAAGCTGGCCGAAGTGGAAAAAACAGCCGGCATTCTCTTCCGCGCTTTCGGCGGCGATCCCGGCCTGAAGGTGGCCGCCGCCACCGCCGAAACCCACGGCGCCCGCCGTTCCTGGTTGCAGCGCGTGGCGGCCAGCGGCGAGCGGGTGGCCCAGGCCCGCCGCGACGACGAAACCCTGCGCCTGCCGCCGGAAATCGCCGCCTTTCCCGACAAGGCCCTGAACCGCGATCTCTACCTGTGGCTGGCCGCCCTGGCAGCCAGCGACGAGGCGCCCGACAGGCCCTGGCTGGCGCGCAACCAGCGGGCGACCCTGGCCGCCCTGCGCGACTACCCCGGCCTCAGGCCCCGCTATGATCGCCTGGTGGCGGCTCACCTGGCGGGGCGCATCGCCCCCGGCGAAATGCTGGCCGACGAGGCCGCCCAGGAAATCGCCCTGCGCCAGGCCTTGACCGACCCTGGCAGCGTGGCGGGCCTGCCGCCACTGACTTCCCGCAAATCCCGCCCGCCCCAGCCGGTACTGCTCTGGCTGATCGACGCCCCCGCCGCCGCCCTGCCCGGCCACACCCCGGAAGGCGACGGCCCGCCGCCCCCCGAGGGCAGCGGCAGCGCCGAGACGGACAAGGAAGCCCACAAGGCCGAGCAGGTGGCCAAACCGGAGAACAAGAACGCCTTCGTCTTCAGCTTCCGCGCCGAGAGCCTGCCCACCTGGAGCGAGTACGTGCGGGTCAATCGCGCCTACGACGACGACCTCGACCCCAATGCCAAGGACGCCGCCAAGGATCTCGACAAGCTCTCCCTCACCCGGGATGGGGAAACCAGCGTTTCCCGGGTCAAGTTCGACCTGGACCTGCCCTCCTCCGCCGAGGACGACGCCCCCCTGGGGCCCGGCCTGCCCCTGCCCGAGTGGGATTACCGTAGCGCCGTCCTGCTTCCCGACCATTGCCGCGTACAGCCCATGATTGCCCGGGACGCCGCCCCCGCAGGGCTACCCCCCGATCTCGCCGCCACCGCCAAGAAACTGCGCGGCCAGTTCGCCGCCCTCGCCCCCCAGCGCCGCTGGATGAAGGCCCAGCCCGACGGGCCGGAGCTGGATGTGGACGCCTGCGTGCGCAACGTGGCCGACCGGGCCTCGGGGCATACGCCGGATATCGGCAGCTATCTCGCCCAGGCCCGCTGCGAGCGGGATCTGGCCTGCCTGCTGCTGGCCGACCTGTCCATGTCCACCGACGCCTGGATTTCCGACAGCCATCGCATCGTGGACGTCATCCGTGATTCCCTGCTGCTCTTCGCCGAGGCCCTGTCGGCCACCGGCGACCGCTTCGGCATCTACGGCTTCTCGTCGCTCCGTCGGCAGAACATCCGCTTCCACCTGCTCAAGGATTTCGCTTCCCGCTACGACGGCCTGGCCCGGGGCCGCATCCTGGCCATCAAGCCCGGCTACTACACACGCATGGGGGCGGCCCTGCGCCAGGCGAGCAGCATCCTGGCCGAGCAGGCCGCCGGCCGCCGCCTGCTGCTCATCATCACCGACGGCAAGCCCAACGACCTGGACCTTTACGATTCCCGCTACGGCATCGAGGACACGCGCATGGCCGTCTTCGAGGCCCGCCGCCTGGGGCTCACGCCCTTCTGCGTCACCATCGACCGGGAAGCCGGCGCCTACCTGCCCTACCTCTTCGGCCCGGCGGGGTTCTGCGTCATCCGGAAGCCGGAAGAATTGCCCCGGCGCCTGCCGCTCCTCTACGTCCAGCTCACCCGTCAATAGACCCTCGGCCATATTGCTTTCAGCCTAATCCGGTGCCAAGATGCCCCGATTTCCCTTGGCCGAGCCGATCATGCAAGGAAGCCACCCCATCAACATCGAGGCGCTGCTCTCCCACGTCCCGCTCTTCAACGGCCTCGCCCCCCAGGAAATCGCCAAGGTCGCCCGCGGCACCCGCGAAATCCACGCCAGCAAGGGCGATATCCTGTTCCACAAGGGCGACCCGTGCAGCGGCTTCCATCTGGTGGTCTATGGCCAGATCAAGCTCGGCTTCACCTCTCCCCAGGGCAGCGAAAAGGTGGTCGAGATCATCGGCCAGGGCGCCAGCTTCGGCGAAGCCATCATGTTCATGGACAAGCCCTACGTCGTCTTCGCCCAGGCGCTCACCGATTCGCTCCTGCTGCACATTTCCAAATCGGTCATCTTCGACGAACTGGAGCGCGACCCCACCCTCTGCCGCAAGATGATCGCCGGCATGGCCATGCGCCTGCATCAGCTGATGACCGATGTGGAGTCCTACTCGCTCCACTCGGGCAAGCAGCGCATCGTCGGCTACCTCATCCGCGAAGTGCCGACCACCGAGCACGGCAAAAACCTCACCGTCACCCTGCCGACCAACAAGGGCATCATCGCCTCCCGGCTCAACCTCACCCAGGAGCACTTTTCCCGCATCCTGCACGAGCTGACCGAACTGGGCCTCATCGTCGTCGAAGGCCGCAAGATCCACATTCCCGATATCGACCGGCTGCGCGCCCACGATCGCTGAGGCTCTCCGCGCCATGGCGACGGAAATCGAGCTGAAACTGGCGCTGCCCCGCTCCGCCGCCCCCCGCCTGGGCCGCCACCCCCTGCTGGCCCCTCACCCCGCGGTCAGCCACACCCTGGAGAACACGTACTACGACACACCGGACCTTGCCCTCCAGCGGCGCGGCGTGGCCTTGCGCTTGCGCCGCCGCGGCAGGGTCTGGCTGCTGACGGTCAAGTCCGCGGAACCGGCGGTCGGTGGACTGGCCGCCCGCAGCGAGTGGGAAGCCGCCGCCCGGCCCGGCGTCTGGGATTTTGGCCACGTCGATGACCCCAGGCTGCGCCAGGAACTGGAAGGCATCGCCCCCCGCCTCACCGCCCTCTTCACCACCCACTTCCGTCGCCGCGCCTGGACCCTGAGCTACGGCCGCTCCCGGGTGGAGGTCGCCCTCGACCTGGGGACCATCGCCAGCGGCGAGCGCAGCGAACCCCTGGCCGAGGTCGAAATCGAACTCCTCGCCGGCGAGCGCGACGACCTCTTCGCCCTGGCGCGGGAACTCCAGACGACCCTCCCCCTCTCCCCGGCCTCCGCCTCCAAGGCCGAACGGGGCTACCGCCTCTTCCTGGGAGAGCCACGGCAGCCCTGCAAAGCGAGAATTCCGACCCTCTCCCCCGATCTGACTCCCGTCGCCGCCTTTCAGGACATCGCCTCGGCCTGCCTCGACCAGTTGCAGCGCAACCTGGCCGGTCAGGCACCGGATTGCGATCCCGAGTTCCTGCACCAGGCCCGCATCGCCCTGCGCCACCTGCGCTCGGCCCTCAAGGTCTTCGCCCCGGTCCTGCCGCAGGACTTTGCCACGTCCTGGTCCGCCGCCTGGCGTCCCCTGGCCGCCGCGCTGGGCGAAACCCGTGACTGGGACGTCTTCGTTGGCGAAGCCCTTCCTCCTATCGTCGCCGCCTTTCCGCAAGACCGCGGCGCCTTGTATCTTCCCGCCGCCGCAGGGCGCTGCGCCGCCCGGGCCTCAAGCGCCCTCCGCCGCCAGCTTGCCGACCCCGACCATCCCCGCCTGCTGCTGGATTTCACCGCGGCGCTCGCAGGCCTGCCCTCCGCGCCCGCCGACCTGGAAGCGTTCGCCCGCGCAGCCATCAACCGCCAGTCCAGCCAAACCCGTCGCCTCGCCCGGCGCCACGCCGTCCTGGACGACGTCGAGCGCCACCGTCTGCGCATCCGCATCAAGAAATTGCGCTACACCCTGGAGTTCTTCGCCACGCTCCTGCCCCGCCGACGCCTGAAGCCCTACCTCGCGGCGCTGACCCAGTTACAGGACGAACTCGGCCTCGCCAACGACCACGTCACTGCCCTGGAACTCCTCCACCGCCTTCCCGCCCGCCACCGCAGCGGCCCCGTCCTCGGCTGGCTCCGCGGGCGCCATGCGCTCCTGCTGACCGAACAAGCCGAGGCCCTGGAGACCTGGCTGGCTCAAGCGAAACCCTGGAAAAGGAAGTAGCGACGATGGATTTGCTGTTGTGGCGGCATGCAGAGGCGGAAGACGGGCCGGACGATATGGAACGGCAATTGACCGAACGCGGAAAAACACAGGCAAGGTCCATGGCGCAGTGGATACTTGCCCACTGCCCCAAAAATTTGCGCGTCCTCTCAAGCCCCGCGCTGCGTTGCCGTCAGACCGCCGAAGCTCTGAAATTACCCTTCGAACCGATCGACAGCCTTGGGCCGGGAGCGGGTACTCGAGCGCTGCTCGATGCCACCGGATGGCCGGCAAGCCCCGGGGCCGTCCTGGTAGTCGGACACCAACCAACCCTCGGCATGGCAGCCGCCCGACTGATCTCAGGACACGATACCCATTGGACCGTACGAAAAGGGGCAATATGGTGGATCGCCCAGCAGGTCCATGGGAGCCGGCCTCGAACAGTACTTCGGGCAGTGCTCCCGCCAGAATTGGTCGAATCCATTCATGGCTCCACGACGTAGGTTGCACCAAATTCGTTGCGTAAGATTTGCCGGGGGTAGGGAACCAGACGTTCTGCCAAATTCTTCTCGGCATCGCGGGTCCGGGCGATGAGCATGACCGTGTTTCCTCGCAGCCAGGGGTCATTCTGGACTAGATCCGCTGCGTAATAACCCCGAAGTTTGACGAAGATGAATGCACGCCCGCTCTCGGCAGCGGGTGGGAGTTGGGTGAGATGCTGAGTCATGAAATCGCCAACCTGCCCCAGGCGAAGGACATTCATGACTATCAAGCCGGCGAGGCTCAGCCCCGCCAGGATTGGCAGCCCGCTACGGCCGCCATGTTGCGTGGAGGCGAGCCGCGCAATACCCAGGGCCCCAAGGACCGGCAGTACGCCCCAGGCCGAGTGGAAATAGCGGTACCCCCAACCGTGCCCCTGGTCGAAACGAATGGCGAAGTAAGCGAGAAAGGTCAGGCCTGCGGAAGCCGCCAGCAGTCGAGTCGCAACCGCCTTGCTGTCACGTACCCCCTGCCAGACCAGCAGCAAGAGCAGCGGCGAAGCCCACAGCCAGAGCTTTATCAGCCCGGCCAGACGAGCATAAAGCACGCTTTCGTCCGGAAGCCGGAGATAGCCGATCATCCGGGAGGCAAGCCCGGAAACCTGCTCCAGGACCGTCGTGTCGCCTGCCGCAGTGGAGGCGAGCGGCGCCACGGCCACCGTAGCCCCGGAAAAGAGAAGTTGATGCCGCCAGAGCATCCACCCGACCCCCAGCGTCAGCACGACCGGCAGGTAGCCCAGGCCGATGCAGAGCAGGTTCCGAAGGACTCGCTCCCTACGAAACACCAGCCAGACAAGCCAAGGCAGGGCAAAAACCGCGTGGGGAAAAGGATTGTGGAGGACCAAAGCAAGCCCCCCCACCAAGCCGGCCACAACAAGTCGCCCTGACGTTGGTGAAAGGAGTAGCCATGCGTAGATCAGGTTCAACAACAGGTGGGCGGGCATCGAATAGAAGGTGATGCCATTGATCAGGAATGCCGGGGAAGCCAGAGCCAGCAACATCGCCCAACCCGGCGCCTGGGGCCAGGAAGTGGCATCACGCGCCAGGCAGCGAATCATGATCAGGCTAAGCGCAACCAGCATTGGGTTGCACGCCCAGGGAACGCCAGCCGCCACGAAGGGCGCGAGCAAGAGTGAGAAACCCGGCCAATAGGCCGACAGTACCGCCCCCGTGGTGCGATTGACCATCAGAAACTGATTCTGAAAGCCGACTGGCAGGAGTTGGTCGAGGAGATCCGGCGGAAAACTGCCATGCAGTTCCCCGGAAGCGAATATCTGCGCTTGAAAGTACGCAGCATACTCATCCATGGACAGCGGATGCCCCTTGTACACGTGGACCGTCGCCCAGGCGAGCGCCATCCACACGATGACTGCGATGGCAGGGGCAGTACGATCCAGAGCCAGTACAAGTCGGTCTGCCCACAACTCCGGACCGCGCAATCTGCTCGCAAGCAGCATACCGCTGATGAGAAGCACCACCAGCGCCCCAGCGGCCGGAAGGTCGTATAGCGTCAGCAGGTACCAAAAAATGCCCCCCTGGAACTCGGCCAGGGCGGCAATCAAGGCCGACGCAAGCATGGTCAACAGGATGCCAAGGCGCAGGTGATTATGGATCGGCACGGCAGCCCCTCGAGACCAACCCCGGCTCATCGTCATCCGATCCCAGGAAGCGCCGGCCGCAGACGATCGGCTGGCGGAATTCTCCCCCCGTCGAATCGGTCCCGCTCGCAGCCGATCTCATTCCTCGCCCCTCATCCGGTTTCCAGGCGCGGGGGCACGTTCGCCCTCGTGCCCCGTCACGAGTTTTCCGATCAGCTTGGCATACTGCCCTGTCGCGCACTCCCAGGACCACCGCTCCCTTGCGAAAGCTGCCACCTCGCTGCGCCGCCTGGGCGACCCATCCCGCCGGCCCGGTTGCTCGGACAGTCGCCCTGCCCAACGCATTGGTGCCATAGCGTCACCCAGCTTTTCAACCAGCAGCAATGCACGGGCCTCCGGGCACCCCGCGGCTGTTTCTTCCCCCACCATGGCCGGCGTTCCACAGGCCATCGCCTCCTGCACAACCAGCGGGAATCCCTCCCCGGTGCTCGGCAATACCAGAACATCCGCTGCCCGGTAGTACCTTGCCAGGCCAGCGCCCGACTCTCCCCGCACCACGAGGACGTTAGGCTGATTCCAGGACTGCGGATCAAGTGGGCCATGCCCCGCAAACACCCACAGATCGTGGGGCAAACGCAATGCCAAATCGTGCAGGATAGCCAGTCCTTTTTTTTCGACAAAGCGACCGACAAAGAGAAATACGCGACGTCCCGACTGATGCGCACGGTGGATTTCCAGACACTCCGGCAAGGGTCCCGAAGGGGAAAAGCAGCTTGTATCCACCCCATTCGGAACGTAGGCCGGCGACGATCTGAAGCGACAATAGCGGGAAAACTCGTCGCGAACCGCTGGGCTGACGAACACCACCTGCTGCGCCATTCCGAGCACCAAACGCCCCAGCGTTCGATTGGCCGAGGCATGGGCTCGTCTGAATAGCGCCGAGGCGTACGGCACATCGCCAACATGCTGCGTGACAATGACAGGAACACCCCTCAAGCGTGCCATCGCGCAGGCACACAGATTGCCGAAATACAGGGCGTCGTGCAGGTGCAACACATCAGCCCGCCCAATCGCTTGCCACAAGCGAATCAGCCCCCGGGGATGCCAGATCGGCCAAGGGATACCGAAGCGTCGCTCCATTCCGTTCCAAGCCCCCACGGGAACGAGTCGCACGCGCTCCCCGAGCCCGCCGGGCAGGACATCCCCGGCACTCGAAACCCAAGTCGCCCGCCAACCATGGTCCTTGGCAAGGCGACCGACCAGTTCGCCCGCAACCTTCTCGACCCCCCCTCGGTGGGTCGAGAAGTAGTGTGTGACCAGTATCAGTTCGCCATTCACAGCTACGCACTCAGAGACTGTGAATTTTTTGGGTGCGCACAATCAAGGCGCAAAACACAGCCGTGGCCCGGGCTATGGCGAATACTGGCAACGCCGAGCGGGCGCGGCCGGGCATGACGAGCGGGAAGGTACGGAATTTTCACTTAAGGCTCTCAGGGTGCCGGGTCGGCCGTCCCTCGCTCCCAGGCAACGACCATGCGTCGCCGCATATGTTTGATGGCGGCGAGAAATTCGCACATTCCCAGGTAGAGCCCTCCCCCTCTCCGACCCTTGCGCCACCTCCGGTAAACCTCCCGCTCTCCTGCGTAGAGCGCCCTCAGGTTTCCGGACAATCCGCTCTCCCCGAAGGAGCGCTTACCGTCGCCACACACGATTAACTTTTCGTTGAGCAGCGCGCACCGGTGCTTCTCGGCAATGCTCAACCAGAGCGCATAGTCCTCGCAAACACACATGTCTTCAGGAAACCCTCCGCAGGCCAAAAGCACATCCCGACGCGCAACGACTCCCGGCGTCAAGAACCAGTTCCGAATCAGCATGCTCCTCAGACCGATGTCCTGTAGCAGCCCGCCCCGGGGAGCGAAGAGAGTGTCGGCCCCACAACCCAGCAAAGCGATGTCCGGATGAACGGCCAGGATTTGCTGCTGACGAGCCAACTTTTCCGGCAACCAAAGGTCGTCATCGTCCAGGAAGGCTACGTAATCCCCACTGGCGATCCTTATCCCGGCATTTCGCGCTGCGGCGGGGCCCCGATTCTCCTGGCGCAAGACGACGAGAGGCAAGTCGGGAGAAGTGCGCTGAAGGCCCGTCAAGTATTCCTGCGTGTCGTCGCGCGAGCCATCATCGACAACGACGATCTCCTCCGGGCGCACCGATTGCGACGCCACCGAGGCGAGCGCAACACGAAGGCGCTCGCGACGGTTAAAGGTCGGAATGACACAACTGAATCGCATCGATGCTCCTTCGCGGCAAACCCGAACCGACGGAACATTCACCCGGACTGAGCGGCGCACCACACCCATCAGCCTGCAAGTGCCCCATGCGCCTCAGCCCCTCTTTCATCCTTGCCGATCATGGGACCAGGGCCGTCCCCAGCGAGAAATCTCCCCGGGCAGCCCGGGCGAACACGTCAAGATACTGCGGCAAAACGACCTCCGGCGCCCACAGAGCGAGCGCCCGCTCACGCGCAGCATGACTCAGGGCTGTGAGCCTCGCTTGATCCGAAACCACCCACCGAATCGCCGCCGCAAGATCGGCGACACAAAACGGCTCTGCCAGAGCACCCGTAACCCGATCCTCGACCAGATCGCTCAGCCCTCCTGTGTCAAAGGTCACGACCGGACAGCCGCAGGCCTGTGCCTCCAGACCAAACTGAGGGAGATTGTCCAGTCTGGACGGCAACACCGCCACATCGGCGGCGGCGTAGATTCCCGCCAAGGTCGCATCGTCGTTGATCAGGCCAAGGTCGAAAGTGGGCAGGGAAAATTCCGCTCGTCGCCCAGGTGTGTCTTTTCCGACGATGATGCACGCAAGCTCGGAGGAGCGCAGCGTGACGGTTGCCGCAGCCAGAAGATCCGCACCCTTGCGAGGATCGGTATCACCTCCCAAGGCGCCGAACACGATCAATCGACGGTCCAAGGGAAGTCCGAGCGCCCGCCTGGCGGCTGCCCGATCCCGCGGCGCGAAGACTCCGGTATCGACAGGCGTTGGCACAATGCGAACGGGCCAGGTATTGGCGAATGCGCTCCTCCGAACACACTCACCCATCCATCGACTCGGCGCGATGACCGGGATGGCACGCCGCCATAATCGCAATTTCCGGCGAAAAACGCGCGCATCCAGATCCCACGCCCCGGCAATCTGCCCGGCACCCGCGACGGTATAGCGAACGAATTCCGATTCGCTCGCATAGTGCTCCGTGCCCAACAGCGGCCACATGTCAGAGAACCGCCACACCACCGGTTTCTTGATTTCGGCGATCTCGCCAATGGAGATCGTTTCCTCCCCTGTCCAGCCGAGCATGACGACATCCGCATCGGTGGCGTTGATTGCCTTGCCCAGCCCACCACGGAAAGCCCCCAATGATCGATCCGCTGCCCTGGAACCCGTCGCGGCGCAAATGATCGCACGAGCCGCCAGACTGCGTAATGCTTGACCAGCAGAGCCATTCCACCCGCGCCCGGGCCCATCGACGAGATCGGAAACTGACTCCCGGCGGGCTACCATGACGCTGACAGATTGGCCACAGGCTTGAAGATGCCCGGCGATACGGAGCAAAGCCTTCCCTGCCCCCCCCTGGCGATCGCTGTAGGTCACGATGAGTATCTTCATGTCAACGTCGACAACAGACCCGCAATGCGATCGGCGATCACTCTTGCCGCATAGCACCGTTCGACAAGCTGCCGCCCATTCGCGCCGAGGCGTCCACGTTCGCCCGCATCGTCTATGAGCGCGACAAGCGCATCGACCCACTCGTCCCTGTTCCTAGGGCCAAGACCGACTTCCGCCTGAGCCAGCACCTCCTTGTTCATGCCCACGGGGGAAACCACCGCCGCCTTCCCGCAGGCGAGGTACTGCAGCATTTTGAAACTGCACTTGCCGCGCGTCCATTCATTGTCCGGCATCGGCATCAGGCCAATGTCCATCCCCTGTATTGCCTGAACCTCCCCTGTGGTGCTCCAGGGCACATAATCCACCCGCGACCCTTGCAGGCCTGAAAATCGCGGCGCCATATTGCTCACGATGCGGAGTCTCACTTCCGAACGCCGTCTCATCACCTCGGCCAGGGCCGGCACAATATCCTGCAGGTAAGCCAGATTTGATCCCGACCCGATCCATCCGAGGGTCAGCGTCGCACGCGGGTTCGAATTGGTGATCGGAACAAAGCGGTCAACGTCCACGGCAGTAGGGACAATCTCAACGCGGCGCGCGTAGTCGGCAAACCACCCCGCCAAAGTGGCGTTGCCAGCCAGGACGAGGGCAGATCGGCGTGCGCTCATGCGCGCCGATGCGCTGCCCAGTGGCCACGTGCACCAGATGGCGTCGTCGACATCAAGGACCAAAGGGGACTTCAGAATGGGCTCCAGAGTGGGCAAGCCGACGACCAGGTCGCGGCTAAGCCAGGTGACATCCTTCCTGTACGACCCCAGAACCCCTGGAACACTGGCTACCACCTTGCACAGCCACAAGATCCCCGTCAGCGGAAACTTGTATCGGAACGGTACCGAAGCCCCGAATCCTGGAATTTCAGCGTACTTGCTGATGGGCGGGCAGTACTCCGTCACACGGACCCCCACCGTCGCCAGGCGAGGAATATGCTGCCGTATACGAAACCGCGAGGACGGAACATGCCATCCGGCGGTGAGCGCCGCCACTTCAAGCATCCGATTTCCTCGCCCAGACGGTCATGCGCCCGGACTGGCGAAGCAAGCCAAGAACCAGCGCCAACGGCCACATAAGTGCGTGGAGGGCGGGCGAGCGCGACACTCCGCGAACCAGTGCCGCTCCAATTTTTTGACAACCTGAATCTTCGAGCAGATGCCCCAGGCTCCCCACCAGATTGGCGGCGGATCGATGGTGAAACACCCCTTGCGGACGCCAACCCGCGGCCAGCAGCAAATTGTTCATGGTCGTCGGCGTGAAATGAAAAAGGTGTGCCGGCACTTGAAGCGCGTACCAGTACCGGCCAAAAATGCGAAACTCGAATGCAGCCGCATTGGGAATGGAAATCACCAGCCAGCCCCCAGGGCGGGTACGACCATGCAGAAAGCGCAAGGCCTCGACCGGATCAGGCAGGTGTTCGAGGGCCATCCACCCAACTACAAGGTCAAAGGTACCAGCCTCGACGGGGAGCGAATCGAGCGTGCCGGTATGCACGGCCAGTCCGTGTTCCCGCGCGCAGGCCGTAGCAACAGGTGAGATATCGACGCCTTCGACCGACCAGCCCCGTGCGCGCATCTTTGCCAGGAATCCGCCGGAAGCGCAGCCAAATTCCAGCATCTTGCCCGGGACAAGGGTGGGCAACCATTGCGATCGCGAATCGACCAGGCGCTGGAGTATCCTCAACAGCCACGGGCGGCGTGGCGCAGGCACGCCAATTGCCACTGCAGACGTCTCGTAAGGGGCATAGTCGTCGGGATAGTAGGCATGGAGCGACGTTGCATCTGGCCGCGGATTGGTGCGCATCAGGCCACACGCGCGACAACGAACCACCGGAAACTGCCCCGGACCTCCACATAGACGGTCGTGCCCTACGGTGACCTGATCCTCACCCGGCGTGCACCCGAGGGGACAAGGCACGGTTTCTGTCCGGACGTTTAAGGTATTCACGGCTTAGGCCACCCTGGAAGACGACGCAGCATGACAGTCAAAATCAACGCGTTGGTCAGGTAGTAGGCACTGCAGGCCACCACCAGCCCGGGCAATCCCAGAATGAAGAACGCCCCCACCTTGAGCGGCGCAAAAACGCAGAAGGATGTTAGAGCAAGCCGTGCCGGAGTAAGCGTATCGCCACGTGCGTAGAAGGCAGCCGATCCTGCCTGCCCCAAGCCACCTCCGATCAGGACGCCCGCCAGCCCCACCATGATCCACCACAGACGGGTAACGTCGTCCCCGGAAAAACGGCCGTGTTCCAACACCCACTGAAGCAGGCCGTGACCGACGACAACCAATGGAAAGACAACGGCAACAGTGATCAAGCTTATCGTAAGCATGAGTCCCCTTACCCTTTGGGCGTACTCGACCGGGGCCTCCGCACACCGTGCAAGGACTGGCAAAGCCGGCGCGACCCACGCCCTATTGATGATCTCGATCACACTGGAGATCAGCACTTGAGCCAACTGGAAAAGCGACAGCGTACCGTCCGCGGTGAGCGACATCAGATTGCGGTCGATGAGTGGATCAGCCTTGGGCAGTGAAGTCCCGACGAGTAGCGGCCGCATCCTCCCCCAGAGTGTCGGGAGAATATCCCCCCGTTGATCGCCGAATACCGGCAAGCCAAAGAGAGGAACGATCAGCAAGCACTGGAGCACGGCCCGCCCGACATTAGCCCAGGCAGCCGATAGCGCGCCCAAAGACGACACCAGCCAGGCGATGATTGCCAGATTCAAGAGCGCTCCGGCAAACGAAGCACGCTCGACCCGCCTGGATCGTCCCGCAGCCTGCGCTCCTGCTGCGAGCAACAGGGCAATCAACGAGACACCAAGTGCCAGCGCCTGGATGCGCGCCTGGGCTATCGACTGATCCCACTGTGAGCCCGAAAAACCCGGCGCGATCAATCGCATCCAAAGGGGCGCTGTCAGGGCCAAGAAGGAGACGGCCGCCAGGGTTGGACCGATCCCCCGCAGCAGCAGGGCCCACACAAGGCGCCGACGATCCGGCGCTTCGTATTGAGCCAGCAGCGGGACCAGCGCGTGCAAGAGCGCCCCCCCCACGATCGCCAGGAATACCTGCGGCACCACAAGAGCAGCAAAATACGCGTCTGTTTCTTCACCCGCACCGATAACGGTAAACAGTAACCACTGGCCGGCCATGCCGCAGGCAAGCGTACCCAGCGCCAGAAGCGCGAGATGCAGTGATTGAATCACGGCTTCCGCACTACTCCACCGACCACCGCTGCGGACGACCGCAGACCCGCCGCAATGCGTCCGCAACCCTATGGGCCAACGCAGGCGGAATGCAGAGGAGGACATCGATGATCGCCAGACGTAGGCCCTCTTCGAGCCGATGTCGCAAGGGAACGACCAGCCCGAGTTCATGATTGATTGCGCTCAGCTCCACTGCCATCCGGCGAGCCGAATCCAGACGAAAAGAGGTCCCTCCGATAGGCGCCGCGGAAATGGTCACTGGCACGAACAGAGGTGAAACCTCGCGCACCACCGAGAGCAGCAATTTGGCGTCCGCCGCAATCCTGTAGCGCGCATCGAAGGGTTCCGATCCGGAGAACAGGCTCACTCGATGGAAAATTGCCCCGTGTGGCGGAAGAACCCAGCGCCCGATCTCCCAACGCCCCGCTATCTCTTCCCAGGCTTGACCGACCTCTTCCAGCACCACGCGCTTTCCGGCAGAGAGATACTGCATGCGGCCATAAACCAGCGACTGGCTCGCATCCGCAGCGTCAAGATAAGGCGCCACGCGACCCAGGACGTCCGGCGCCGCCAGAACGTCACCGGCCCCCAAAAACAGTACCCACTGACCGTGAATATGCGCACAAGCCTTGTTCCACGCATCGTATATCCCGGAATCCGGCTCGCTCACCCAGTAGCTGAGCAAGTCCTTGTTGCCCTCAAGGAGTTGGAACGTACCATCGGTCGAACCACCGTCGATGACGATCCACTCGAAGTCCCGAAATACCTGTTCCCGCAGCGACCGGATGGTATGGCGAAGCATGGCGCCCGCATTGTAGGTCGCGGTAATGATCGAAACCAACACTTCCCCTTTCCCCGGAACCGCGGCTGCTTCCCCGAAGGAGTGGCCCCCGGAAGCCTCAAATGCCTCGCCTTCGATCAAGCCTTCCATGCCCCTGTCTCTTCCCGGACCATATTGAAGAGGAATACGCCAAAAAGTGTATTGACTCCCAGCACGACGATCGTTGACGCGACAAAGGCAAGATGCACAGTGTCCTTCATGTCCCCGCGATTTCTTGCGAGCCACTCGAAAAATATCCAGGCATCGACCAGCCCCCCTCCCAAACAGAGCAGGCCGCCCAGAACCATACCCCGCTCAAGGGTGAAATAGCGCAGCAGCCACCCGAAGAAGGAGTCATTTTCGATGGCTTTGTGCCGGGAATTGATCAGTTGGGCCAGCATCCCGAATCCAACGACATTCGCACCAAGCAGGGTAAGCAGGCTGGCCAAAGCCAAGAAATGAATGCCGAGGCGAAATCCGCCAAGTTCCGCGGGCCCCGCAGCGAGCAATGCCATCCCCAAGACCCCAGCGAAAAAGAGCGCTGCACCCGGCCCCACGTACAGGTAGTCCGGGGCGTAGGTGAGCATGAAGCGCAAGTGGCGCCAGCCGTCCCTGAACGAGCGCAAATGCGGTGGCCGATCCCGCTTGTCGGGAAACAGGCGAGTAGGAATCTCGGTAATGCGAAGCCCGGCACGAGCCGCGTTCACCACCATTTCCGTCGCGAACTCCATTCCCGTCGTGCGAACGGAAATGCGTGCAAAGGCATCGCGCGAGAAAGCGCGCATTCCACAGTGAAAGTCCCCGACCGGTATTCGGTACATGAGCCCGGCCAGCCAGGACAGAACCGGGTTACCAAAATAGCGATGCAACGGAGGCATTGCGCCCGGCTCGATACCGCCCCGGAAGCGATTGCCCATAACCAGGTCTGATCCGCCCCGGACCGCGGCGATGAAATCGTCCATGGCCTCCCAGTCGTAGGAATCGTCGGCGTCGGCCATCACGATGATCCCCCCTCTAGCCGCCCCAATTCCTGCGAGCAGCGCTGCACCGTAGCCGCGGCGCGACTCGTGCACGACCCGCGCCCCAAGGGATTCCGCAATCGCCACAGAACGATCCGTCGAACCATTGTCCGCAACCACGACCTCACCCGTAAGGCCCAGTCGTGCGAAGCACCGCTGGGCCTTCTCGATGCACAGACCCAAGGTCTGTTCCTCGTTCAGGCATGGCATGACCGCCGAGACCATGACGTCATCCCCGGGCGGCCCATCCTCGTCAGGCGCATGCAGTCGATCACCCATCCTCGCCCCGCTTTTCCTCGTGATAGTCGTCATCAATGTTGACTTCCCAGATCGCGGTCTTGTCGCTGCTGCCCGAAAGAATGGCCTCCACCGCAAGCTTCGCAGTCAGCATCGAATGATCCTGGTTGTTGTAGCGATGCATTCCGTTTCTTCCGATCAGAAACAAATTCTCGAAACCGTCCAACCACTCCCTCACGGTTTGAAACTGCTGATAAGCGCCGAAGTAGGCAGGGTAGGACTTGGGAACACGGATAACAGTCCCATCGAGAACATCCGCCGGGTCGACCATGCCGATGCGCGCAAGCTCGGTCACGGCAAGACGCCGCATGTCCTCATCGGAAAGCGACCAGAGATCGTCGCCCTCCTGGCAAAAATACTCGAGACCTAGCCAGATGGTGTTCCGGTCGGCAACCAGATCCGGGCTCCAGTTGTTGAATACCTGGAGACGGCCAATGCGCACGTCGCTCTCCTGAATGTAGATCCAGTTGTCCGGCGGCATGTTGCGAGGATGGTCGCTCCGGGCCTGGGTGTTCGCTTGCATGCGCGCAACGAGCAACCCAACGGTAATGAAATCCCGGTACGGCAATGCTGATGCAATTTCCGCCACCTTCACGGGGGCTGGAGGACTCATCCCGCCGACGAGATCCTTGACCGGCATAGTCGAGACGAAATAGTCACCGACAAAGTGGCTCGCCTCCCCCCCCTCGTCCTGGCAGCGCACGGCTCGTATCACCCGTTCGTCGCGGTCGAATCCAGAAACTCTGCACCCTAGGTGAATCTCTCCCCCCCCCGCGACCACCTGCCGCGCAACTTCTTCCCACAGTTGCCCTGGACCCAAGGAAGGATACAGAAAGCGCTCGACCAGACTCGTCGGCAGATCCTGCCGGTCCCCCACGCCTGCCGGAGCCCGACTGCGCTTCAAAGCATGGCGCAAGGCTGCCAGGACAGAAAGTCCTTTGATCCGCTGCGCTCCCCATTCTGCGCTGATCTCCTGGCAAGGAACCCCCCAGACCTTCTCGGTGTAGTCGCGGAAGAATGTTCGATACAACTCCCGGCCGAAGCGATTGCGCAGAAAATCCTCCAGCGTTTTTTCCGGTCGTCTGGGGAAGGCATTTGCCCAAGCGTAGCTTGCCGCAATCCTGAGAACTCTCGCCCCACCGAGGTTGGACAGGGTGTTGCGGTTCAATTTGATGGGGTAGTCAAAATATTTTCTCAAAAAATAAATGCGCGAAAGGCGACGACGAACCCGAAGCGTCTTGCCGGCCTGCTGTCCATCGACACGAACCGACCGCGTCTTGTTTCTGTAAGCGATCGTCGTTTCCGCAAGCTCAGAATCTTCGTCAGTAATGGGCAATATTGACCGCCACCATTCCATCACCCAGTCTGACTTGGAAAAGAACCGATGCCCGCCAATATCCATCCGGTTGCCCTTGTAATTGACGGTCCGCGATATCCCTCCAATTTCACGGGACGCCTCAAGAACGACGGGATATGCCCTGCCGCTACGGACGAGTTCGAGTGCGGCAGTCAGTCCTGCCGGCCCGGCTCCGATAATGACGACGCGAGGCCGATCCACCATGCCCTCCGCACTTTCAATTGCTCCACACCCTTCGTTCAAAACAATAGCGCCTTTCGAAAAACAAACCCGCACAGGAACGACGAAACCGCAGCGATCAGCTTCGCCATCAACAGCGACAGCGAGAACAATTCCACCCCCCCGGCGATCACGGCCAAATTGACCAGCAGCGCCAGCACCCCGCCAGCGAGGTAGAGCAGAAATTCGAGCGCCTGACGCCTCTCCAGCCGCCGCCGGCGGAAGACAAAAATGAGAGACAGCAGGTAATGGACAACAGCCCCTATGCAAAAACTGATCGTCGCGGCCAGCAGATAGTGCAAAACCGCGGAAAGCAACAGCAGAACTCCGGTGTCCACCAGCAAGGCAAATGCGCTGACCAGAAAATATCGCAGGAACTCGCGGGTGATCGATGGTCCGACAGAACGTGCACAAAGACCACGCCGAACCCCTCCAAAGAGTTCTTTGGCGCTATCGATGGATCTCATCGAACGCTCGACATGAATAGATAAAATATTGCTGTCTGCGGCCCAGAATCTCTTCCTGCACTGGAATCGCGGATACGCCAGACACGAAGAGCGTATCCACGACATAATCGAGCTGCCGGTCGCGGCAAAGAGTCCGCAAGCCGAAGGGCGTCATGGAGGAAAGACTTTCGTAAGCAGCCAGCAGGAAAGGATCAATCGGCGCCTCGGCCGAGCTGTCCCGGCGCAACAGCGATTCGATGACTGCACCGCTCGCAATGGCTGCATCCAACTGCTCTCGATTTCGTGACGCCAAAGCAACCCCGATTAAACGTACCGACAGTAAACGCGTCCTCTCCCGCGAAAATACCATACCCGTGGAATGAAGCGTACCAGCATAACCCGCGGTCCCCAGTTCGAACCACACGCGTTCCGCAGCACGATTCCAGAACACCACGCTTCCCCTGGGAATGAGCCCGAAAAAGCGACTGCGCGCTCCGCTCAGCGCATAGCGATCCTCCAGTGCCCGCTTTTCCGCCGGCCGAGCATCCCAGCTCATCAGGGCAGTGACCGTCAGGGGGACAAGCATCAACGTTGCAAGCCATGGCGACCGAGCCAACAAGCCCCGTCCGAAAAGCCAGGCAAGCACGGCCATCAGACCATATCCCCCCGTGCGCAGGAATCCTAAAAGGGTATCAATCATGGGATCGGGGACATTCACGCTTCCCGACGCCAATGCCCAATCGAGGAAATAGCCGGGTAGC
The DNA here is from genome assembly GCA_016720065.1 of Betaproteobacteria bacterium. NCBI lineage: Bacteria > Pseudomonadati > Pseudomonadota > Betaproteobacteria > Betaproteobacteria bacterium. The sequence goes on along the minus strand of JADJXY010000001.1, from coordinate 577,652 downwards.
GCCATGGAAATCAGCACCGCTGATACGATCAGCACCACAAGCCTGCGGGCACGCAACTCGGCAAGGAGCTTGGAGAAGGACGAGGGCGCCACGCGATGGACGAGCGTCAAAACGGCGAGCAACAAGCCCCCCCAGGATGGGAATACCAGCCCAAGTGCCGCCAGAAGCAAGCTGGCCTCGCGGTTAGACGCATGTCGGCGCACGAGATGGCGGCACCCCAGGTCGACCAGAGCAACCAGACCTGCCGCATAGGCAAGCCAGAGCGTCCGCCATAGTTGCGCCTGAAGAAGGATGGCGACCTGGAGATACACGCCAGCCAGAACTGACACCAGGACCGCAACCGCAGACACCAAGACGACGAGTTGGTAGAAAGGGCGCAAGCCCCTGTTGCCATGCCGACCGGCAACAATAAGCAAGGCAAAGAGGGAGAGCCAGTGGCTCGCACTGGCGGCGATCCAGTCACCAATAGACACCAGGGCCGCGAGGTCGACATAGGCCCACCAATCGGCATCCATAATTGCCAGCCCACCCGCTGCGCCGGCCCAGAATGCGCCCCCCAGCGCGAGGCTGCCCAGGAGGCTCACAAAGACTTGCCCCCGCACCGGCATGCGCAGCAGAAGACTGACCGCGGCAGGGCCGACCGCCATGATGGGATGAATGCTCATGGCGAGGCCATGCCACAGGGCTCCGGCTACCGTCCTTCCCTTAAGGCAGGCGGCCAACCCAAGCAAGGAGAACGCAATCCCCACCATGCGGGCCGAGACGAAACCCTCGCGGACGAACAGCATGCCCTTGGGGGAGTAACAGATCGGATAGACCAGCAGCAACAGAAACAGCAAGAGACTTGCCGGTTGGCGCAGGGTCGCACGGCTGAAGCCGTAGGCGGAGACGAGAAAGAGCCCCCCCTGGCACAGGGTCGCAACCATGGCCCCCCCCTCGATATCGAAGAGGCTGACGAATTGGGCGAGCAGGGGCGAGAAAAGGGACCAGCGATCCTGCGAGCCGTCGAGGAACCAGATATCCCGCGCATAGCGACCGGGGTCAAGGAAGTGAAGGGCGCCGACCATATAGAGTCGGGCATCGTGGTCAATGCCGATGTAGGGGGTTGCGATGACCAGACACATAGCCCCCGCCCAGAACCAGAAAACCGCGTCCCCGAGCCTGTCTCCGCGAAGGTACGGCATGATCAAGAACCACCAGGGAAGCTACAGCGCCATCCCGCGTCTTTTACCCCGCGGCGAATGGTGCCGCACTCCCTCCCCGCAGGCCGTTTGCCACCAGGGAAACATATCCATCGTGTGCCACGCAAGAACATCGGCGGGTCAGTGCGTAGCCGTAACCAATTGATGAAACACAGACTCGAGGGATACCTTGTGGGTCACATCTGCCAAACGACCTCCGTCCCGGGCAATGCTGGTCAGGACCGCAGGCAGATCGGGGGCCCGAACTTCGACCGCGAAGCGCCCAGGCTGGAGCGATCGCGCCCCGGGCACTGCGGTCGTACCGTGGTAGCGCACCACGAAAAGATCGGCCTGCTCGACCGCCAACTCCTGGGGGGATCGCACTGTCACCAGTTCGCCGCGGTGAATCAAGCCAAAACGATCCGCAATGGATTCCACGTCGTGCAGCACATGAGAGGAGAAAAAGAGCGTTCCGCCATCGTGGCGGTACTGGGCTAGAACATCGACCACCTCGCGACGGCCGATGGGATCAAGCCCGGAGAGCGGCTCGTCGAGGATCAGCAGGCTCGGCGCAATGGCCAGGGCGTGCGCCAGGGCGGTTCGCTGCATCATCCCCTTGGAGAAGGTGCGGATCCGGCGTCGTGCAACGCCTTCGAGTCCGAACCGGGCGAGCCAGTCGAGGCAGTGCGCCGTTTCATTCTCCAGGGAAAGGCCATGGATACGGACTCCCATGCGCAACACTTCAAGCGGCGTCAGATACTCGCTCAGAGACGGGTTTTCCGGGACGTAACCCAGCCCACGCCTGGATTCGGGATCGGCAACCTCGCGACCGTTGATACGCACCGAGCCTGAGGTCGGCGCCACTGCCCCGACCAGGGTCTTGATGGTGGTGCTCTTCCCAGCCCCATTCGGTCCGACAAACCCGAACACTTCACCACGCTCGATGGTAAGCGAAACACCGCGTACCGCTTCGATCGGAGCACGCCGCCAGCCGGTTCGATAAGACTTGCGCAAATCCCGGATTTCGACCACGACTTCAGCCATGGGCCGCCTCCCAGGGGCGCGGCGCGATGACGATGGGTTCCCGCCGCCCGTTGCAATGTTGCGCCCACATTTCGCGATAGAGCGTTTCCAGATCCCGTGCGAAGCGCTTCGTATCGAAGAGCGGCGCGTTCTCCCGGTTCCGCGCCAGACGCTCCCGGGTGGCCACGAGCCGTTCCGGGGAAAGTGCCAAATCGCGCGCGAGACTGAAGTAGCCCTCCAGGTCGCCGGCAACGAGTTCGGCCAACCCGACCGCATGGAGGAGACTCGTCGAGACCGAAGCGGCAAAAGTCTCACCGCGCACTGCAACCAGGGGCACCCCGGCCCACAGCGCATCGCAACCCGTGGTATGGGAGTTGTAAGGTGTGGTGTCGAGCGCCAAATCGGCGAGTTGCAGGCGCCCCAGGTGATCGGCGTTGTCTTTGCAGAAAGCGGCGAAGATCAGGCGCTCACCGGCAACCCCACGTTTCTCCGCCTCCGCCCGCAGGCGCTCGCGCGTGGCATCCGGGTAGTTCGCGAGCCAAAGCACGCTGCCCGCCACCTCCTGCAATAGCCGGCACCAAACGTCAAAAATACGGGGCTGAATCTTGAAGCTTTGGTTGAAGGAACAGAAGACAAATCCCCTTTCCGGGAGCCCCGCTTCCTCGCGGGAAGGACGTGGCCCGATACGGCGGGTGTCGTCGTTGGGCAAGTAGCAGTGGGGCAGGAGAGCGAGTGTTTCGGCAAAAGTATCGGCCTCGTCCAGGGGGCTGACAAAGGGGTCGCCGATCAGGTAATCCGCAAGGATCGGGTGCCCAAGAGTGCCGGGGTAGCCTAGCCAGGTCGCCTGAACGGGAGCAGGTCGCAGCGCAAGAACCTCGGGGCGTCCTTCGACAGTCCACCCAGAAAGATCCACCAGGATGTCGACCCCATCGTCCCGAATCATGCGCGCGACGCGATCGTGTGCCATGTCATAGATGTCGCGAAATACCGTAAATGCTTCTCTCAACCGTGACTCAAGCGGGCTTCCGTCTCCCTTGCCACAAGAATAGGCAAACCACTCAAACTCACCTTTGTCGTGCGCTTCGATCACCCCACTAAACAAGTAACCCACCGCGTGCTCGCGAAAATCCGCGGACATGTAGCCGACCCGCAATTTACGCTTTGCGGGCGCCACGGCGACATCATCCAGCCGCGCACCCGGAACGTCGTTTGCCAGGGTCACCGAAGCCCGCGCCACCACCTGGCTCAGTTCCATGAGCACTTTTCGCGACAGCCCCGGAATCCCCTGATACGCAAAGGGTGAGGTCACGCTGCAGGCACCCGCCCGGAGTTGGCGCCCAAGAGTTTCAAACGAGGAGGACAAGTCTTCCCACTGACACAGTCTCAAGCTGCAAAACAGCTTTTCGGCAAGGAGGCCAGCATCCTGAGGACTGTGCAAGGCGAGTTGCTGGTAACAAACGTAGGCTTCAGCGTAGCGCCGCAGAAATTGCAGCGCCGTCCCCAGAAGGCCGACCGGTTGAGGATAATCCCCCGGGTGCAGGCGAACCGCCTCAAGCAGTGCCGGGACGGCATTGGCATAGTCCCGGACCTGTATCAACGCAGCGCCGAGGTTGCAGAACAACTCCGGATCCTTCGCGTTGAGTCCGATTGCGGTGCGAAACGAGGCCAGCGCCGTCCTGTAGCGCCCCAGGCAGGACAACGAGATTCCTCGATTGGAATGCAGTTCTGCGTCGCGTGGCGCCAACTCCAGGCCTCGGTCGGCGGCCAATAGAGCCTCGACATGGCGCCCCTGACAGATAAGGGCCAGCGAAAGCGCCTTGTACAGGAATCCGTCCCCCCCCATTCGCTTGAGGAGCTGCCCTACGCGTTCTTCCAGAAGCGCATACCTCTCGTGGTGGATGAGACTTAGTATCTCGCTCACGGTCTTGGCAGGTAAGCGATCCCCGCCGCCATTTCTACGCCTGCCCATCCCGCCTCCTACCGCTTATTGTTGTCTTCCAATGCTGGAATCCCATGGCCGTCCAGGACGTAACGCCCTCCAAATGGGTCGACGATCGCGTTCCGTGTCGATCCCAGACTGGCCCACAGTTCCTCCATGCTTGCCGGGCGCCTTCCAGTCCGGCGCTCGAAATGATCTGCTTCCGTTTTCAGGAGACCGAGATTCTCCAGCCGAACGGCCTGTCGCTCCAAATATTCTCCGAAGGCTTTGTTTCGCGCATCCGCAGCCATCGCCCGCAGCACTCGAATAGCGGTATCTGGAGTAGTTCCGTTCCGCACCCAGAGCGCTGCCATATTCTCCAATTGAAGTTGCTCCTGCTCATCCTGGGATCTTTGGGCTGCCACCCGCAGCCAGCGCGCTCCCTCCAGGCTGTTCTTCTCGAAATAATGGGTATTGAAGGCATAGTAGAAAATTGGCCACACATCGAAGGGCCTACCGTCGATGGCCCGTCTGAGAACGTACTGCGCGGCGCCCAATTCCCCGTTCCAGGGCAGGATGGCGGCGCCAATGTAATAGTTATCCTCGTGCGCCGGGTTGAACCAGGCGACGTCGGACTGGACACGACCCAGAATGCGATACCTGTCCGCATCGAGGCGTCTGGAGTCCGCAACCAAAGCACGGATGCTTCCCATGTTGGCCGCCAGATGGCCGTCCCCCCAAGACAGGATCAGCTGCATGATGCGCGGGAGCACAACCTCCATTTCAGGCGTGGCGTCGCCAACCGGCGCGCGATCGAGTTTCCCGATCGCAATCGAAAAGATGAGTCCTGCTGCAAACGCAAAGACGACGGGCTTTATCGCGCCGTTCCAGCGTCGATTCACCCCAGCTCCCGGTACCGAAATGCCCAACACGCGAGTGCCAGGACAATTACCCCGTAAGCAATCGCCGCAAGCCCCCCCCAAAACATGGTCTCAACACCAGGAAACAAGCGATACATGGCCCATCCCCGCCAATCCACGCGGCCGAGGTCAGGGAGCATCCAGCGGACGATATCGAGCAGCGGAGCCATGCGAGCCACAAGCCGATCGTCCCCGTCTGCCCCTGAAAGAATATAGGTCCTTGCGAAACCCACGGTCTTGGCTGCAATGGCAAAACAAATCCCCACCGCGAGCGGAAGAACCGAGACGGTAGACAGGGTGGAGAGCAATACGCCGAAACAGCTCACCACCATCGCATCGATCCAAAGGCCGAAGACGGTGGCCCAAAAAGGCCCGCCCAAATCCACTGGGTATTGCTGGGCGTAGTGCCGTCCAGCCAGGAAGGTCACGCCCCAGAGCAGCACGGCAAGACAGAGCGCCGCCACAGCCAGGAGCAGCGCAATTCCCGCACAACGCCCCAGCAGGTAGGCGCTGCGCGAAACAGGGTAGCTGACCGAAAAAATGACAGTCCTGCGCTCGACTTCCCGGGCGATCAGCTCCTGAACCCAGAACAGCCCGAGAAGTACCAGAACGATACGAAGAAACGAAAAACCGACGTCGAGAGCGACGGTCTGTGGCTGCCTCGGAGAGAATGACGCTGACAAATAGGCCACTCCCATGAGGAACAACCCTATTGCGGCGATCACCTGAATCGAACGCCCCCGCACACCAGCCTTCCATGCCGAAAGGCAGAATTCCTTCACCCCTCCCCCCCACTCGCATCGCAAGTCACCAAATGGAAAAGGCGCGCCAGAGCGCGCCTTTGTGCCGCCCGCAAACCTCAATCAACTGGCATTCAACGCCGCAGTCGCCGTAGTCGTCGAGACGTCCGATGTGGTACAACCAGCCGAACATTGCGCCCCTGCCTTCACCGCGCCACCGTTCGTATTACCCGAGAAGGTGAACTTCCCCTTGGCAGAACCCGAACTGACCCCCAGAGCGACACCGTCCTGATCGAAAGCCATGTGCACATTGGCCGAACACTTCGGAGTGAAGCCCACCTTCACAAAAGTGCTGGCGTCCGAAGTCACAGCAGTTCCGTTACCTGCCGCCCCACCGGCACAAACTGCACCGTTGGTCGCGGCGTTGGCACCCGTACTCGCGGCAAGAACCGTCACCAAGCCAAAGCCCAAAGCCAGAATTTCCTTTTTCATCTTGAATCTCCTATCTATTCATTCAATGGACAACGCGCAACCGGCCTTACTGCGACGAATTTGCCGTTGCTGCGGTCAGGAAGTTGCGGGCGTCGGACTGGGCTGCCTTGTCCTCACCTTTCTTGGTGTACTCGCTGAACTGGGGAATGGCGATGGCAGCCAGGATACCGATGATAGCGACCACGATCATCAGTTCGATCAGGGTGAAACCCTTTTGCAGCTTTTTCATAACGATAACCTCCTAAAAGAAAGCAACGGATCATCCGTTCGCTAGGACACTAACACATTTCATGCCAGCTTGAATCACGGTTCTTTGTTCGCTATTGCCAGAGTCAGAAAATTGCGCGCATCCGATTGCGCCGCCTTGTCCTCCCCCTTCTTGGCGTATTCGCTGAACTGCGGAATGGCGATAGCGGCGAGGATACCAATAATCGCCACGACGATCATCAATTCAATCAAGGTAAATCCACGTTCCATGAGCACTCCCCCGGTTGTCTGCGCGAAGCCACAAGCCAGAATTGTGCCAATACCATGGAGCGCAACCCGCTATTCCACCGCCCCCAAAACCTTCAGACTGACAATTTTCGTCACATCCGACCGCAACTCGTCACGTTTTCCGACCACCCCCGCGAGGATCCCCCCCGCGTCAGAATAGTTGTCGCCCCGATAGAATCGACAAACTGGGGGCGATGATGGAAGAACGAATTGGCTCGATACGGACAAGCATTCAAGGACAGAGCGGTGGCGAAGTTGTTGCCGCCGGAAAGCGCGACATTGGACGACGTGGCGCATGAGATCGGCGTTGGTGTCTCGACGCTGGAACGCTGGCGCAGCGAGGCGCTGTCCAGGCCCGCTCGCGAGCGGGCCTGGACAGCGGCCGCCCGCTTCGATGCCGTGCTGACCACGGCAGCGATGGACGAAGCAGGCAAGAACGCCTGGTGCCGCGCCAATGGTGTGTACCCGCAGGAGCTGGCAGCCTGGCGGCAAAGCGCCACGCAGGCACTGGCCGAGCCCGAAGAGGCCCGTGCCAGCCCGCAGCAGACCAAACAGGACCGGCGCCGCATCAAGGAGCTGGAGCGCGAGCTGCGGCGCAAGGACAAAGCCTTGGCGGAGACGGCAGCCCTGCTGGTGCTGTCAAAAAAAGTCGCGGCGATCTTCAACAAGGGAGAGGACGAATGATCGGCCTCGAAGATCGCCAGCGACTTGCCCGAGACATCCACACGGCGCACCAGGCCGGCGCCCGCTTGCGCCACGCCTGCGAGATTGCCGGCATCGACGTGCGCACCCTGCAGCGCTGGCAGGCCCACGACGGACTCACTGCGGGCGACGGCAGGCCCGCAGCGCTGCGTCCGGCACCGGCGCACGCCCTGAGCCCGGCCGAGCGCGCCGAGGTGCTGCGTGTGGCCAACGAGCCGCGCTTTGCCGACGTGCCGCCGGCGCGCATCGTGCCCATGCTGGCCGACGAAGGCGTCTATCTCGCCAGCGAATCGACCTTCGCCCGCGTCTTGCGCGCGCACGGGCAGAGCGCCCACCGTGGTCGCGCCAGAGCGCCTGCGGCCACGCGCCCGCCGACTACGCACATCGCCACGACACCGCGCCAGGTCTGGTGCTGGGACATGACCTACCTGCCGGCTGCCGTGGTCGGCCGCTGGTTTCACCTGTACCTGATCCTCGATCTGTACAGCCGCAAGATCGTCGGCTGGGAAGTGCATGAGACCGATGCCGCCGACCATGCTGCGCATCTGGTGCGGCGCACGGCGCTGGCCGAGGGCATCGCGGCCCTCGATACCAAGCCGGTGCTGCACGGCGACAACGGCGCCACACTCAAGGCCACGACCGTGTTGGCGATGCTGCACTGGCTGGGTATCAAGCCTTCGTACTCGCGTCCGCGCGTGTCCGATGACAACGCCTATGCCGAGGCGCTGTTCCGCACCGCCAAGTACCGCCCCGAGTTCCCGGCCAAGGGGTTCGACGATCTCGATGCCGCCCGTCGCTGGGCCGCCGGCTTCGTGCATTGGTACAACTTCGATCATCGCCACAGCGGCATCCGCTACGTCAGCCCGGCACAGCGCCATGCCGGCGAAGACCATGCGATTCTCGCGGCGCGTCATGCGTTGTATACCAAGGCGAGAGAACGCAACCCTGCCCGCTGGTCGGGCCATACGCGCGACTGGGCCCCCATCGGCGCCGTGACGCTCAATCCGGAACGCGACTCGGTGGTCAACACAACATCGCCAGCGACAGATAAGCAGCCTTTGGCGGCATGAATCAGGCGACAACTATCTTGACGCGCGCCGGATCTCGCGCGCGTCCCCGGCACGATGTGCCGAGAGGAGGGCACTGTTCGCCGATGCTCAACCTGCTCGTTCCACATCCCGCTGCAGGGGATCGAGAAACTGTTCCGCGTAGGCTGAATAAACATCTCCGGCCTGGAAGACCTCGAACAGCTCCGGGTCGATATGCCCGTTCTCCCTGAATTTTTGCATGATGCCCAGGGCCTGGGAGAGCTTCATCCCTTCCTTGTAAGGCCTGTCCTTGGCGGTCAGGGCTTCGAAGATGTCGGCGATTCCCATCATGCGGGCCTGCCAGCTCATCTGGTCGCGGGTGAGGCCGCGGGGGTAGCCTTTGCCGTCCATGCGTTCGTGGTGGCCGCCGGCGTATTCGGGGACGTTCTTGAGGTGCTTGGGCCAGGGGAGTTGCTCCAGCATCTTGATGGTGGCAACGATGTGGTGGTTGATGATTTCCCGCTCGGCCGCGGTGAGCGTGCCGGCGCGGATGGTGAGGTTTTCCGCCTCGTTGGGGGAAAGGAAGGGGGAATCCTCCCCCGCAGTATCGCACCAGCGCCGCGTAGCGGCGATGTGGCGCACCCGCGCGATGTCTTCGTCGCTCATGCGTTCGCCACCGATGTTGGCCCGGCGCAGGAATTCCCGATCCGACTCCAGGGCGGCGATGGCCTCCTGGCAACGCGCTGTGGCGGCGTCGGCGGCTTCTCCGGCCAGGATGGCTTGCAGGCGGGCAATCTCGGCGTCGCGCTTGAGCACTTCGAAGCGGGTGTCCACCAGGGCGATGCGGTCGAAGATGGTTTGTAGCTTGGTGGCCTTGTCGACCACGTGCACCGGCGTGGTGATCTTGCCGCAGTCGTGCAACAGGGCGGCGATGCGCAGTTCGTAACGGTCCTTGTCGGTCAGCTTGAAGTCGGCCAGGGGCCCTTCGGTCACGGCGTCGGCCGCTTCGGCCAGGAGCATGGTGAGGACGGGAACCCGCTGGCAGTGCCCGCCAGTGTAGGGCGACTTTTCGTCGATGGCGGTGTTGATGAGTTTGATGAAGGATTCGAACAGGTCTTCCAGTTGGGCGATGAGCTGGCGATTGGTCAGGGCGATCGCCGCCTGGGAGGCGAGGGATTCGGCCAGACGCTGGTCGGTGACGGCGAAGGCGCGCACATGGCCGTCGCCCTGATCGATGGCGTTGATCAGTTGCAGGACGCCGATAATCTCCCCTTCGTGATTCTTCATGGGCACGGTGAGGAAGGACTGCGAGCGGTAGCCGGTGCCCGCGTCGAAGCGGCGCGTCCCCGCAAAATCGAAGCCTTCGGCGCTGTAGGCGTCCTCGATATTGACGGTCTGCCCGGTGAGGGCGGCGTAGGCCGCCACCATGGTGTTGTTGGGGCTGCCGTCCTCGCGGTAGAGGGGAAGGTCGGCGAACTTGCTGGAAATGGGCGCGCCGCTGGAGCCGCCGAAGGCGATGCCCAGGGAATCGGTGCGCACGATCTCGAAGTGCAGATGGCGCTGGTCTTCCGAGACCAAGTAGAGTGTCCCGCCGTCGGCGTGGGTGATCGCCTTGGCGGCCAGCAGAATCTTTTCCAGCAGCCGGTCGACGTTGCGCTCGCTGGAAAGCGAGGCCCCGATGTCGTTGAGCTGTTCGAGGCGGCGGAAGAGTTGCTCCAGGGTATCCATGGCGACTCCTATTTGATGCACACGGACCGCACCTGCTTCATGTCGGTGATGCCCTGGACGACTTTTTCGATGCCGTCCATCTTGAGGGTGCGCAGGTTTTCATTGAGGGCGCAGGCCAGGATTTCCGCCACCCGCGCCTTTTCCTGAATCAGTTTCTTGACCGGGTCGGTGCCCACCAGCAGCTCGTGCAGGCCGACCCGGCCCTTGTAGCCGGTATCGTTGCAGGTGGGACAGCCCCTGGCCCGGTAGAAGGTGAATTTGCCGTCCTTGGCGTAGCGGGCGCCCCAATCCTTGTAGATGGCCTCCATGGAGCCCTTGGGATCCTTCTTCCAGCTCTCGGTATTGGCAAGCTCCTCGCAGTATTCGTGGATCAGGGCCTTGATCTCGTCCTGGCCGGGGTGGTACGCCTCCTTGCATTCCTTGCACAGGCGCTTGGCGAGGCGCTGGGCCAGGATGCCCAGCAGCGCGTCGGCAAAGTTGAAGGGATCCATGCCCATGTCCAGGAGCCGGATGATCGATTCCGGCGCCGAATTGGTGTGCAGGGTGGCGAAGACCAGGTGCCCGGTAAGGGAGGCTTCGATGCCGATCCCCGTAGTCTCGGGATCGCGCATTTCGCCCACCATGATGATGTCCGGGTCGGCCCGTAAAAAGGCTTTCATCACCGTGGCGAAGTCGAGGCCCGCCTTTTTGTTGACCTGAACCTGGCGTAGCCCTTTCTGCGTGATTTCGACCGGATCCTCGGCTGTCCAGATTTTGGTCTCGGGTTTGTTGAGGTAACCAAGGACGGAGTGCAGGGTCGTCGTTTTGCCGGAACCGGTGGGGCCGCACACGAAAAAGAGCCCGTAAGGCTTTTCGATGCACTTGATGAGATTTTCCCGGTTGCGTGGGGTGAGGCCAAGTTGTTCCAGGGGAATCGGTTCGCCGGCCGCCAGGATGCGCATCACCACATCCTCGACCCCGCCCGCCGTCGGAATGGTGGCGACACGCAGTTCGATGTCCAAGGGGCCGAATTTCTTGAACTTGATCTTTCCGTCCTGGGGTTTGCGCTTCTCGGAAATATCCAGGTCGCACATGATCTTGAGCCGCGTCACCAGGGAAGCCCGGTAGGACGCCGGCACTTCGATGTACTTGACCAGCGAGCCATCCTTGCGAAAGCGGATGGCGGTCTTTTCCTTGCCCGGCCGTGGCTCGATGTGGATGTCAGAAGCGCCCTGCTGATAGGCTTCGACAATGATCTTGTTTACGAGGCGAACGAGTTCGTTGTCGGCCGCGGCCATGGCGTCGTCGCCCCCGAGGTCACCCAATTCCTCGCTATCCCCCATGTCGGAAAGAAGGTCGTCCACCGACCCCATGTTGGAGAGGGCACCGAAGAATTGATCTACCGACTGCGCGAATTCACCATGGGTGGTCACGCGATAGACGATCTTGCTCTTGGGGAAAATGTTGTTGACGACGCGGGAATTGCGCACCCGCTCCGGGTCCGGGGCCATGACGACCAGCCCTTCCGGCGTGTCATCCAGGGGCAGCCAATGGCTTTCATCCACGTACTCGCGCTTGATATGGCGCAGAAGATCGATGGGTTTTATGCGGTCGGCTCTGAAGGGCTCGTAGGGCACGTCGAAAAACTTGGACAGTGCTGCACCGATCGCCGCGGGTTTGACGCTGAATTCCTTCTGAAGAACCGCCTCGATGTCAGCGCCCTTTTCCCGGGCGATGCGCTGGGCCCGCTCCAGGTCCGGAGCCGACAGGACACCGTCGGCGACCAGGTAGTCGTATTTCGAGCGGATGACGAAAACCGGCTTCTGGCGCTGGGTCAAGGCGACCGCCAGGGTCTTCGCCAGCTCGCCCACGCCTTCCACCGCCAGGGGCGGGAATGGGACATCGGCCCGGTTGTTGATGAGCTGGATGACCCCCAGGAGTTCCCCGTCGTCGTCGAGGATGGGCGCGACGAGCATTTGCTTGGACCGATAGCCGGTGCGCTTGTCCACCTCCTTGAGAAACTGCATCTTGGGGCTGTACTGCTTGAGCTCCACGTCATCGTAGACGTCGCTGATATTGGCCAATTGGCGCGTTGCCGCGACGTAACCGGCAATACTCTGGTCGGCGATGGGGAGCTTGATGTCCTTGAAGGAATTGAGGCCGGTCTTGACCCGCGAGACGATGGCCTGCTTGTCCTCGCCCACGACATAGATGGTCAGGCGATCGGCGTTGAAGAGATTGCAGATGTCCGGCGACAACTCCAGCATGATCTCGTCCACCGCGCTGGTGGCGTGGATCTTGTTGGTCACCCCATGGAGATTCTTGAGGAAGACCAGACGGCTCGCGACGTCCGATCCCCCGGCGGTTTCTGTCTTGTTCTGTGCATTCATGTCACGCTTCCCCGGCGTTCAATCCGCCCTCCAGCCAGCCGGCCCGAAAACCATGCTGGGAGAGCAGAAAGGCGGCGGCCGAACTGCGCCGGCCGCTCTGGCAATAGACGATGTATTCGGTGTCGGGCTGGAGCAGGCCGAAAGCGGCCCGCAGTTCGTTCAAGGGAATGTTGCGCGCGCAGGGCAGGCCGTCCTGGGCGAATTCCGCCGGATAGCGCACGTCCAGCCAGCGGGCGGCCCCCGCCGCCACTCGCGCCTCGGCCTCGGATCGCGACAGGGCATGCAAGAGGGGCTCCTTGAGCAACTCGTCGAAGTCCTCCTTGCCCAGGCGCAGGACCACCCCGTCGCGCTTCATGGTCACCGTGGCATTGCGGGTCGCACCGGACACCAGGGCTTCCTCCCCAAAGGCCTGGCCGCCCTTGAGTTCGGCGACATGGACCTGGCTGCCGCCGATGGCCCGGGTCACCTGCGCCCGGCCGCTCTCGATGACGAAGTAGTAGTCCCCCACTTCACCTTCGCGCACCAGCACCTCGCCTCGCTTCACCTTGAGGCGTTCGAAGCGCAGCATCAACTCGTAGAGATTGGCCGCCGGCAGGATCGAGAGGCCCGAACCGGGCTGGCTATGCAGGCTGATCGCGCCGGTGACGGTCTTCCACAGCGAACTGTCCTGGGCGTACTTGGGCGGCCGGTTTCCCTCGGCGGACAACTGGTCCCAGGTCATCATGATGTCCAGGAGGTCGTCGTCGATGCGCACCACTTCGATATCGGTGATGGCCCGGCTGGCCCGGATCGGCCCCGACTTGCGGCCCAGGGCCCATACGGCGTCCTCGCAGGAACCCACCAGCACCCGCACCCCGCCGGCGGCCAGGTCGAGCTTGATCTCGCCGCCGACGAGAAAGACCGACACCTTCTGCAGGTCGACCCCGAGCAGGGGGTCGGCACCCAGGGGAAAGCGCTCCATGGCGCACAGCCCGGCGAGTTCCTTCAGTCGCTCCGGCGACAGGCTGCCAAGGGGTTCCAGGCGAGCCAGGATGTCGGCCTTCATGGTTCAGAACTCGAAGATCTGATTGTTCTGAAGCATGCGGGGCTTGAAGGCGCCGAGGCAGTCCTCGATCTCCTCCATGGTCAGCTCGATCTGCCCCGGCTTGAGGTGGGTGATGTAGATGTCGCACTCCCGTTCGAGCTTCTGCAGCTCCTGGGCCAGCATCTTGGGGCACAGGTGACGGGACAACAGCGCGAGTTGCTCCTCCCGGTTGGAGAAGGCGCATTCGACGATCAGGTGCTTGAGGTTGCGAATGCGGTTCACCGCCTTCCAGAAGGCATCACAGATGCCCGTATCACCGGAGAAGACGAGGCTCGCCGATCCCGAATCGACCTGGTAGCCCACCGCCGGTACGGTGTGGTCCACCGGCAGCGGCGTCAGGCGTCGGCCGGACAGGGTCGTCCCCTGCCCCAACTCGATGACCTGGAAGCGCATGAAGGGGTTGGCGGCATTGGGGATTTCGGAAAAATCCGGCCAGATCGCCCAGTTGAAAATGTGGTTGCGCAGGATGGTGAGCACTGCTTCGGTGCCGTACACCGTCAGGGGCGTACTACGTCGGTCACCGACCGTGTCGATCATCAGCGGGAGCGAAGCGATGTGGTCCAGGTGGGTGTGAGTCAGGAAGACGTGATCGACCATGGCCAACTCGGCGATGGTGAGATCCGCGACGCCGGTGCCGGCATCGATCAGGATGTCATGATCGACGAGCAGTGAGGTGGTGCGCAGATGCCGACCCCCGATACCGCCGCTGCAACCGAGTACACGGAGTTTCATGGCTACTTGGTCTTGAAGGTGGTGACGCCGTCCCAATCCGCGGCGGGCGGATCGCTGCGCAATTCGGCGATACGTTCGATATAGAGACGATAGAGTCCCCGGTCGGGAAAGCGACGCGCCAGGTTGTGCAACTGCAATTCGGCCTGATCCCACTCCTGGGAGCGATAGAGTCGCAGGGCGTGTTGCCAGAGCTTGAGTTCATCCAGGGTTTCCGGCGTCACCTCGCCGACGATGCCCATCGGCTCGTAGATGGCGAGGGGCTCGCCTTTGCCCTTGGGCCGCACCCGATCGACTTCGCGGAAGACCATATCCTTGATCGCCGCCTTGGTTCCCTCACCTACCAGGATGCCGACGCCGTAGTTCTTGGTCAGTCCCTCCAGGCGGGAGCCGGTATTGACCGCATCGCCCATGACCGTATAGGCCTTGCGCACCGGCGAGCCCATGTCGCCCACCGTCATCATGCCGGTATTGATGCCGATGCCGATGTGCAACTCGGGCCAGCCCCGCGCCCGGAAGGGCTCGTGCAGGGACTCCATTTGCCGCTGCATCTCCAGCGCCGTCAGGACGGCATTGCGGGCGTGCTCGGGATCCGTCACCGGGGCGCCCCAGAACGCCATGATGGCGTCGCCGATGTATTTGTCCACCGTGCCGCGGTACTTCTGGGTCACGGCAGTCATCGCACCCAGATAGTCGTTCATGAGTTGAGTGAGTTCCTTGGGGTCGAGCCCTTCGGAAATGGTGGTGAAGTCACGCACGTCGGAAAACAGCACAGTCAGTTCCTGCTTGCGCCCTTCCATGCTGTAGCGCTCGGGATCCCGCGCCATCTCGTCCACCAGTTCGGGCGGTACGTACTGGCCGAAGAGTTCGGTAAATTGGCGCTTGCTCTTCGATTCCACGAAGTAACCCCAGGACATGTTCAGGGCGAAGAGCACGAAACACAGCAGGAGCGCGGAAGCCAGGGGAAGCACCATGCCCCCGGCGTACCAGAGAACCAGGTTGAGCACCACCACCACCACCAGGGCCGCAACGGTGAGCAGGGATGCGCGCAAGGGCGAGAGCAGGGGAAGCAGCAGGGTCAGCGCAGCGCCCACCAGAAGAAGCTCGACAACTTCCGCGCCGAGCACGTAGGAAGGCTTCTGGCGCAGGCTGCCGTCCATGATGCCGGCGATCATGTTGGCGTGAATCTCGACTCCGGGGTAAGTCGCGCCAACGGGGGTCGAGCGCAGATCCATGAGACCCGGAGCGGTAGTCCCCACCAGTACCGCACGCCCCTTGAGGACGGCCGCGTCCACCCGCCCCTTGAGGACATCGGCCGCGGAAACATAGGGAAAGCTGCGCTCATTGCCGCGATAGGGAATCAGGGCACCACCGTTTTCGTCCACCGGGATGCGCAGCAGAACCTTGTCGCCCCCCACGTCCAGCCATTCGATGGTGCCCTTGCCTTCCGGGAATCCGGGACGGACAGGGACCCCGCCCAGCAGGTAGCGGACCATGGCCAGGGAAAGCGCCTCGTAGTAGGCGCCTTCGTGCCGCACCACCAAGGGTACCCGGCGCGACACGCCGTCGAAATCGACGATGGGGTTGAAGTGCCCGGCACTGGCCGCCGTCTGCTGCAATTCTGCGAGGTTGGCACCAAAGCCTTTCCAGTCCAGCAGGGTATCCTGCCGGCTGCCGAACTGCCCGGCGGGCCACACCGGTGCGGGGAGGACGCCGCTGCGCCGGGCATCATCGATGCCGGAGAAGTAATAGCCGAGCACCACGGGCCGGCCCTTCAGGGTCTCGGCAAAGAGACGATCGAAGTTGAGGCTCGAGCGCAGCGCCGGGAGGGTTTCCTGAAACCCCTTCTCGCCCTTCAGTTGATCCTGCGCCAGCCTTTCCAGCACCTTGAGCCCCGAACTGTCGTCGGGCTCGGCGAACACCACGTCGAAGCCGACGACGGCGACCCGGTAATCGTCCGTGAGTTTGCGCACCAGTTCGGCGACCGTATCGCGCCCCCAGGGCCAGCGCCCCACTTCAGCCAGGCTTTTCTCGTCCAGGTCGACGACGACGACGCGGTCATCCTTGCCCCCCGGCATCGACATACGCATGCGGACGTCGTACAGGTAGCCATCGAGGAGGTGAAAGAAGGGAAGCTGCCAGATCCGGGCGCCGTGCCCCACGAACAGGAGCACACAGGCGGCACCGAGCAGGTAGCGGATGAGATGTTTTTTCAAGTTGGCCTGACGAAGGTGGTATCCCGGGCGTCAGGTCTTGAAAAAGAACTCCATCTTGATACCGGCGATCTCGATCACGTCGTGATCCGCCAACTGATGGGCCTGGGAATCGAGAACATTGCCGTTGACGATGGGGAACTGGGCGCCTTCGACATGGGTGATGAAAAAGCCGTGGGGGCGACGGGCGATGACCGCCACCTGAACTCCCGGTTTCCCGAGGGTGGTGAGGGTCTTGGTCAATTCGAGTTCCTTGCCGGCGTTGGCACCGGTCAGGAGCTGTATCGCTGCCGTGGGCGCCGCGGTGGTGGGCGTCGCCGCTCCTGCGGCAATGGCGGCCGGTGTGGGCCCCGGCACCACCGGGGCCTGGAGGCCCGCCGGCTGGCTTTCGCTGGCCTTCGCCATGGCCGCGGCCTCGGCGGGCTTGGGGGCTTCCGGTGCATTCTTCAACACGTTGGGCCGGATGAGCATGGTCTTTTCGAAATCCGCCCCACCGCCTCCGGCCGCGGGCTGTTCGCTGACGTACTTGAGCTTGTACTTGCCCAGTTCGACCACGTCGTTGTTACGCAGGAAATGCTTCTTGACCGGCTGGCCGTTGACCAGGGTGCCGTTGGTACTGTTCAGATCCTCTAGAAACGAGTCGTTGAGGATGGTGACGATGGCCGCGTGCTCGCCCGAAATGGCCAGATTGTCGATCTGGATGTCGTTGTGCGGCTTGCGCCCTATCGTCACCCGCTCCTTGTTGAGCGAGATTTCCTTGAGCACCAGTCCGTCCATCGAAAGGATCAGTTTTGCCATGTTGCCATCCTCATTTCACTTGAACCAGGCCAGGAAGCGCTGCCACCAGCCCCGCGGCGCTGCAAAATCGCCACGAACCTTGACAAGAATAACCGAAACGTTGTCCTTGCCACCATTGTCATTTGCCATCTGTATCAACTGATCGCCTGCCAAGGGAAGATTGGACGCAAGGCTCTGCAGGGTCATGGCGATTTCCTCGTCCTCGACCATGTCGTTCAAACCGTCCGAACACAGGAGATAGATGTCGCCGGGTTCCACGTCATAGTCGCGGACTTCGGGTTCCACCTCGGGATCGACGCCCAGGGCCCGGGTGACGAGATTCTTGTTCTGGGAATATTTGGCGTCTTCCGCGGTGATGAGGCCGCTGTCGATCTGCTCCTGCAGGAGCGAATGGTCCCGGGTAACCTGCTGGAATTCGTCGCCGCGCAGACGGTAGAGGCGCGAATCGCCGATGTGGGCCACGGTGACCAGATTGTCGTAGAACCAGGCCATGACGAGCGTCGTACCCATCCCCGCGTACTGGGGCTGGCTCTGGGCAGCGTTGTATATCGCCTCGTTGGTCCCGGCCACCTGCTCGCGGATGTGACGGTGGGACAGGCGCTTGCCGGTCTCCTCATCAAGCACCTGGGGGCTGCACGTCTGGACCAGACCGGTAAGATTGGAGGACAGCAAGGTGGTCGCCATGCCACTGGCCACCTCACCGGCGTTGTAGCCGCCCATGCCGTCCGCCAGGATGGCGAGACCGTGATCGGCGCTGCCGAATACCGCATCCTCGTTGTGCGAGCGCACGACCCCGGGATCGCTGCGGGTCACTACTTCCAGCACTTCAGCCAATTTCATCGTCCCCGTTCCCTAAAGCGTGATATCGACGTCGCCGGCGTTGCCGGTCTGGTCGGGCGAGGCCCGCCCGGACCCGGCCAGACAGGCCCGCAGATCGGCAGCGAGGTCGTTGCCGCGCTGGTAGCGTTCGTCCGGATCCTTGGCCATGCTGCGGGCGATGACCGCGTTGAGTTCGGGCGAAATCGCGCCATTGACCGATGCCGCTTCGGGCGCCGGCTCGTTGGCGATCTTGTACATGAGCTGGGCCATGGATTCCCCGACGAAGGGCAATTGGCCGCAGCACATCTGGAACAGGGTAACCCCCAGGGAATAGAGGTCGGAGCGGCCGTCCACCTTCTTGCCGGCCAGTTGCTCGGGCGACATGTAGGAAGGTGTCCCAAGAACCATACCGGTCTTGGTCTTCGAAGAATCTGTGATGCGCGCGATCCCGAAGTCGGTCACCTTGACCTGATCCCCCTCGGGCTCGTACATGATGTTGGCCGGCTTGATGTCGCGGTGGACGACGTTGTTCTGGTGGGCGTAATCGAGGGCTTCGGCCACCCGCGCAACGACGGAGAGCACCTGCGGCAGGGGCAGCAGCCCGGCCGCCTTGGTGGCGACGACCAGGTCCTTGCCCTTGAGGAACTCCATGGCGATGTAGGCCAGATCGTGCTCCTCACCCGCATCGAAGATGGTGACGATGTTGGGGTGATTGAGCCGACCTGCGGTTTCCGCCTCGCGGAAGAAGCGCTCCTTGACTTCGGCCAGTTCGTCCTCGGCGAACTCCTGGGCCAGAGCCATAGTCTTGATGGCGACGACCCGGTTGATCTTGGGATCGCGCCCCAGGTACACCACGCCCATGGCCCCCTTGCCCAGTTCCTTTTCGACCTGATAGCGGCCCAGCATGGGCTTTTCCACCTGGCCGTCTCCCAGGATCACGGTGCCGCTTGCAGCCTGACCACGGCTGCCGCCCAGCATGACCGTCTCCGACATCTGCTTGGCCTTGGTGATGCGCTGCTGCAAATCGCGGAACTTGGGGTTGAAATCGGCCATGTAACGGAAAACCGCCTCGGCCTTGTTGAACTGGCGCTTGCGCTCGTAGTCCAGGGCGAGGTTGTAGAGGTTTTCCATCAGTCCGTCGTCCATCGGACACTTGCGGAACTTGTCGAAAGCCATGTCGAGCTGGCCCTGCCCCTGGAAGGCGAGGCCCAGCATGCGGTTCGATTCGGCGGACTCGGTATCGGATTTCTGTTTGCCGCGCTCGGTCATCAGGTAGCGCTTGGTGGTCAGGAGAAGATGCCCTACCACCAGGAGCGAGGCAGCGCCCATGAGCTGAATCCACATGCCGGAACCGACCATGAGGCCGAAGTGCGTCCCGATGAGCAGAATGAGAAGCAGCGCCGTGGCCGCCGCTCCCAGGGCCGCAGAAAGCCGCGGCAGGAAGGCGATCAGATAAACCGCCACCAGCAGGAAGGCCCCCAAGGTCGCCGCGCCGCCCCAGGCCGGCGTCACGAAGAAGTGTTCCTGCAGGATGCTGGACACGGAATGCGCCAAGGTAAGAACCGGGGGCATGGCAGGTGAAATCGGGGTCACCTGGGGCGTTCCGACCCCAGCCGCCGTTGCTCCGACCAGGACGATCTTGCCGGCGTACTTGGCGGCGGGAATCTTGCCGGCGAGCACGTCGTAGAAGGAGTCCACCTGGAAGGCCGGGTGACCATCGACGTCCTTGTAGAAGAAGGTATTCATCTCGGTGGCCGGACCGGTGGCGATGCGCAGATTGCCGAGACGCACTTCCTCGCCCAGTTGCACGCGAATGTCGGCCGGACCGAGGTTGAGGCTCTTGGCGGCGATCATCAACGAGAGGGCGGGGTAATACTGGTCGAAGTACTGCACCACCAAAGGCTCGGCGCGGATTCCGCCGTCGACGTCCGGATTGGCATTGAGATGGCCCACCGCGGCCGCCTTGGCGCCGATGGCTTCGAAGGGATACTGGACCTGCATGCCCGGCAGCGCAAAACCGCTGCCCGGAGTAACCTGGGGAACTCGGTTGGCCACCACGTAATCCGGCAGGGGTTTGTCGGGCCTGCCGCGGGCCTCACCCAACTGGAAAGTGAGGGGCAGCAGGATGGTGCCCGTCTTGGCGTAGCTCTCCGCCAACTGGCGGTCGGTGTTGAGGGCGCCCTCGGCTTCCTTGAGCACCGCCGCGATTTTCTCCAGTTCGCCGCTGGCTGGCGCCCCCTCGGCCGCGGCCTGATTGACGATGTCGGTCAGCTTGGTGATATAGGCGTAACCGGGGGAGACTTCCGGTTCATAGAAGAAGACGGTATTGCCGACCGCCTTGGCCTGGGCAGTGGCCATGAGGTCGGCAAAGCGGGCGTGGACGTCCCGCGGCCAGGGCCAGCGGCCGATATTGGCGATGCTGTAGTCGTCTATGGCCACCACGGCAACCCGGTCGGAGGGCGTACGGCTGGACTTGTTCACGCCCATGTCGTAAGCCTTGCGCTCCAGACTCTGTACCAGGTCGGAGCCATTGGCGACGAGCATGAGCACCGTCACCACCACGCCGAGAAACCAGTCGGTCTTCCAGAAACCCGATTTACCCATGCCCCCTTTTCCTTCTATGTTTTTTCAGCGCAAGAGGCCGAAATACAACTATTTAACCGCTATTCTTACGCGGGCTTCTCAACATAGTCAAATTTCATCCGCCGGGCAGCGGCGACCCCAGGCCTTTCTGTTGCGCCGCCGCGAGAACCCGCACGGCGAGGGCCAAGTCCTGGATGGCCAGGCCCTGGGACTCGAAAAGCGTGATATCGAGGGGCGAAATACGCCCTGCACGCCGCCCCACGACGATATCTCCCAATTCGACCAACTGCCGGGAATGGAGCCTGCCCTTGTCCAGCGGCGGCAGCAGATCGCCGGCCTCGGCCAGGGCGGTCGGCACGGCATCGACGCAGATCAGGGCCGCCCGCCGGATGGCCTCCTCGGACAACTCGCGCCGGATCAGGGCATTGGAACCGGCAGCGTTGATGTGCGTCCCGGGCGCCAGCCAGGCGGCCTCGAAGAGGGGGCTTGCAGCGGTGGTCACCGTTCCCAGAACGTCGGCCTCACGGACCACGGCTTCCGGCGACGGCGCAGGGACGACGCGGACGCCGAGGCGCTCACCCATGCGGGCGCAGAAGTCGGCCAGACGATCCGCCCGGCGGGCATACACGCGGACTTCCTCGATGGGCCTCTGAGCGCAGACGGCCTCCAGGTGTCCCTCCGCCTGCCACCCGGCACCGAACAGGCCCAGCACCCGGCTTTCAGGACGCGCCAGGAGCCGTGTGGCCAGCCCGCTCGCCGCGCCGGTGCGCACCATGCCGAGGCGGTCGGCCGATATCGTCGCCAGAGGAATGCCGGTTCCCGCGTCGAAGAGGTGCACAAAGAACCGGTTTCCGCTGCGATTGCTGGTGTAGGCCTTGTAGCCGATAACGCCCTGCTCGGGCAGGGCGCCGTGCAAGACGTGCAGCGTGGTGCCCGGCAGGCGCGTCCTGGCCCGCGGCGTGTCCTGCGCCTGGCCGAGGGACAACTCGCGATGGGCCGACTCGACGGCTTCCAGGGCCATCGCCGTCGTCAAAACCTGACGGACGTCTTCCTCGCTCAGATAAAGCGCCATACACACTCCTCCATCACGCCGGACAACGGGGCTGACCGGCACCGGGCTTGCCCGAGACCAGGGGACGCAGCAGGGGCTCCATCTCCTTGAATACCTGCACCGGCAGGGCCGAGGTGAAATCGTAACCCGCCGCCTGCTCGCCGGGGACGAAGGCAGTCACGGTTCCGAAAAAACGCTCCCCCAGGTAAAAGACGAAGGTCGCCGCCCGATTGACCACCCGGGAGGACTTGATCTGCCCTCCGGCACCGATCACGTCGAAGCGATGGTCCCCGGTCCCGGTCTTGCCCCCAACCAGGAGCGGCTTGTCGTCGGGTCCACGATAAGTATCCTTGAGACGGCGCGCAGTGCCGCTATTGACCACCCGCAGAAGCGCCTTGCGGGCGGCAGCGGCCACTTCGACGGGCATCACGCGCGTCCCCGCGCGCGGTGTCCACAGCAACTGGGTCTCGAAGGGGGTGCCACTGGCGAAACGCAGCTCGTCCACCCGGACCGTCGCCTGGCGAATACCGCCGCCCACCACGATACCCATCAATTCCGCCAGGGCCGCCGGCCGATCGGCCGAACTGCCGATGGAGGTGGCATAGGAGGGGACCAGTCGATCGAAGGGATAACCCACCCGCTTCCAGCTCGCGGCGATGCGCTCGAAGGCCGCCACTTCCAGGGCGATACGGATGCGCACATCCTGGGCGCGCCGGAAGCGGGAGTTGAGCAGCCAGCGATAGGCCTCCTGCCGCTGCTGCACGCTGGCCGCGACGACCTGGTCGAAACCTGCTTTCGGGTTCTGCTTGAGATAACCCACCAGCCACAGTTCGAGCGGGTGCACACGGGCCAGGTAGCCCTGGTCGGAGAGATTCAGGCGCAGGGGGGCGTAGGTGGAGTAGAGCTTCCTGAGTTGCGCCTCGCTGCCCGCCCGGTCTCCGAGCTGGGCGTTCATGAAGGCGCTGAAGGAGGCAAAGTCCGCCTGGGGCTCCACACCAAGGAACGCTGCTGCCAGACGACTCGGCAGGGGGCGCAGGTCGGAAACCAGGGCCGGCAATAGATCCTCCGGCGCCGTACCGCGGTATTTGCGGAAGAAATGGGCCAGGAAGGCCCTGCCCTCCTGGTCGGCAAAGCGGCTGAGGAAGCTGCGGCGCGCCCTTTCCTCGTCCCTGCGCAGTTCCGCCCCCGGAGCATCTTCGGCTTCGTAGGCGTGGTAATGGACCACGTCGCGCATGATGCGCACGAAGGAGAGGTTGATCGATTGCTCCAGGGCCTCTTCGACCGTAGGCACTTTGGCATCGTCCTCGCGCTTGAAATTCTGGAAACTGTGCAAGCCGCCGCCAGTGAAAAAAGTTTCCTTGGGGTCGGCGGAATAGCGCCGGTTCAAAGCGGCATCGAGCAGGGCCGGGAGGCTCCTGTCCTCGCTGCGCAGCAGGTGCTCGATGGCCCAGCGGGTCAAGGGGTCGCTGCCTTCCGGACGCAGCTTGCGCAGATCCTCCGGCGTCAGGCTGCCGTAGCGCCGATGCAGGTCGGCGACGACTTCCAGGTAGCTCACCAGGGTACGGAACTTGGCGCTCGACCCCAGATCGAGCTTGGTCCCCACGTTGATGTCCAGGGGCTGATCCACGTTGTCCGCCTGGACCCGCAGCAGATTGCCCTGGGCGGTGGCCTCGAACAGGGTGAAGCTGAAGCGCACTTCAGTCGGATCGCCGCGCAGCAACAGGCGCTCGCTCTTCAAACCCAGGCATTTGAGCACCGTTTCTTCGCGCAGGCTGGCCAGGAAGCGCGTCACGCCGTTCTGGGCCTCCGCATCCAGGGTGGCGCGGGCCGTAAGATCGTAGCGGTCGAGGGCGTAGAGATTGTCCACGTCGAGATAGTCCGCCAGCACGGAACGGGCGGCATTGACCGCCTTGCGCTCGACGAAGGAGACCGCTGGCGGCGGCAGGGGCGTGTCGCGGGGATTGAGCTGTACGGCCAGAGCAGCGTCGCGCAAGGCGGCCGAAATGACGCCCTCCTGGGCCAGGATACGGAGGTGGCTGTCGGTGAGTTCGCCCAGGCGTCGTTCGCTCACGGCGAGAAGATCGGAAGGCCGACGCTGGGCGATGAAGAGCGACAGGGCCTCCTTGAAGGGTGCCGCTGCCGCGAACGGTGACTCCTGCGCTGCCACCAAGGCCCGATTGGCCTCGCCGAAGTCCCGCCCGTACCAGGCCCAGAGGCCATCGCCCAGGCCATTGACCTCGCCCACGCCGGGTACCGCGCCGAGAGGAACCGAATTGACGAAGTCGAGCACAATGCGCCGGCGAGTCTCCAAGGTCTCGACGCCCCCGTGGTAGGCCCGCAGCGAGGCCGACGCCATCTGGCGGAGTTTTTCCTCCGGCCCGTGGGTGCGACCGCCCGGCGAGTGGCGGAATTTTTCGATCTGGGTGGCGAGGGTGCTGCCCCCTGCCCGCCCGGCCCCCTCCGGATCGACGGCCCGTACGGCCTGACCGATCAGCGCCCGGCCGAAGCGATCCCATTCGACGGCCGGATTGCGGCGGGGGTGCTCGCTATCGAGAAGCTCGCGGTTCTCGATGAACAGGAGCGACGCGACCACGATGGAGGGAATGGCCTCGAAGCGTTCGTATTGGCGCTGGGGGTAGAGGGTCGAATAGAGCGTCTCGCCCTTGCGGTCGAGAACGGTAAGACCGGCCTGGGACTTTTCCCGATAGATGGGATTCAATCCGCGCCCGGTGATCTGCCGGAAACGCTCCGACTGCCGCGCCTGGGCGCTCACCTCGAACCCGGCCGCCGCCAGTTTGGGCAAGGCCACGCGCAACTGGGCGTAGCCCAGACGCTGGTCGTAGGGCCCCTCGGCCGGCAACCAGAGATCGGGATTGGCGCCCGGTTCGACGCGGAAATCGGCGCCCTGGGCCCATTCCGAAAAAAGGCGCGACTGAAGCCAGGATTCGCGCATTTCGATCCAGACGGCGATAGCCGCCGCCAGGGCCAGAATCAGGGTAATGCGAAACAACCAGCGAAGAGGGGAAAACCCCCGGCGGCGTCCGTCACGCCGCACTTCCCTTGGGGTACCTGCGTTATTCATGCGCTTGCCGCTCTCCCGGGCGACTTGGTGGATCAGATGATGCTATTGGGGTCGGGGCATTTTAGTCCGAAGCGGGCCAAAAAAACCCAGGCCCAAAACAAAAAAGCGCCGGGGGCTCCGGCGCTTTCTCGGGGGCGAAGGCGCGCTACAGCATGGCCTTGAGCAACTTGGCCATTTCCGACGGATTCTTCGTCACCTTGAAGCCGCAGGCTTCCATGATGGCGAGTTTGGCATCCGCCGTGTCGGCTCCGCCGGAGATCAAGGCACCGGCGTGGCCCATGCGCTTGCCGGCCGGGGCGGTGACGCCGGCGATGAAGCCGACGATGGGCTTCTTCATGTTGGCCTTGCACCACTGGGCGGCTTCGGCTTCATCGGGACCGCCGATTTCGCCGATCATGATGACGGCGTCGGTGTCCGGATCGTCGTTGAACATCTTCATGACGTCGATGTGCTTCAGACCGTTGATCGGGTCGCCGCCGATGCCGACGGCGGAGGACTGGCCTAGGCCCAACTCGGTCAGCTGACCGACGGCTTCGTAGGTCAGCGTGCCGGAGCGGGAAACGACGCCGATGCGGCCCTTCTTGTGGATGTGACCCGGCATGATGCCGATCTTCACTTCGTCCGGGGTGATGAGGCCGGGGCAGTTGGGGCCGAGCAGCAGGGTCTTCTTGCCGCCGGCGGCCTCCTTGGCCTTCATCTTGTTGCGCACCACCAGCATGTCGCGGACGGGAATGCCTTCGGTGATGCAGATGGCCAGGTCCAGGTCGGCTTCGACGGCTTCCCAGATGGCGTCCGCGGCACCGGCGGGCGGCACGTAGATGACGGAAACGGTGGCGCCGGTTTGCTTGGCAGCTTCCTTGACGGAACCGAAGATGGGGATGTTGAAGATGCTCTCGCCCGCCTTCTTGGGGTTCACGCCGGCGACGAAGCAGTTCTTGCCGTTGGCGTACTCCTGGCACTTTTCCGTGTGGAACTGGCCGGTCTTGCCGGTGATGCCCTGGGTGATGATCTTGGTGTCTTTGTTGATGAGGATGGACATTCTCAGTGCTCCTTACTTGACCGCGGCGACGATCTTGGTGGCGGCTTCGGCCATGGAATCGGCGGAGATGATGGGCAGGCCGGAATCCTTGAGGATCTGCTTGCCCAGATCCTCGTTGGTGCCCTTCATGCGGACGACCAGCGGCACGGACAGGTGGGTTTCCTTGGCCGCGGCGACGACGCCGGTGGCGATGGTGTCGCAGCGCATGATGCCGCCGAAGATGTTCACCAGGATGCCCTTGACCTTGGGGTTCTTGAGCATGATCTTGAAGGCTTCGGTGACCTTCTCGGTGGTAGCGCCGCCACCCACGTCCAGGAAGTTGGCCGGCTCGGCGCCGAACAGCTTGATGGTGTCCATGGTGGCCATGGCCAGACCGGCGCCATTCACCAGGCAGCCGATGTTGCCGTCGAGCGAAATGTAGGCGAGGTCGAATTTGGAGGCTTCGATTTCATCGGCATCCTCTTCGTCCAGGTCGCGCATGGCGACGATTTCCGGCTGACGGTAGAGGGAGTTGGAATCGAAGTTGAACTTGGCGTCCAGGGCCTTGACGGTGCCGTCGCCCTGGTGGATCAGGGGGTTGATCTCCGCCAGGGAAGCATCGGTCTCCATGTAGCAGGTGTACAGCTTCTTGAAGGTGTCGCAGGCCTGGGCGACGGAACCTTCCGGCATCTGGATGCCCTCGGCCAGGGTCATGGCCTGGTCGTCGGTCAGCCCGGTGAGCGGATCGATGAAGACCTTGATGATCTTCTCCGGGGTCTTGTGGGCAACTTCTTCGATATCCATGCCGCCTTCGTAGGAGGCCATCATGACGACCTTCTGGGAAGCGCGGTCGGTGAGGGCAGCCACGTAGTATTCGTGCTTGATGTCAGCGCCTTCCTCGATCAGCAGATTGCGCACCTTCTGGCCTTCCGGGCCGGTCTGGTGGGTCTTCAGTTGCATGCCGAGAATCTGACCGGCGTACTCGCGCACTTGTTCGAGGGTTCTTGCCACCTTGACGCCGCCGCCCTTGCCGCGGCCGCCGGCGTGGATCTGGGCCTTGACTACCCAGATGCTTCCCCCCAGGGTTTCGGCCGCCTTGACCGCGTCATCCACCGTCGTGCAGTGAATACCGCGCGGAACCGTCACACCGAATTTTTTCAGGATTTGTTTGCCCTGATATTCGTGAATTTTCATGCGCTTTCCTTGCTAGAGTTGAGTTGCGAGCGAAGGGCGGCAGAGCCGGGTTGGCCGGATTCCGCCCGATTGGAGCATCGGAAGGCTGAAGATACTAGCACAAGCTTTCATGAAGCTTGCAGCCTGAATTCATAATTACCTGGCCGCAGCGGACCTGAGAACCTGACGCAATAACACAGCCAACAGCACGCCCGCCAGGACCAGACCGAGGACGGCGGCGAGCCAGAATCCGGCCACGCCCAAGGGATCGGCCGCCCGATAGGCCAGCCACCAGCCGCCCCCCAGGGCGATGCCCCAGAAGCACAGAACCTGGATCACCATGGGCAGGAAAGCGACGCGGCACGCCCGCAGGGCGTGGCCGGCGACGGTCTGCCAGGCATCGCAGAGCTGATAGGCGACGATGAAGGGAATGAGGGCCAGAGCCACCTGCCGCACCCCGGCCTGATCCGAGTAGAACGCCACCACGGGCTCGGCCGCAAGCCACAGGACAGCGCCGGCCAGGATCGCGAGCCCCATGGCCAGCGCCAGCCCGGCCCCCACCGCTCGCCGCGCAGCCGGGAAGTCCTTCGCGCCCATGGCCTGCCCCACCGCCGCCAGAGTCGCGAGGGAGACCGACAGGGGAAGCATATAGCACAGCGTGGCCAGATTGGCGACGATGCGGTGTCCGGCGACGATTTCTGCGCCCAGGGGCGCAATGAACAGGGCGACCAGGGTAAAGGCCGTGATTTCCACCAGATTGGACAGACCCATGGGCAGCCCCAGGCGCAGGAGTTCCTGCCAGCGGGACCAATCGGGCTTGCGCCATCCCTGTAAGGGGCGGTAGCGCTTGCCCAGGGGGCCAAAGTGCAGATAGGCCGCACCAGCCCCGCAGGCAAGCCAGGCGATGCCGACGTTGGAGAGGGCGCAGCCCCTCACGCCGAGGGGTTCCCCCAACCAACCTTCCAGGGCCAGCCCCCAGGCCAGGAAGCCGTGCAGCAGCAGGCTGGAGAATCCGATGAACATGAGCACCCGGGGCTTGCCGAGGGCGTTGCAGAAGCCGTAGAAGGTCCGGTAGCACAGGGCGGCGGGCAAGCCCCAGGCCAACAGGGCGAGGTAGTCGCGCACGCGGGACTCGATGGCGGGATCCATGCTGGTCAAGGCCAGCGCCAGGTCGGGGTGGCGCAGGAAGGCGACACCGGGCACGCTGAACAGCAGCGCCAGCCAGAACCCCTGCTGCAGGACACCGGCCACCTCGTGGTCCTGCTTCGCTCCCTGCAGGTGGGCGACCACCGGTGCGACCGCCTGGAGGATTCCGGCCAGGGCAAAAATGACCGAGACGTGCAGACCGCCGCCGATGGCAACCGCCGCCAGATCGACGGCGCTGACGTGCCCGAGCACTACGGTATCGACCAGCATCATGCCGATGGATGAGAGCTGGGCCACCAGAATGGGAAGGGCATGGGCGATCAGCCCGCGGGCGGTGGCGACGAACATGGCGCCATTGTCGCACGCCATGGAGACCACTCTTTTGTCATGCAATTCTCAATGCCGAGGAGCCCCGATAAACGTGAAATATCTGTTTGCTCCGCCCCCGCAGATACACTAACTTTAGTAATAGAAATCTCAACTGAAAGCCCCCGGCCGATGCCCTTCCGTCAGCATTCGGCACCCGGCCTGCGGGGAAGGCGCACAAGGGAGAATCATCGTGAGCAGACCACATCGCCTCGCCTTCGGCGAAGGGGAGCCTTTTTGTCATTTGCCCCAGGACGATCTCGGTTGGCTTGCCGGGCGCATGGTGCAGGAAGATTACCCGGCCGGGCATACGGTGCTGTCGCCGGGCAGCCCCGGTGAACATCTGTATTTCATCGAGAGCGGCTATATCGGCCTCTTTCCGGAGACTGGTGACAGGGTTCTGGCCGAGTTGGTGCCGCGGGAATGCTTCCCCCTCGAAGCATTGGAGGATGGCAAGGCAGTCAGCGTCCGCTTCCGCGCCCTGCAGGATTCGATCTGCTGGCGCCTGAAGACGAATGACCTGCGCGAACTCTCCCGGCGCAATCCCCATTTCGCCAAGCGCCTCGCCGCCCGCGCCCAGTCCCTGGCCCGCCACGCAAGCCGCCCGGCCCCCGTGCCGGCCGCCCTGGCGCAAGAGCTCCCCATACCGCAGACCCTGGCTGCCTGCGCCGGCCGGCCGGTGGTCGAGGTCGATGCCGACGAAGCGCTGGTCTCCGCGCTCAAGCGCCTGCGCGATCAGGACGCCCACCTGCTCCTCGTGCGCGACCGCAACGGTTCCCTGGCCGGCGCCTTCGGCTATGGCAACCTGCTCGACGCCGTGCTGGCCGGCAAGGCCGAACTGACCGCCGCCATCGCCACGCGCATGACCCCCCTGCCGCCGTGCCTGCCGGAATCGACTTCGGTACACGAAGCGGCGGCGCTGATGATGGAACGGGGCATCGACGAAATCCTCGTCGAAAACGTAGCGCCTCGCCGATCCCTGCGGGTCGTCAGCCACCCCGAGTTGCTGGCGGCCGATGCGGCGCGTATCGGCTGGCTCCGGCACCGCCTCGCCAGCTCGGACTCCGGCCGCGATCTGCAGACGGCCGCCAAGGATATTCAGGCCTACTCGGCCCAGCTCCTGGGCCAGGGGGTCGCCGCCTGGCAGGCGACGCAAATCGTTTCCAGCCTGAGCGACCAACTGGCGCGGCGGGTGATCGAGGTCGAATTCGCCCAGGAAGAACTCTTCGACCTCGACCAGCTGGCGTGGATCGTCATGGGCAGCCAGGGGCGCCACGAGCAGACGCTCTTGACAGACCAGGACAACGGCATCATCTTCACGCCCCGCGACCCGGCAGCCACCGACGCCGTGCGCAACGCCCTGCTACGCGGCGCGCAGCGGGTGAACCAGACCCTCGCCAACTGCGGGGCATCCCCTTGTGCGAGGGCGGCATCATGGGCGGCAACCCGCGCTGGTGCCTGACCCTTGAGGAATGGAAAGCCCAGTTCCGACAGTGGCTCCATGTACCGGAGCCGGAAGCGATCCTCAACGCCACCATTTTTTTCGACCTCCGCCATCTGTGGGGCGATGGCACCCTGACCGCGGAGCTCACCCAGGAGCTTGCCAGCCAGGCGCCTGACAGCCAGCGTTTCTTGCGCCTTCTGGCCGAAACCGCCCTGCTGCGCTCGGTACCCATCGGCTTCTTCCGCGATTTCCGCGTGGATCGGGATGCCGAACCGCCCAACAGCATCGACCTCAAGCAAGGCGTGCTGTCGGTCTTCGTCGATGCCGCCCGTCTCTATGCCCTGCGCCACGGCATCCACGAGCAGGCCACGGCGGGACGGCTGCTCGCTCTGGGCGCGGCCGGTCACCTGCCGGGCAAGGAAGTGGCCGCCCTAGTGGAAGCCTTCCGCTTTCTGCAATCCCTGCGTCTGCGCCTGCAGCACGAGACCTTGGCCGGGGGCGGGAAGCCGCGCAACCGCATCGACCCCTACACCCTCAACGACCTGGACCGGCGCTTTCTGCTCGAGGCCCTGCGTCAGGCGGCACGCCTGCTGAAGCGCATAGGCATCGACTTTGCGATCACGGGCTGACGCACCGCCTCGAGCCAGGTCAGAAGAATCGTCGCTGAGGGGTCAGGCACCGGATGGCCCCCCATATCGCGGTGCGGCGCCGTTGCGTTTTCCTGGAAGGACGGGTCGCGCCAGAGGGACACGAATCACCGCCTGAAGACCGCCGAGGGGGCCTATGCCTTACGGGAATAAGGAGCCGCAGCCTTCGTCGTGAAACCGTGGAACAATTCACTCCCCGGCTACTACCTAAGTGATAGATTGCCCCCGTAAGTAAGATCAGGGGGTTGTAATGAAGCCTAGCATGTTCCGTCTCGGCGCCATGGCCGCGGCCTTTCTCGCCTTGGACGCAGGCGC
The DNA here is from genome assembly GCA_016720065.1 of Betaproteobacteria bacterium. Lineage (NCBI taxonomy): Bacteria > Pseudomonadati > Pseudomonadota > Betaproteobacteria > Betaproteobacteria bacterium. Next base: position 546,588 of record JADJXY010000001.1, on the reverse strand, counting down.
GGCGGGATTCGGGGAGATCACCCTGCAATCGCGGGTGGGGGAGCCGCTGCGCGCCGAGGTCGCCATCGTCGGCGACGACCCCAATCTCGCGGGGGCCTGCCTGCGCCTCGCCCCCTTGAAGGACTCCGACCTGCCGGTGGTCACTGCCGCCCGCCTGCGTCTGGTCCGCGTCGGCGACGCCTACCGGGTCATCGTCACCGGCAGCCGCGCCATCCACGATCCGGTGTTCGTCCTTGCCCTGCGCGCCGACTGCGGCGTCGAATTGCAGCGTGACTTCGTCCTCATGCCTCAGGCGCCAGTGGCCCTGCCCGAAGTCGCCTCGGGCGAGGCACACGCCGTGGCCCCCCCGCGGTCCGGAAATGCCGGTAGCGTCGCAGCTTTCGAGGGTGACACCCTGGAGAGCATCGCCACCAGCCTCGCTGCCGACAGCCCCGCCCGCCAGCGCCGCCTGTTGGCCGGCTTGCGTCAAGCCAATCCAGACCTCGCCGATGACACGCCCCTGGCGGAAGGCACCCGCGTTCTCCTGCCGCCGAAACCCCGGCGCCCCGAAGCGGCGCGACCGGCGAAGCCGCCTGTGCGCACGGCTGCCGCCCCGCCTGCCGATCAGGAACGTCCCGCCCCCGCTCCCCACGCAGCCCCCCGGACTCCGCCCGCCGATACGGCGGACCGACTGGTACTCGGGGCTCCGCCGGTGGAACTCCGAGCGGGGGAAAAGCCCACGGCTCAGAAAGCAAGCCTGCCGGAGATCGAAGAACGCATTCTCAAGATGGAAACGACGCTGGGACTGCTGAATCAACAGGTAGACAAACTGAATCAGGCCATGAATCTGGCCACCGAGGCCCTGGCCCTGCAGCAACAGTTGCAGATGGCCCAGGCCCTCCAGGCACCGCCGGCCCAAGCCGCCGCTCCAGCCGTCGCCCCCCCGGCATCCCGCGCGCCTGCGACGCCGGCCACGACGACCTCCGGGCAATGGCTGGAACTCGCCTTGAGCGCCCTGATCGGCGGGATACTCGCCGCGGGGGGCGCCCATGTCCTGGCCCGCCGCCGTGGGCTGAACGATGGGGACCTTCCCCCTCCGGGCCGGCCCTCCGCCCAGATCCCTCCACCGCCACAGCCGCAATCCCGCCCCGCCGAGGCGCCCCCCGCACCGCTCGCAGCGGCGGCCCCGGAAATCGACCTTCTGCTCGACTCCGTGCCCGGAACCCCGCTCACGCCACCGGCCCAAACCCACTCGGTGCCCCCTTCCATCCCTGACATGGAAGTGGAAGAGGACGAGTCCGCCCTGCACCTGGCCGAGATCATGCTGTCCTTCGGTCGCCTGCGGGGAGCAGCGGACAGCCTGGCCTCGTTCATCGCCCAACAGGCGCCCGACCGCATCGAAGCCTGGCTCATGCTGCTCAATCTCTACCGTCGTGCCGACATGCGCGACGAGTACGAGACCCTGATGCGGCGCATCCGGGATCGCTTCAATTTCCGTGTACCCGACTGGGAAGAGTCCGAAACGCCGGTCTCGGGGCTCAAGTCCCTGGAGGATTACGAGCACATCACCCGACGTCTGACCAAGACCTGGGGCACCCAGTCCTGCCGCGACTATCTCGCCGGCCTGGTACAGGACAACCGCGAGGGCCAACGGGCGGGCTTCCCCCTGGAAGTCATCGAGGAAATCGTCTTTCTGCTGCACCTGCTGGATGAGGGCTATGGCTGCCAGCGGGCGAAAGTCGTCCCGCTGCCAAGAGCCGCCTGATCGACCGCAAGGTACGGCCTCAAACCGGGTTGTCGATATCGACGAAGCGGCAATCCAGGGCGAAGGTTTGCGCCAGATGGTCGGCGAGGGCCCGGACGCCGTAGCGCTCGCTGGCATGGTGACCGCAGGCCACGTAGGGCACACCGCTCTCCCGGGCCAGGTGAACCGTCTGTTCGGAAATCTCTCCGGAAACAAAGACGTCCGCCCCCAGGGCGATGGCGGCTTCGAAGTATCCCTGGGCAGCACCGGTGCACCACGCCATGCGGCGGACGGGTCGTTTCCCGTCACCGACGAGCAGGGCATCCCTTCCCAGAGCGCCGCCCAAGTCGGCCGCCAAATCTGCGGCCACCGGCGTCCCCGCCGGCCGCCCCAGACAGCCCAGATCCTGGTCCCCGAAGCGCCCCTCCGGCTGCCAGCCGGCAAGGCGCGCCAGCTGGACGTTGTTGCCGAATTCCGCATGGGCATCGAGGGGCAAATGGTAGGCAAGCAAATTGATGTCGGCGCTCAGGAGCGTTGCCAGGCGCCGGCGACGCATCCCGGTGACACGGCCATCCTCGCCGCGCCAGAAATAGCCGTGGTGGACCAGGACGGCATCGGCACCGGCCGTTACCGCCGCGTCGAGCAGGGCCTGACTGGCCGTCACGCCGGCGACGATGCAGCGGACATCGGCGCGTCCTTCCACTTGCAGGCCGTTTGGGCAATAATCCCGGAAGCGGCCGCAGTCCAGCACCCGGTCGAGATACTCCACCAATTCTTCCCGCTTCATCGTTCCGGTCTTCCATGCAGAGGTTGTGGCTGATTTTTGCACAAACGGTGACGGTTCTGCTGGCCGCCCTGTTCGTCGTCGCCACCCTCAAGCCCGAATGGCTTCCGCGGGAGCGGCCTGCGGTGGTGGCCCTGCACGAATCGCACACGCCCCCTGACGACGGCACGCGTCAGGCGTCCACTTACCGTGAAGCGGCACGCAAGGCCCTGCCTTCCGTGGTGCACATCTACACCACGCAGGAAATCCAGGCGCCCCGGCACCCCTTGCTGGAGGATCCGATCTTCCGCCACTTTTTTGGCGATCGCTTCGACAGCCGCCCCCAGCGCACCTCCAGCCTGGGCTCCGGCGTCATCGTCAGCGATTCCGGCTACATCCTGACCAATTTCCACGTCGTCGAAGCTGCCGAAGACATCCAGGTTTCCCTGGCCGACGGCAGCACGCAGAAGGCCCGGGTCATCGGCAGCGACCCGGAGTCCGATCTGGCGGTCCTGCGCATCGCCGGCGACCATTTGCCGGCTATCACCTTCGGCCAGATGGAGCACCTGCGGGTCGGCGACGTGGTGCTGGCCATCGGCAATCCCTTCGGCGTGGGACAGACGGTCACCATGGGCATCGTCTCGGCCCTGGGGCGCTCTCACCTGGGCATCAATACCTTCGAGAATTTCATCCAGACCGACGCGGCGATCAACCCGGGCAACTCGGGCGGCGCCCTGGTCGATACCGCGGGCAATCTGGTCGGCATCAACACGGCCATCTACTCCCGTACCGGCGGCTCCCTGGGGATCGGCTTCGCCATTCCGGTGTCCAGCGCCAAGGACATCATGGAGCAAATCATCCAGAATGGCGCGGTCACCCGGGGCTGGATCGGCGTCGAGGCCCAGGAAATCACGCAGGAACTGGCGGAGTCCTTCGGGCTGCCCGATACGGCGGGCGCCCTGATCGCTGGCGTGGTGCGGGGCAGTCCGGCCGACGGCGCCGGGGTTCGCCCTGGAGATGTTCTGCTAGCCGTCGGGGACAAGGCGGTCAAGGATTCCCAGGTCATGCTCGACCTGATCGCCGCCCTGAAGCCCGACGAGCGCGTCACCTTCCGCCTGCGGCGGGACAAGACCCTGCTCGAATTGCCTGTCCGCATCGGCAAGCGCCCGGCCATGAAGCCGCAGGAGGATTGAGCCGTGTGCCAGTTGCTCGGCATGAACTGCAACGTGCCGACCGACATCTGCTTTTCCTTCACCGGCTTTCAGGCCCGCGGCGGGGCCACCGATGTCCATACCGATGGCTGGGGCATTGCTTTCTTCGAGGGAGCCGGGGTTCGCCTCTTCCTCGACCCGCAGCCCTCCGCCGCGTCGCCTGTGGCCGAACTGGTGCGGGGCTACCCCATCCGCTCGACCAACGTCGTGGCCCACATTCGCAAGGCCACCCGGGGCTCGGTCGGCTTGGAAAATACCCACCCCTTCCTGCGGGAGCTCTGGGGACGGCACTGGATATTCGCCCACAACGGTCATCTCGAAGGCTTTGCGCCAAGCCTGACCGGCTTTCCGCAGCCGGTGGGCAGCACCGACAGTGAGGCCGCCTTTTGCTGGCTATTGCAGGAACTGCTGCGGGAATTCGGCTCGGTCCGCCCGCCGGACGATGCCCTCTTTGCGGCACTGGCGCGGCTGACGATCCGCCTCGCCGCCCACGGCGAATGCAATTTCCTGCTTTCGGGAGGCGAGTGGCTGATGGCCCACGCCTCCACCCGCCTCTCCTACATCGTGCGCCGGGCCCCCTTCACGGAAGCCCATCTGCGCGACCAGGATGTGACGGTGGATTTTTCTGCCCTGACGACCCCGGCGGATCGGGTGGCGGTGATCGCCACCGAACCGCTGACCGACAACGAAACCTGGCAGGAAATGCCCCCCGGAAGCCTCTGGTGGTTCCAGGAGGGCGAAGCAAGACGCTGGCTCCCGACGCTGGCCGGACAGCGGCGCACGCCGCCGGCCGCGCTTTGAGCAGAATTCAGGGCGGTGGCGCGTCGGTAGCAGCCGGCTCCGGTCGCGACACAAGACGTGAAGCAAGGATGCCAAGTTCATAGAGCAGGCACATGGGGATGGCCAGGGCCAGCTGCGACACCACGTCAGGCGGCGTCACCACGGCCGCAACGACGAAGGCCCCCACGATGAAATAGGAGCGCCATTCCTTGAGGCGCTCGACGGTGACCAGACCCATGCGCACCAGCACCACAAGGGCCACAGGCACCTCGAAGGACACGCCGAAGGCGACAAACATGGTCATCACGAAGGACAGGTAGGCCTCGATGTCCGGCGCCGGGGTGATGCTCTTGGGCGCGAACCCGGAAATGAAGGTGAAGACCTGACCGAAGACGAAGAAATAGCAGAAGGCCATCCCGAGCAGGAACAGCAGGGTGCTGGACACGATGAGGGGGATGCCCAGGCGCTTCTCGTGGGCGTACAGACCCGGAGCGACGAAGGCCCAGGCCTGATAGAGCACCACCGGGAGCGCCACGACGAAGGCCACCAAGGCCGTGATCTTGAGGGGAACCATGAAGGGCGTGATGACCCCGATGGCCACCATCTTGGCGCCTTCCGGCAGGGTCTTGGTCAAGGGCAGGGCGAGCAGGTCGTAGATGGCGCCCGGTCCGGGGTAGAGGCACAGCACCCCAAAGACGATCCCCACCGCAATCAGGCTGCGCATGAGGCGGTCGCGCAACTCGACCAGGTGGGAGATGAAGGACTCTTCCGCCGCGTCGCTCATGCAGTCGTCTTGGGGGTTGCGCCGTCCGCAGGTGGCGGAAGCGGGGTATCGAGCGACGCTGCTGCAGGTAGCGCCGCCTCGACCTCAGCCGCCACGGCGCTGACGGGCGCTTCGATCGCGGTGCGGGTGGCCTCCAGATCCTTCCGCAGGGAATCCTCGATTCCGCGGGCGGATTCCACCACCTCGGATTGCATCTTCTTCAACTCGTCGAGCTGGATTTCGCGGTTGATGTCGGCCTTGACGTCACTCACGTAGCGCTGTGCCCGCCCCAGGAGGTGGCCCACCGTCTTGGCCACCCGGGGCAGTTTCTCGGGCCCGATGACGATGAGCGCCACGATGCCGATGACGATGAGTTCGGAGAAGCCTATGTCGAACATGCTGGTATGCGGATCGGGTCCTTGGTGCGCAGAGACGAAGCAAGCGCCCGGCGTCTTGGCCGCGCACGGCCCGCCGACCCGCCCCCCGTGGCCTGAGCTAGCTCTTGGTCTTTTCCTTGACTTCGACGTCGATGGTCTGGCCGCTGACTTGCTGGGGGGGCACCGGTTCTGCCGCTTTGTCGGCGCTGCCTTCCTTCATGCCGTCCTTGAAGCCCTTCACGGCGCCGCCCAGATCCTGCCCCACGTTGCGCAGTTTCTTGGTGCCGAAGATGAGCATGACGATGACCAGGACGATGAGCCAGTGCCAAATGGAAAAACTGCCCATGATTCTCTCCTCAGATGCGTTTGAGCATGGGGCCGACCGGATCCGGCCCGCCCACGATGTGCATGTGCAGGTGCGGCACTTCCTGACAACCGACCCGCCCGGTGTTGATGATGACACGGAAACCGTCCGGGCTGCCCTGGGCGACGGCGATTTCGTTGGCCTTGAGGAGCATCCGGCCCAGTACCGCCGCGTCCTCCGGCACCACGGTGGCAAGCGAAGTGATGTGTTTCCTGGGGATCACCAGAATGTGCACCGGGCGAGCCGGATTGATGTCCTTGAAGGCGAGGATGTCTTCGTCTTCGAACACCCTGGCGGCCGGAATCTTGCCCTCGACGATGCGACAAAAGATGCAGTCGCTCATTTCTTCTGGCCCCGGGCCGCTTTTTCATCGATGCCCGAAATCCCCTCGCGCCGCCGCATCTCCTGGGAAACGTCCTCGATACCCATGTCGTAGAAGGCGAGCAGCACGAGAACGTGGTAGATGACGTCGGTGGATTCCCAGACGATGTTGAGCCGCTTGCCATCCTTGGCCGCCATGATGAGTTCGGCGCATTCCTCGCCGATCTTTTTCAGGATGGAATCCGGCCCCTCAGCAAAGAGTTTGGCGGTGTAGGATTTTTCCGGATCAGCGTGCTTGCGCTCAGCCAGGGTTTCGGAAAGGCGATGCAGGATGTCGTGAGTGCTCATTTGGCGTAGATGTCCTTGGGGTCTTTCAAAACCGGATCGGCGGGAACCCAGCGCTCCCCCCTGAGTTCGTTGAAAAAGCAGCTCTCGCGGCCGGTATGGCAGGCGATGCCGCCTTCCTGGGCGATGGCGAGGAGCACGACGTCGCCGTCGCAATCGGTGCGGATGGAACGCACGTTCTGGAAATGACCCGACTCCTCGCCCTTCTTCCACAGCCGGCCCCGGGACCGCGACCAGTACACCGCCCGTCCGGTGCGGGCCGTTTCCCGCAGCGCCTCGCGGTTCATCCAGGCAAACATGAGCACCCTGCCCGTCGTGTCATCCTGGGCGACAGCCGGTATGAGTCCGTCTGCATCCCATTTGAGCGCCTCCAGCCAGGGGAGCGCGTTGTCGAGATCACTCACGACCACGCCCCGCGCGCCGCGCCACCTGGGGGCGACACATTCCCGGAGCAGTCGTGCAGCCCGCTCATAGACGCACTTCGATGCCCCGGGAACGGAGGTGTTCCTTGGCCTGCCGTACCGTGTACTCGCCGAAGTGAAAAATGGAAGCTGCCAGCACCGCGTCGGCCCGCCCTTCGGTCACCCCATCGGCCAGATGCTGGAGATTGCCCACCCCGCCGGAGGCAATGACGGGAATCCCCACGGCGTCAGCCACCGCCCGGGTCAGGGCGAGATCGAAGCCGTTCTTGGTGCCGTCCCGGTCCATGCTGGTGAGAAGGATTTCGCCAGCCCCCAGGGTCTCGACCCGCTTCGCCCAAGCGATCGCGTCGAGACCGGTGTCGTTCCGCCCGCCGTGGGTGAAGACATGCCAAGTGCCCGGCCCGGTCTGCTTGGCGTCGATGGCCACCACGATGCACTGGGAGCCCACCTTGCTGGAAGCCTCGTGGACCAAATCCGGATTCTGTACCGCGGCGGTGTTCATGGAAACCTTGTCGGCTCCGGCATTGAGCAGCCGCCGCACGTCTTCCACCTTGCGCACACCACCGCCCACGGTGAGGGGGATGAAAACCTGCTCGGCGCAGGCCTCGACGATGTGCAGGATGATGTCGCGCTGGTCGGAGGAGGCCGTGATGTCGAGAAAGGTCACCTCGTCGGCCCCCTGCTCGTCGTAGCGGCGCGCGATCTCCACCGGGTCGCCCGCGTCCCGCAGGTCGACGAAATTGGTGCCCTTCACGACCCGGCCGGCGGTCACATCCAGACAGGGAATGATCCGCTTGGCCAGCCCCATCAGGCGCCAGCCTTGTCGGCCGCGGCCTGGGCCGCCTTGAAATCGAGGCTGCCGTCGTAGATGGCGCGGCCCGCGATGGTGCCGATGACGCCCTCGCCTTCGACGGCACAGAGCTTCTCCACGTCGGCGACGCTGGACAGCCCCCCCGAGGCGATGACCGGAATGCTCAGAGCCTGGGCCAGACGCACGGTGGCCTCGACATTGACGCCGGAGAGCATGCCGTCGCGGCCGATGTCGGTATAAATGATGGCCTCGACGCCGTAATCCTCGTATTTCCGCGCCAGATCGACGACATCGTGGCCGGTGAGCTTGGACCAGCCGTCGGTGGCCACCTTGCCATCCTTGGCATCCAGACCGACGATGATGTGGCCGGGGAAGGCGCCGCAGGCATCGTGCAGGAAGCCCGGATTCTTCACGGCCGCGGTGCCGATGATGACGTAGCTGATGCCGTCGTCCAGGCAGCGTTCGATGGTGTCGAGATCGCGGATGCCGCCGCCCAGTTGGACCGGGATCTTGGCACCCACTGCCTTGAGGATGGCCTTGATGGCCGACTCGTTCTTAGGCTTGCCGGCAAAGGCGCCGTTCAGGTCCACCAGATGGAGCCGGCGTGCACCCTGGTCGACCCAGTGGCGCGCCATGGCGGCGGGGTCCTCGGAAAACACGGTGGCCTGTTCCATCAGGCCCTGTTTCAGACGGACGCACTGGCCGTCCTTCAAGTCAATGGCGGGGATGATGAGCATGGGAAGCGGGAGAGGGAGATACGGAAAGTCACAGCCGCCGGCGCGGAGAAATCAGGGACGCCACTGGGCGAAATTCTTGAGCAACTGCAGCCCGTCGCGGGCGCTTTTCTCCGGGTGGAACTGGACGGCGAAGATATTATCCCGCCCCACTGCACAGGTAAAGGGGACGCCGTACTCGGTCGATCCGGCCACCAGGGCGCCGTCGCGGGGTTCGACGCAGTAGCTGTGCACGAAGTAGAAGCGGGCGCCGTCGGCGACGCCCTGCCACAGGGCATGGGGCCTCTGGCGCACCTCGTTCCACCCCATGTGGGGCACCTTGAGGCGCTGACCGTCGGCGGCGCTCATACGGGCTTCCGGAAAGCGCCGCACCGAACCGGCGAAGACACCCAGGCCGGCCACGTCGCCCTCTTCGCTGTGCTCGAAGAGCATCTGCAGGCCGATGCAGATGCCCAGAAAGGGCTTGTCCCGGGCTGCAGCGAGGACGGCGGGCCGCAGGCCACGAGCGTCGAGTTCCCGCATGCAGTCGGGCATGGCGCCCTGTCCGGGAAAGACGACGCGCTCGGCGGCGGCGACCACCGCCGGGTCGGCGGTGACCACCACCGGCTTTCCGTCCGCCACATGCTCCAGGGCCTTCGACACCGAACGCAGGTTGCCCATGCCGTAGTCGATGACGGCGATGGCCTTGCCAGCAGTCACAAAGTCCCCTTGGTGGAAGGCATGGCGCCGGCCATGCGGGGATCGGGCGTCGCCGCCATGCGCAGGGCGCGGCCGAAGGCCTTGAAGACCGTCTCGGCCTGGTGATGGGCGTTGACGCCGCGCAGGTTGTCGATGTGCAGGGTCACGCCGGCGTGATTGACCAGCCCCTGGAAGAATTCGCGCACCAGATCCACGTCGAACTGCCCCACCCAGGCGCGGGTGAATTCGACGTTGAAATCGAGCCCGGGACGGCCGGAAAGGTCGATCACCACGCGGGAGAGGGCTTCGTCCAGGGGAACGTAGGCGTGACCGTAGCGGGTGAGCCCCTTCTTGTCGCCCCAGGCCTGGGCCAGTGCCTGGCCGACGGTGATGCCGATATCTTCGACCGTGTGATGGGCGTCGATATGCAGGTCACCCGTGGCCTCGACGTCGAGGTCGATCAGGCCATGGCGTGCGATCTGGTCCAGCATGTGATCGAGAAAGGGCACGCCGGTGGCGAAGCGCCCCCGGCCGGCGCCGTCCAGGTCGAGACGCACGGTGATGCGGGTCTCCAGGGTGTTGCGGGTGATTTCGGCTTGACGCATGGGGCAGCGGCGTTCGGGCAAAGCGGCATGATACCATTTCGCCCTGTTTCCGCCCTTCCCGCCGCCATGAGTCGCTTCTGGAGCCAGGCCGTCCGCGGCCTCACCCCCTATGTTCCCGGCGAGCAACCCAGGATCGCCGACCTGGTCAAGCTCAACACCAACGAAAACCCCTACCCGCCCTCGCCCCGGGTGCTGGCGGCGATCCGCGCCGAACTGGGCGACGACGGCGCCCGCCTGCGCCTCTACCCGGACCCCAACGGCGAAGCCCTGAAGGCGGCCGTGGCGCGGGAATATGGCGTCGAGGCCCGCAACGTCTTCGTCGGCAACGGCTCCGACGAGGTGCTGGCCCACATTTTCCAGGGGCTCCTCAAGCACGAGGCGCCCCTCCTCTTTCCCGACATCACCTATAGCTTCTATCCGGTCTATTGCGGGCTTTACGGTGTCGATTACCGCAGCGTCCCCCTGGACGAGGACTTCGCCATCGACCCGGCGGCTTACGGCGGGAACTGTGGCGGCATCATCTTCCCCAACCCCAACGCCCCCACCGGGCGCCTGCTGCCGCTGGACGCCGTGGACCGTATCGCCGCCAGCAATCCCGACGCGGTGGTGGTGGTCGATGAAGCCTATGTGGATTTCGGCGGCGAGTCCGCCATCCCCCTCACCCGGACCCGGGACAACCTCCTGGTCGTCCACACTTTGTCCAAATCCCGCTCCCTGGCCGGCCTGCGGGTAGGCTACGCGGTAGGCCACCCCGACCTGATCGAGGCCCTGGAGCGGGTGAAAAACAGCTTCAATTCCTATCCCCTCGACCGCCTGGCCCTGGTCGGCGCCGTCGCGGCCCTGGAAGACAGGGAGCACTTCGAGCATTCCCGCCAGGCCGTCATCGCCACCCGGGAACGCCTCGCTGCTGCCCTCGCCGGCCTGGGCTTCGCCGTCGTGCCTTCGGCGGCCAACTTCCTCTTCGCCCGCCACCCCGGCCACGATGCCGGAGCCCTGGCCCAGGCCCTGCGGGAGCGCAGCATCATCGTGCGCCACTTCCGCCTGCCGCGCATCGACCAGCACCTGCGCATCACCGTCGGCACCGACACCGAGTGCGAACGCCTGGTCGCCGCCCTGACCGCCATCCTGGCATGAGCGCCGCCCCCTACGCGGCGGTCGCCGAGCAGATGGCCGATGCCCTCATCTACGCCGACAGGGCAGGCCATATAGTGCTCTGGAACCGCGCCGCCGAGGCCCTTTTCGGCCATCCCGCGGCAGCCGCCCGGGGCCAGAGTCTGGACATCATCATCCCCGAGCGCCTGCGCGCCGCCCACTGGGCCGGCTATCACCGCGCCCTGGCGGCCGGCCGGACCCGGGGCGACGGCAGCCCGACCCGCAGCAAGGCCCTCACCGCCGCGGGAGAGACCATCTACGTCGAGATGAGCTTCGCCGTGGTGAGTGACGACGCCGGCCAGCCCCTGGGATCGGTCGCCGTCGCCCGCCGCGCCCCCCCGCCGGCCCGCTGAGGGGGGCCGAACTCCGCGCCGCGACCTCCGTCCAAACTGCATAGCCCTCCACCCGACCATGAACCCCAAGACCGAAGACATTCGCTGGCTGCGCCCCGACGGATCCGTCGTCTCCTGCACCGAGAAAATCAAGGTGCTGCGGGAAAACCTCGCCGAACTGCGCCAGGTCGCCCAGGATTCCTTCGAGGACGCCCTCCTGATGGAGTGCTCCGAAGAGCAGATCCGGGCGGTGTTTCAGGAGCTGATCGCTTCGCTGGAGAATCCTTACCAGCCTTGAGCCCACAATACTTGACAACTTGACATGCAAGATCGGGCCACCTATTGGATGGATTCGATCCCAACCGGAGAACTCCCGTGAAATCCGTCCAGGTTGCCGAATTCAAAGCCCGCTTTTCCGAAATGATCGATGCCGTCCGCGCTGGCGAGACGGTCGTCGTCGCCTACGGGCGTAGCCAGGAGAAGGTCGCCGCCCTGATTCCCTACGCCCAGCTTCCCGTCGGGCAGCCCCGCCGCCTCGGCGTTCTGGCTGGCCGTGCAAAAGTCGTCCTGGCCGAGACTTCGCCCTTAGCGACGAAGAATTCCTCGGCGAATGAAGCTTCTCCTCGATACCCGCGCCTTCCTCTGGGCGGCGATCGATCCCGACCGGCTCTCGCCGGCTGCCCGCGGCGCCCTCTGCGACCCCGGCAACACAGTGGCCGTGAGCGCCGTATCGTTCTGGGAGGTGGCACTCAAGACCGCCCTCGGGAAGCTCACCCTCAGCGGCACGGACCCGGAAGGCCTGATCGACGCTGCTCTGGCCCAAGGCTTCGATCTCCTTCCCCTTGACCCCGGCCCGGCGGCCCGCTTTCATCGCCTGCCGACCCATCCACAGCACCGCGACCCCTTTAACCGCATGCTCGCCTGGCAGGCCCTGGCGGAGGGCTACACCCTGGTGAGCCGCGATCGCCAATTGACCCGCGCGCCGCCCGACGGGCTGCGGGTGTTGTGGTAGGGCTCACACCCAGCCCGCCAACCCCGCCGCCGCCCCGGCCGCGATGAACCACAGGGGATGGAACTGGGTGCGCAGGTTGAGAATCACCGCTCCGGCCGCCAGCACCCATCCCGCCCAGTCGAGCCCGGCCCCGCTGCCGATCAGCGCCGCCCCGGCGAAGACCAGCCCCACTGCCAGGGGCGCCACGCCCATCTGCACCGCCTGCTGCCAGCGGGCGCCGCGAAAGCGCTCCCAGCGGGGGATGAGAAAATAGATCACCACGCTCATGGGCAGGCACATGGCCAAGGTCGCCACCAGGGCGCCGGCCAGGCCGGCGACCTTCCAGCCGATCAGGGTCACCACCAGGCCGTTGGGGCCGGGGGCCGCCTGGGCGATGGCGTAGAGATGGATGAAGGTGGCTTCGCTCAGCCAGTGTTCCTGTTCCACCACCACCCGCTGCATTTCCGGCAGCAGGGCCGTGGCGCCGCCGAAGGCGATGCAGAAGAGCAGCGCGAACTGAAGGAAGAGCTCAGCGAGGAGCGGCATCCTGCAAGCGCCAGTAGGCCAGGGCTGCGGACACCCCGAGCAGGGCCACCATCAGCGCCGGCAAAGGCCAGCGCAGGACGGCGATGCCGATGAAGACGAGGCCTGCGAAGGGCAGGAAGAAGCGCTTGTCCCGTACCGCCATGCCCATGCGGATGGCGGTGGCGAAAAGGAGGCCGCAGCCCACGGCGGCGATACCCCGCAACATGCCCTGGACCAGGGCCAGTTCGCCATAGCGGTCATACAGCAGGGCCAGCAGCAGAGCAATGACCAGCGGCCCGCCCATCAGGCCCCCGGCGGCGGCCATGGCCCCGGCCACGCCCCGGTAGCGGGAACCCACCGCCACCGAGAGGTTGATGACGTTGGGCCCGGGCAGGAACTGACACAGGCCGAGGAGGAAATTGAATTCCTCCGCCGTCAGCCAGCGCCGCTCCTCCACCAGCATGCGCCGGGCGAAGGGCAGGACGCCGCCGAAGCCGGACAGACCCACCGAGGAAAAGCCGAGGAAGAGCTCCTTCAAGCCGGGCTTGGGAGCGCCCTCCCCCGCCATCAGGATTCCAGCCGGTATTCGGCCGACTGCGCGTGGGCCGGCAGGCCTTCGCCCTGGGCCAGGGTCGAGGCGATGCGGCCCAGGGTCTGGGCGCCGGCCTTCGACACCTTGATCAGGCTGGTGCGCTTCTGGAAGTCATAGACTCCCAGGGGCGACGAAAAGCGGGCGCTGCCGGAAGTGGGCAGCACATGGTTGGGGCCGGCGCAGTAGTCGCCCAGGGATTCGGAGGTGTAGTGGCCGATGAAGATGGCCCCGGCGTGGTGGATGTGCTCGACCCAGGGGTCGGGCTCGGCCAGGGACAGCTCCAGATGCTCCGGCGCCACCCGGTTGGCAATGGCGATGGCTTCGGCCAGGTCGTGCACCAGGATGAAGGCGCCACGATTGGTCAACGAAGTCTCGATCACCGCCCGCCGCGGCATGGTGGGCAGGAGCCTGTCGATGCTGGCCTGGACGCGGTCGATGAAGGCTGCGTCAGTGCAGATGAGGATGGACTGGGCCAACTCGTCGTGCTCGGCTTGCGAAAACAGGTCCATGGCCACCCAGTCCGGGTTGCCGGAACCGTCGGACACCACCAGGATTTCCGAGGGGCCGGCCACCATGTCGATGCCGACGATGCCGAAGACCCGGCGCTTGGCGGTGGCCACGTAGGCGTTGCCGGGGCCGACGATCTTGTCCACCTGGGGCACGGTGGCGGTGCCGTAGGCCAGGGCCCCGACCGCCTGGGCGCCGCCGATGGCGAATACCCGGTCCACGCCGGCCAGGCAGGCCGCCGCCAGGACCAGCTGATTCTTCTCGCCGTCCGGGGTGGGCACCACCATGATCAGCTCTTCGACGCCCGCCACCTTGGCGGGAATGGCATTCATCAATACCGACGAGGGGTAAGCCGCCTTGCCGCCGGGCACGTAGAGGCCGACCCGATCCAGCGGGGTGACCATCATGCCCAGTTTGGTGCCATCGGCCTCCGTGTAGGTCCAGCCTTCCATCTTCTGCCGCTCGTGGTAGGCGCGGATGCGGCCGGCGGCGGCTTCCAGGGCGGTGCGACGCTCGGCGGGCAGGCCGTCGAGGGCTGCCTGCAACTCGGCCTTGCCCAGCTCCAGGTCGGCCATGGACGTGGCGGAGAGGCGGTCGAAACGGTTGGTGTATTCGACCACGGCAGCGTCGCCCCGGGTCTTGACCTCGGCCAGGATGGCGGCGACGGTGCGCTCGATGGCGTCGTCAGCGGCGCCCTCGAAGGCGAGCAGGGCGTCGATGCGGGCGGTGAAATCGGCGTCTGCCGTGGATAAGCGTTGGATGGGCACGGTCATCCTATTTCTCCACCGCCCCGGCGAAGGCGTCGAGGATGGGTTGCAGGGCTTCCCGCTTGACCTTGAGGGAGGCCTGATTGACCACCAGGCGGCTGGAAATGGGCATGATGTCCTCCACCGCCACCAGATTGTTGGCCTTCAGGGTGCCGCCGGTGGAAACGAGGTCCACGATGGCGTCGGCGAGGCCCGCCAGGGGGGCAAGCTCCATGGAGCCGTAGAGCTTGATGAGGTCCACATGGACCCCCTTGGCGGCGAAGTGCTCCCGCGCCGTCTTGATGTACTTGCTGGCCACCTTGAGGCGGGCACCCTGGCGCACGGCGTTGTCGTAATCGAAACCGGCGGGCACGGCCACCATCATGCGGCACTTGGCGATCTTGAGGTCCAGGGGCGCATAGAGCCCTTCGCCGCCATGCTCGATGAGCACGTCCTTGCCCGCCACGCCGAGGTCGGCGGCGCCGTACTGGACGTAGGTGGGCACGTCGGTGGCGCGCACGATGACCACCCGCACCTCGGGTCGATTAGTGCCGATGATGAGCTTTCTCGAAGTTTCGGGGTTTTCGTCCGGGACGATGCCCGCCGCAGCCAGCAGGGGAAGGGTCTCATCGAAGATGCGGCCCTTGGAAAGTGCAATGGTGATGCCGTTCACGGGATGATCTCGTGGTAAAAAGCGGATTTTACCGCAAAGCCCACCCCTCCCCATGAGCGCCATCATCTACGCCCTGACTGCCAACGGAGGCATCGCCATTTCCAAAGGCGCCGCCGCCATGTACACCGGTTCCTCCGCCATGATGGCCGAAGCCGTCCATAGCAGCGCCGACTGCGCCAACCAGCTCCTGCTGCTCCTGGGGCTCAAGCAGGCCAAGAAGGAGCCCACGGCCCAACACCCCCTGGGCTTCGGCAAGGCCACCTATTTCTGGTCCTTCGTGGTGGCCCTGATGCTCTTCTCCCTCGGCGGTGCGTTCTCGATCTACGAGGGCGTACACAAGCTTTCCAGACCCGAGCCGGTGGAGAACCCCCTGGTCGCCATCGCCGTCCTGACCATCGGCATCGTGCTCGAAGCCTGGTCCCTCAAGGGCTGCATCGCCGAAATCCGCGAAAAGGCCGGCCCCATGCCCCTGTGGCGTTACTTCAAGGAAAGCCGCGAAGCAGAACTGGTCGTCATCATGGGCGAAGATATCGCTGCGCTTCTGGGTCTGTTCGTCGCCCTGGTGGCCATCAGCCTTGCGGCGCTCACGGGGAATCCGCTTTTCGACGCAGCGGGGAGCATCGCGGTCGGGGTGCTTCTGGTGGTGGTCGCCATCGGCGTCGGCTTTCAGGTGCAGAGCCTGCTGATCGGTGAGAGCGCTGCGCCGGAAACCGTCGCCGCCATGCGCGCCTGGCTCACCGGGCGCGACGAAATCGCCGAGTTGTACGACCTGATGAGTCTGCAAATGGGGAGCTACATCTTCGTCGCGGTCAAGGCGCGCATGAGCGAGGCCCAGGACGCCGGCCGCCTGGTGGACGACGTCAACCGCGTCCAGGACGGGTTGAAGGCCGCCTTCCCGGAAATCCGCTGGGTGTTCTTCGAACCGGACGACAAGGGGGAAGGCTGACCGCGCCGCCCGAAGCGCTGCCGCAGGGCACCCTGGCGATCAGTGCACGCGCTTCACCGAGGCCCCCCGAAAACGCGGCTTTTTGGCTGTCGCCAAAAACTCGCGAATCAGTGCACGCGCTTCACCGAGGCCCCCCGAAAACGCGGCTTTTTGGCTGTCGCCAAAAACTCGCGAATCAGTGCACGCGCTTCACCGAGGCCCCCCGAAAACGCGGCTTTTTGGCTGTCGCCAAAAACTCGCGAATCAGTGCACGCGCTTCACCGAGGCCCCCAGGCGCGCGAGTTTTTCCTCGATCCGCTCGTAGCCGCGGTCGAGGTGGTAGATGCGTTCGATGAGGGTTTCGCCTTCGGCGACCAGGCCGGCGATGACCAGGGAGGCGGAGGCGCGGAGGTCGGTGGCCATGACCGTGGCGCCCTGGAGTTGGGGGACGCCACGCACGATGGCGTTGCTGCCTTCGATCTGGATGTCGGCCCCCAGGCGCATCAATTCCACCGCGTGCATGAAGCGGTTTTCGAAAATGGTCTCGCGGATGGTCGCCACACCTTCGGCCACCGCGTTGATGGCCATGAACTGGGCCTGCATGTCGGTGGGGAAGGCTGGATAGGGCGCCGTGCGCAGGCTGACCGCCTTGAGCCGCTGCGGCGCCTTGAGGCGGATGGCATCGCGCTCGGTGACGATGTCGCAGCCGGCGTCCATGAGCTTGTCGATGACCGTGTCGAGATAGGCGCCCGAGGTCTTGAGCAGACGGATATCTCCGCCGGTGGCGGCGGCGGCGCAGAGGTAGGTGCCGGTCTCGATGCGGTCCGGCATGATGGCGTGCCTGGCGCCGGTCAGGCGCTCGACCCCCTGGATACGGATGATGTCGGTGCCCGCACCAGAAATGCGCGCCCCCATGGACACCAGGCAGTTGGCAAGATCGACCACTTCCGGCTCCCGCGCGGCGTTTTCGATGATGGTTTCGCCTTCGGCGAGGCAGGCCGCCATCATGAGGTTTTCGGTGCCGGTGACGGTGACCATGTCGGTGCAGATGCGGGCCCCTTTCAGGCGACTGGCCTTGGCGTGGACGTAGCCCTGTTCGACCCGGACTTCCGCCCCCATGGCCTGCAGGCCCTTGATGTGCTGGTCCACGGGTCTGGCGCCGATGGCACAGCCGCCGGGCAGCGATACCCGGGCCTCGCCGCAGCGGGCGACCAGGGGACCGAGGACGAGGATCGAGGCCCGCATGGTCTTGACCATCTCGTAAGAAGCCAGGGGATTGGACAGCCCGGCGCCGTCGAGAACCACGGAATCCGATCCCTCCAGGGTCACCCCGACACCCATCTGCCCCAACAGGCGCAGCATGGTCGAGATGTCGTTCAGGTGGGGAACGTTGGTGAGCGTCAGAGGCTGATCGGAGAGCAAGGACGCGCAGAGGATGGGGAGGGCCGCGTTCTTGGCTCCCGAGATCGCGACTTCGCCGGCCAGGGGAACGCCCCCTTGAAGCAGTAATTTATCCACGCTGGGCACTCCATTCTTCTGGGGTGTAGGTCTTGAACGAGAGCGCGTGCAGTTCCCCGGTGTCGAGGCGCTCGCGCAGGGTCTGGTAGACCCGTTGCTGCCGCTGGACGCGGTTCTTTCCGGCAAATTCGGCGCTCACCACGACGGCGTCGAAGTGGTGGCCGTCGCCATCGACGGAAAGGTGCTCGCAGGGAAGCCCTGCGAGGATGAGTTGCTTGATCTGTTCGGGATGCATCATTCTTATGCCCTCAGTTTCCAGCCGCGTTTCAGGAGCCCGAGGGTGAGCGCCGAAATTGCCGCGAGGCTGGCGACGACCACGATCAGGCTCAGGTGCGGCGGCACGTCGGAGACGCCGAAAAAGCCATAGCGGAAGCCGTCGATCATGTAAAAGACAGGATTGTAATGGGAGACGCGCTGCCAGAATTCGGGCAGCGAGTGGATCGAATAAAAGACACCGGAAAGCATGGTCAGCGGCATCACCAGAAAGTTCTGAAAGGCCGCGAGCTGGTCGAATTTTTCGGCCCAGATGCCGGCGATCACCCCCAGGGCGCCGAGCACGCCGCCACCCGCCAGGGCGAAGGCGAGAATCCACAGGGGAGCCTCGATGCGCAGGGGCGCGAACCAGGCGGTCACCGCCAGCACACCGACAGCCACCATCAGGCCCCGCACCATGGCGGCCAACACGTAGGCGGCGAAAAAAGCCCCATAGGAGATGGGCGACAGCAACACGAAAACGATGGACCCGGTCACCTTGGACTGGATCAGGCTGGAGGACGAATTGGCGAAGGCGTTCTGCAGCACCTGCATCATGACCAGACCGGGGACGAGGAAGGCGATGTAGCGCACGCCATGGACGGCCACATGCTCGTCGAGGACGTGGCCGAAGATGAGGAGGTAGAGCAGCGCCGTGAGCACCGGCGCCGCGACGGTCTGAAAGCTCACTTTCCAGAAGCGCAGCACTTCCTTGCTGAACAGGGTCCAGAAGCTAAGCACTTTTCATCACCCGCACGAACACTTCCTCCAACGAGGCACCCCGGTGAGCTGCCATGAGCCCTTCCCGGGTATCCAGGGCGACGACGCGCCCCTGTTTCATCAGGGCGATGCGCCCGCACAGGGCCTCGGCCTCCTCCAGATAATGGGTGGTCAGGATAATGGTGTGCCCCTCGCCGTTGAGGCGCCGCACGAACTGCCAGAGTCCCTGCCGCAATTCCACATCCACCCCTGCCGTGGGCTCGTCGAGCACGATGACCGGCGGCTTGTGCACCAAGGCCTGGGCCACCAGGACGCGGCGCTTCATACCACCGGAGAGGCGCCGCATGTTGACCTCGGCCTTGGCGCTGAGATCGAGATTGGCCAGGACTTCGTCGATCCAGTCGTCGTTGCGGCGCAGACCGAAGTAGCCGGACTGGATGCGCAGGGTCTCGCGCACAGTGAAAAAGGGGTCGAAAACGAGTTCCTGGGGGACCACGCCCACGAGACGGCGCGCCTCCCGATATTCCCGCCCCACATCGCGCCCCAGGACGCTCAGGCTTCCGGAGTCCGGCCGCACCAGGCCGGCAAGACAGGAAATCAGCGTGGTCTTGCCGGCTCCATTGGGGCCCAGGAGACCAAAAAACTCGCCCGCGGCGATCTCCAGGGACACCCCAGCCAGCGCCGTCAGGGCACCAAAACGCTTGACAACGTCAACGAGAGATACGGCGGCGGGCACGAAGGAAAAGCGGGATCAGACGAGGGGCAGGATACCGTCCAGGTCGTAGAGCCCTGCCAGGGCCCTGACACCGGACGGAGCGCCACGGAACGCAAGGCTTCCCCCCTGTTTCTCCGCCTGCCGTACCCAATCGAGGAGAACGGCAAGGGCCGAGGAATCAGCCCCGCCAACGGCCGCCAGATCCACCACGGCAACCCCCCCGTCGATGAGGGCAGCCCCGGCCGCGCGCAGGGCCGCGGCATTGTCTATGACCATGGGAACGGTCACCCGCCAGCCGCCGGGGCGGCGCTCGATCATTTCTTCTCCGCTTTGCCGGCTTCGAGCGACTGGTTCTTGCCAGCCAGGGACTGGATCAGGCCATCGATGCCGCCGTTGCGGATCTCCTGGCCGAACTGATCGCGGTAGTTGGTCACCAGGCTAATGCCCGCAACGACCACGTCGTAGACCTTCCAGCCGTTGTCCAGCCTTTCCAGGTTGTAGTCGAGCTGGATCGGCTTGTTGCCGGCCTGGAGAATTTCGGTGCGCACCAGGGCATCCGTGGCACCTGTCGCCAGCACGAAGGGCTTGTAGCGGACCGTCTCGTTGCGGTACGCGGACAGGGAATTGGAGTAGGTCCTCACCAGCAAGGTCGTGAATTCATGGGAAAGGCGCTCCTGTTGCTGGGGCGTCGCCCGCCGCCAGTCCTTGCCCACCGCCAGCGCGGTCATGCGAGTGAAGTTGAAGTGGGGCAGCACACGGGTCTCGACCAGTTCCACGGCCTTCCTGGCATTGCCGTTCTGGATTTCCTTGTCCTTGCGGACGATGTCGAGCACCTCGTCGGTCACCCGCCGCACCAGGGCGTCGGGAGCCTCCTGCGCCTGGGTGGCCAGGGAGAGGAGCAGCAGAAAAAAGGCAATAAAAAGTCTCATGCGGGCACGACTTCCGTAGGGCGAGGGGGATTACTCTTCGGGCAGCCGGGGCGGATTGCCGTCGAAAATCTGGCTGCGGCGGCGTTGCAGGTAGGCGTCCCGAATGTAGGCGTACTTGTCCAGGGCCGCCTCTTCGACCACCTTGTCGGCCGGCAGGAGGCTGGCCCGCACGTCGATGAAGCGCACGGCGTAGGCGGAATTGCGCACCCGCACGTCGTTCACCCCCCACTGGACGGGGTCGGCGAAGGTATCGACCACGAATCCCCCCGTATCGCGCAGGGTGCGCGGCCCGATGATGGGCCAGAAGAGGTAGCCACCGCCCCCCACACCCCAGCGGGCCAGGGTCTGGCCGAAATCCTCGTCGTGCTTTTCCAGGCCCATCTCGCTGGCCACGTCGAAGAGGCCGAAAATGCCCACGGTGGAATTGATGAGCAGGCGGCCCAGATCGCTGGCCCCATCGCCCACCTTGCCTTGCAGGCCGTTATTCACACCGATCCACAGATCGCCGATATTGCCGAAGAAGTTGCCCACGCCGGCCTTGGCGGGCAGGGGCATCACGGCGTCGTAGCCTTGGGCGACGGGCTTGGCGACCTTGTCGATCCCTTCATTGACGGAGAACATGGCCCGGTTGAAGCCCTCGTAGGGATCCCGCGGGTTGCCGCCGGTACTGGCGCAGCCGGACAGCGTTGCCATCAACGCCACCGCGGTCAGCCAGCCGCCGCAGCGGCCCGAGTTTCCATGTTCGCCCATCGCCATCATTGCTTTTCCTGTCCTTCAGCCGCTTTGTTGAAAAGAAACTGGCTGATCATCTTTTCCAGAACCACGGCCGATTGGGTCTTGCCGACCGCATCACCCGGATTGAGCATCTTTTCGTCGCCCCCCGGTTCCAGACCGACGTACTGCTCCCCGAGGAGGCCCGAGGTATAGATCGAAGCAAAAGTGTCCTTCGGAAACCTGTACCGCTGGTCGATCTTGAGGGTCACGACCGCTTCGTAGGTCTGACCGTCGAATCGGATGTCGTCTATGCGCCCGACCACGACCCCCGCGCTCTTGACCGGCCCCCGCACCTTCAGGCCGCCGATGTTATCAAACTTGGCGGTGAGGATATAACTCTCGGAGAGGTGGGCCGAGGAAAGATTCCCCACTTTCAGCGCCAAAAACAACAGCGCCGCAATGCCGATGGCAACAAATACGCCGACCCAGAGGTCGAGGACGGTGCGATTCATGAAGTTCCCCGGAACATGAAGGAAGTCAGGACGAAATCGAGGGCCAGGATGGTCAGGGCCGATGTCACCACGGTGCGCGTGATGGCACGGGAAACTCCTTCCGCGGTAGGCACCGAGTCATAGCCTTCGAAGACGGCGATGAGGGAAACCGCCACCCCGAAAACCACGCTCTTGATGACGCCATTCCAGACGTCGAAGCGAAAATCGACCGCCGCCTGCATCTGCGACCAATAGGCGCCGTCGTCGACGCCGATGAAGACCACGCCGATCAGCCAGCCGCCCAGGACGCCCATGGCGGAGAAAAGGGCCGCCAGCAGGGGCATGGCGATGACCCCCCCCCAGAAACGCGGCGCCACCACCCGGGCGATGGGATTGACCGCCATCATGTCCATGGCCTTCAACTGCTCGGTGGCCTTCATCAAGCCGATCTCCGCCGTCACCGACGATCCGGCGCGGGAGGCAAAGAGCAGCGCCGCCACCACCGGCCCCAGTTCGCGGGTGAGGGAAAGTGCCACCAGCACCCCCAGGGCCTCGGTGGAGCCGAAGCGCTGCAGGGTTTCATAGCCCTGCAGACCCAGAACCAGGCCTACGAACAGGCCTGAAACGACGATGATGAGCAGGGAGAGCACGCCGCTGAAAAAGACCTCGCGCAGGGTAAGGTGCAGGCGGCGGAAGGCCGTCCCGGACGCCAGCAGAATGGCTACCAGGAAGCGGCTCGCGAAGCCGACGCGCCACACCAGTTCGATGGCGCCGTGCCCGAGGCGGTGCAGGGGACTGCCCCGCTCAGCCACGCCCGCCCCCCAGGAAATCGCTGCGCAGATCGCTGGCTGGGTAGTCGAAGCGCACCGGCCCATCGACCTCGGCATGGACAAACTGATGCACGAAGGGGTCGCGGGACGCGCGGATTTCGTCCGGCGTGCCCTGGGCGACGATGCGCCCCTCGGAAACGAAATAGATGTAATCGACGATGAGCAGGGATTCCTGCACGTCGTGGGTCACCATGATCGACGTGGCCCCCAGGGCATCGTTCAGGCGGCGGATCAGTTGCCCGATCACCCCCAGGGCGATGGGATCCAGCCCGGCGAAGGGCTCGTCGTACATGACGAGGGCCGGATCGAGGGCCACGGCCCGGGCCAGGGCCACCCGCCGCGCCATGCCGCCGGAGAGTTCGGCCGGCATCAGGTTCCGGGCTCCCCGCAGACCGACGGCCTCCAGCTTCATGAGCACCATGTCGCGAACCATGGCTTCCGGAAGTTCGGTGTGTTCGCGCAGGGGGAAGGCCACGTTGTCGAACACCGTCATGTCGGTGAACAGGGCGCCGAACTGGAACAACATCCCCATCTTGCGCCGCGCCCGATAGAGGTCCCGCTGCCCCATGCGGGAAATGCGGTGTTCGCCGAGGCGGATTTCGCCGCGACTCGCCTTGAGCTGACCGCCGATGCAGCGCAGGAGCGTCGTCTTGCCGCAACCCGACCCCCCCATGATGGCGACCACCTTGCCGCGCGGAATCTTCATGTCGATCCCCCGCAACACGGGCCGGCCGTCATAGGTGAAGTGCAGGTCTTCGATATCGACCAGGATATCGTCGGGCAAGATGGGAATCCTTGAAAAAGGGGCCAATTCTAGCAGAAGGGAGCGATTTCCCCGGCCGATGCCGGGGCTATAATTCCGTGAAATATTTCCTGGTTCGCCCCTTGAGCCCGTCCCATCCCGCGAAACCCCTGCTGCTTCTCGTCGACGACGACCCGCTCATCAGCGATTCGCTGAGCTTTGCCCTGGCGCGGGATTTCGAGGTACTCACCAGTCATTCGCGCCCCCACTGCCTGCAAATCCTGAGGCAATTGAAGGCGGCGCCCGGAGCCGCCATCGTCGACCTGGGCCTGCCGCCCCTGCCCCACCGACCGGACGAGGGCTTTGCCCTGATCGGCGACCTCCTGGCCTTCGCACCGGCCATGAAGATCGTCGTTCTCTCGGGCCAGAACGGCGAGGAGAACGCCCGCCACGCCCGCGCGCTGGGCGCCATCGACTTCGTCGGCAAACCCTGCGATCCCGGCGACCTCCTGCGCCTGCTGCGGCAAGCCTTGAGTTTCACTGGGGCCACCGAAGCGGCCCTCGCGCCCGAGGAGCGCTGCCGCCTGATCGGGTCCAGCCTGCCCATCCAGCGCCTCCTGCTGCAGATCGGGCAGTACGGAGACTCCAGCTTTCCGGTCCTGGTCGAAGGCGAGTCGGGCAGCGGCAAGGACGTGGTGGTCACCTGCTGCCTGCATCATCGCACCCGCCGGCGCGACCGGCCCTTCCTGGCCCTCAACTGCGCCGCCATCTCGCCCAGCCTGGTGGAGCCGACCCTGTTCGGCTACGCCAAGGGCGCCTTCACCGGGGCCGGCGCCGCCAAGTCGGGTTATTTCGAGGATGCCGGCGAGGGCACCCTCTTCCTGGACGAAATTGGCGAATTGCCCCTGGACCTCCAGCCCAAGCTGCTGCGCGTCCTGGAAAACGGCGAGTACCAGCGCGTCGGCGAAACCCAGACCCGCCGCTCCCGGGCACGCATCGTCGCCGCCACCAATCGCGACCTGCGCAAGGAGGTGAAGGCAGGCCGCTTCCGCGCCGACCTCTTTCACCGGCTCTCGGTCTTCACCATCAGCGTGCCGCCCCTGCGCGACATGGGCGACGACCGCCTGCTGCTGCTCGACCATTTCCGCCAGATCTACGCCGAACAGACCGGCGCCCGCCCCTTTTCCCTCGACGCTGGCGCGGAGGCCCTCTGGGTGGCCTACGCCTTCCCCGGCAATGTGCGGGAGCTGCGCAATATCGTCATCCGCCTGACCACCAAGTACCCCGGGCGGGTGGTGGGCGCCGCCGATCTGCACGCCGAATTCGACGAGGGCGACGAGTCGCCCGCCAGCGCCCCTTCCCTGGCCGCCACCGATCTCGACACCGCCGTGCGCTCCGCCATCCGGCACCTGAACGACAAGGGCCGCATGGATCTCGACGCCACCCTCGCCCTATGGGAAAAGGGCTATATCGAAGCGGCCCTGCAACTGTCCAACGGCAACGTCAGCCAGGCCGCCCGCCGCCTCGGCATCAATCGCACCACCCTGTACAACCGCATGGCCGGCGGGGGGCGTCAGTGAGCCTCTACCTCGATCATTTCGGCCTTGCCGAACCGCCTTTCCGCATCACACCGCACACCGACTTCTTCTTTACCGGCGCCAACCGCGGCCCCACCCTGGAAGCCCTGATCTACGCCATCACCCAGGACGAAGGCATCGTCAAGGTCAGCGGCGAGGTGGGCAGCGGCAAGACCATGCTCTGCCGCATGTTGCTGGAAAAACTCCCCCCCGAGGTCGATACCATCTACCTCGCCAACCCCTCCCTCTCCCGCCAGGAAATCGTCGGCGCCATCGCCGACGAACTGGGCCTTCCCGCCGACGGCCGCAGCACCCATTCCCTCACCCGGGCCCTGCAGAACGCCCTGGTCGAGCGCTACGCCCAGGGGCGGCGGGTGGTGCTGCTCATCGACGAGGCCCACGCCATGCCCGCCGAATCCCTGGAGGAAGTGCGGCTCCTGTCCAACCTGGAATCGAAGAGCAGCAAGCTGCTGCAGATCGCCCTGTTCGCCCAGCCGGAAATCGACGCCCGCCTGGCCCAGAACGACATGCGGCAATTGCGCGAACGCGTCACCCAGCACTTCATCCTGGCGCCCCTGCACGCCACGGAGGTTTCGGCCTACCTGGAATTCCGCATGCGCACCGCCGGGTACCGCGGCCCCAGCCCCTTCACGGACAAGGCCGTCGCCGCCATCGCCCGCAATTCCCAGGGCCTCTCCCGGCGTATCAACATCCTGGCGGACAAGGCCCTCCTGGCCGCCTACTCGGCGGGCGGCCACCGGGTCGACCTGGCCGAGGCCCAGACCGCCATCCGCGACGCCCGCTTCACCTCCCTGGGGGAGCCACGCCGACGCCTCATCCCGGCGGCCGCCGCGGCGGGGGTGGCCGTGGCGCTCCTCTTCGGGGCCTACACCCTGGGCAGCCTCACTCCGGTCCCGGCGACGCCCGCGGCCAACGCCGCTCCCGGGAATGTCGCCCCGGCCCCCGGCACCGCCGCACCCGGGGAGCCCGAACCTGGCGCTGCCCCCCCCCGGGACGGCGCCGCCATGCCACGAGCGTCTGCGGCTCCCGCGCCGCCGGGAAGCGAAGCAGCCCCCACCCGAACCTCGGCCAAACCCGACCCAAGCACAGGGCACGCCACCGCCCTCCCCGCCATGCCTGTGCCGGCAGGCCCCGCGGGCCCTGCACCGACGGCGGCGTCAAACCCCGCAGCTCCCGTGGTGCCGACCCCGCAAGCGGCGGCGGCCTTCGGCCCCCTCACCCGCCGCAGCCTGGAGCGCTTCGACACCTGGTCCGCCGGCGCCCACGCCCGCCACTACTTCATTCAGCTCTACGCGGCCGACGCCAGCAGCCCGGGGCAGATCGAGAATTTTTTGCGTCGCCATACTGAAGGCCTCGACCCCGAGCAGATACGCGCCTACCGCTCCGACCGTTCGGGTCAAGATCGCCTGGGGGTCATCTTCGGCGAGTTCACCACCCGGGCGGCGGCGGTGGAAGCCATCGCCGCCCTGCCCGAGGGGCTGCGCCGCCTGGAACCCTACCCGCGGCAGGTTTCGAGACTGCAATGAGCGCCCCCCTTCCGCGCCCTGTGCATTGGGTTACTATTCGCCGTTGGGATAGCCCCGGCGTTCTGCTGCCGGGGCAAGCACAGGGAGAACACGCCGGATGAACAAGGGACGCCCCGCCGCGATCGCTGCCGCCCTGCTCCTGGCCGCCTGCGCCGCGCCGACGCCGCGCGAGCCGACCAAGGGACACCTGAACACGGCAAGCGCCACCGCGAGCCCCGCCGCCGACATTCCCGCACCGGTGGAACAGACCCTGGCCCTGCCCAAACCCCGCGCCCTGCCCAAGGCGGAAACCTACAGCGTGGTCGTCAATAACGTGGCGGTCAAGGATCTGCTCTTTGCCCTGGCCCGGGACGCCCGCCTCAACGTCGACATCCACCCGGGCATCAGCGGCAGCGTCACCCTGAACGCCATCGACCAGACCCTGCCCCAACTCCTCAGTCGCATCGCCAAGCAAGTGGACATGCGTTTCGAACTCGACGGCCCCAATCTGGCCGTGATGCCGGATTCCCCCTTCCTGCGGCACTACAAGGTCGATTACGTCAATCTGGCGCGCAACGTCACCGGCACGGTCTCGGCCAATACCCAGATCGCCACCCTCAGCGGCAATGCCGCCGGCGGCACGGGCGCCGCCGCGGGAGGCGGCAGCGGCAACGTGTCCTCCACGCGCATCGAGAACACCTCGCGCAACCGCTTCTGGGAGCAGTTGGAAAAGAACATCAAGGACATCCTGCACGAGACCGACAAGGTGCTCCCCGAGGGTTCCAGCGAGACGGTGACCGAGCAGACCGTCTCCCAGACCGCCACCGGCGCCGCCGCCCTGCCCCAGGGCACGGGATCCCGGGCGGCGCAGGCGGTGGCCAGCGCCCTGGGCATCAACCCGACGCCCAGCAGCGCGGCCCAAGGCGCCGGAACGGTCGTCGTACGGCGCAGCACGGTGAGGGAGGCGGCTTCCGTCATCGTCCATGCCGAGACCGGCGTGGTCACCGTGCGCGCCACCCAGCGCCAGCATGAACGCATCCAGGAATTCATCGACCGGGTGGTCCATTCCGCCCGGCGGCAGGTGATGATCGAAGCCACCATCGTCGAAGTAAAGCTGGCCGACGGCTACGAGCAGGGCATCGACTGGTCGGGCCTCCTGGGCGGGGGCCGCTTCGCCCTGGCCATGAACACCCTGCGCGCCACCAACGCCGTGAACAACATGACCTACACCGGCGATTCGGTCACTTCGGGCATCCGCCTCCTGGAAACCTTCGGTACCACCAAGGTGCTCTCCAGCCCGAGGCTTTCGGTCATGAACAACCAGACGGCCATGCTCACCGTGGTCGACAACGTGGTGTACTTCAACGTCAAGGCCGACGTCACCGCGGGCAACCTCAACGCCAATCCCATCATCGCCTATACCACGACGCCCCAGACGGTGTCGGTCGGCCTGGTCATGGCCGTCACGCCGCAGATCGGCGAAAACCGGGACGTGATCCTCAATATCCGTCCCACGGTGACCAGCATTTCCGACTTCGTCATCGACCCCAACCCCAATCTCACCACGGTCAGCAATCGGGTGCCCCAGATCCGCACGCGGGAGATCGAGTCGGTCATGCGCATCGCCAGCGGCGAAATCGCCGTCCTGGGCGGCCTCATGGACGACCGCATCGACTACAAGAACAACCGGGTTCCCCTCCTGGGCCAGGTGCCCCTGCTGGGCGAAGCCTTCACCAATCGCAACAATGCCGCCACCAAGTCGGAACTGGTCATCTTCCTGCGCCCCATCGTCATCCGTGACGCCAGTCTGGCCGGCGACTACGCCGGTTTGAAGGACTATCTGCCGGACGGGAACTTCTTCCCCCAACCGGCCGAAGCCCGCCCCCTCCAGGTCGGCCCGGGGCGGTGACGCCATGAGCCTCCTGATGGACGCCCTCAAACGGGCGGAGGAAAGCAAGCAGGACGCCGCCCGCCGCCTGACCGGCACGGTCCGGCCCCAAGCCGATCTGACCCTGGAACCCGTGGCCGAGGCGCCGCGGGATCTTCCCCCGGCCCGCCCTTCGCCCCCCCCTGACTTCCTGCTGGAGGACGCCGAGGCCGCCCCCGCGGCGCCCAACCCGACCCCCGCTGCCAGCGACGACGCCCGCCGCGAGGCGATTCGCAACGCCTTCGCCGTCAAGCCCCCGCTGCCGGGAAACCGCCCCCTGCTGATCGTCCTGGGCCTGCTGGCCTGCATCGCCGTCGGCATCGGAGGCTACATCTGGTGGGAAATCCGGCAACTCGGCGCCCCAGGGCTCGCCCGTCCCGCCGCGCCGCCTCGTCCCGCACCGACCCTGTCCCCGGCGCCGCCCCCGCTCGCCGTCGCGCAGGCCGAGCGCCCTCCGCCGGCAACACCCCCCTTGCCCCCCACTCCAGTGACCGCCGCACCGCCGCCGCGGGAAAGCGCCCCGGTGCCCGCCGCGCGCACCATGGCCCTGGAGGAAACCCTACCCCCCGCGCCGCCAGCCACGGCCATCCGCCTGCAGAAAACCCGACCCGAACCCGACCCGGGCGTACAGCGGGCCTACGATCATCTGCGGGGACGTGCCCTGGACGCCGCCCGCCAGGAGTACGAGCGGGCCCTGACCCGGGATCCCCGCAATCTGGACGCCCTCCTGGGACTGGCCGCCATCGCCCAGCGCGAAGGTCGGAGCGGGGACGCCGAGGCCTATCACCAGCGCGCCCTGGAGGCCGATCCCAAGGATGCCGCCGCCCAGGCCGCGGCCCTCGCCACCGTGGCAGCGGTGGATCCCGCCGGCGCCGAAAGCCGTCTCAAGTCCGCCCTGGCCGCCCAGCCGCAGTCGGCGCCGCTCAACTTCGCCCTGGGTAACCTCCTGGCCCGCCAGGCCCGCTGGGGGGAAGCCCAGGCCGCCTACTTCAACGCCGTGGCCGCCGACGCAGACAACCCGGACTATCTCTTCAACCTGGCCGTGAGCCTGGACCAGCTCCGCCAGCCGCGCCCCGCGGCTCAACATTACCGCCTGGCGCTGGAAGCCGCCGAACGCCGGCCCGCCGCCTTCGACCGCAGCCGGGCCGAACGGCGGCTGGCCAGTCTCGCCGCCACAGAAAGATGAACGCTCCCGCCGCACAGCGCCGGCCCATCGGCCAGATCCTGATCGCCGAGGGCATCCTGTCGGAAGACCAGTTGCGCATTGCGCTGCTGGAGCAGATGAAGTCCAACCAGCCCATCGGCAAGCTGCTGGTATCGCTGGGTTTCGTCACCGAAGCGACCCTGCGCGAAGCCCTTTCCGAGAGCCTGGGCCGCCAGAGCGTGGACCTCGGCCACGCCGTGGTGGACCCCCAAGCCGTGAAACTCGTGCCGCGGGAAGTCGCCAAGCGCCACCATCTCCTGCCCCTGGACCTGGATCTGGTGCAGCACCGCCTGACCCTGGCGGTGGCCGACATCAACGACATCGTCGGCCTGGACCGGGTGCGTGCCCTGATTCCCGACGGGATAGAACTCGACACCCTGCTGGCCGGCGAATCGGAGATCGACCGCGCCATCGACCAGTATTACGGCCACGAGCTGTCCATCGACGGCATCCTGCACGAAATCGAAACCGGCGAGGTGGATTGGAAGAGCCTCGCAGCCAGCGACGATCAGTACAGCCAGCCGGTCGTCCGCCTGATCGACTCCATCCTCACCGACGCGGTGAAGAGGGACGCCTCGGACATCCATTTCGAACCCGAGGCCAATTTCCTGCGCATCCGGTACCGCATCGACGGCATCCTGCGGCAGATTCGCGCCCTGCACAAATCCTACTGGCCGGCGATGACCGTGCGCATCAAGGTGCTCTCGGGCATGAACATCGCCGAGATGCGGGCGCCCCAGGACGGCCGCATCGGCCTGAGCGTCTCGGGCCGCCCGGTGGATTTCCGCGTCTCCTGCCAGCCCACCATCCACGGCGAAAACATCGTCCTGCGGGTTCTCGACCGCCAGAAGGGCCTGGTCCCCCTGGACCGGCTCGGCCTGGCCGACGAGCACCTGCAGTTGCTCAAGCTGATGATCGCCCGCCCGGAAGGCATCATCCTCGTTACCGGCCCCACCGGCAGCGGCAAGACCACGACGCTCTATTCGGTCCTCAATCACATCAACGACGAGGGCGTCCACATCATGACCCTCGAAGACCCGGTCGAGTACCCCATGACCCTGGTGCGCCAGACCTCGGTGGCCGATTCGTCCAAACTCGACTTCGCCAACGGCATCCGCTCCATGATGCGCCAGGATCCGGACGTCATCCTGGTGGGCGAAATCCGCGATGCCGAAACCGCCGAAATGGCCTTCCGCGCCGCCATGACCGGTCACCAGGTGTACACCACCCTGCACACCAATTCGGCCATCGGCGCCCTTCCGCGCCTGCTCGACATCGGCGTCCTGCCCGACATCCTGGCCGGCAACATCATCGGCATCGTCGCCCAGCGCCTGGTGCGGCGCCTGTGCGAGCACTGCAAGTCCGCCTACGCCGCCGAGCCCCACGAAATCCGCCTCCTGGGCATCACCACCGAGACGCTGCGGCCCCTGCTCTATCGCGCCAGCGGCTGCGAGCAATGCGACTTCCAGGGCTATCGCGGCCGCCTGGCCATCATGGAACTGCTGCGCGTCGACACCAGCATCGACGAACTCATCGCCCGGCGGGCGACGACCCATGAAATCCGCAGCCGGGCCCAGATGCGGGGCTTCACCTCCCTGGCCGAAGACGGCCTGCGGCGCGTCCTTGACGGGACCACCTCCCTGGAGGAACTTGGCCGCGTCGTCGACCTGACCGACCGGATGTAGCCATGCTTTTCGACTACACGGCGGTGAGCGCGGAGGGAAGGCGGGTCACGGGGCGCCTCGACGCCTCCAACCTGATCGACCTGGAACTGCGCCTCGGGCGCATGGAGCTCGACCTCATCTCCGGCCAGCCGGTGCAGTATCGCAACCTGTTCGGCGGCAGCCGGGTTCCGCGGCGGGAGATCATCCACTTCTGTTTTCACCTGGAGCAACTCACCGCCTCCAGCGTGCCCATCCTGGAGGGTCTCGCCGACCTGCGCGATTCCATCGAGCACCCACGCTTCCGCGAAGTCGTGGCCGGCGTGATCGAAAGCATCGAAGGCGGCCAGACCCTTTCCCAGGCCCTGGCGACCCACCCCGATGTCTTCAGCCAGGTTTTCGTCAGCCTCATCCGGGCCGGTGAAGTCTCCGGCGACCTGCCCCAGGTCCTCGGCAGCCTGTGCGAGTCCATCAAGTGGGAGGACGAGTTGGCAGCCCACACCCGCAAGCTGTTGCTCTACCCGGCCTTCGTGGGCGTCATCGTCCTCACCGCCACCACTTTTCTGATGCTCTACCTGGTGCCCCAGCTCAAGCTTTTCGTGCGCAACATGGGACAGTCCCTGCCCTTGCAGACCGAAATTCTCTTTTTCGCCTCCGATGTCCTGGCCCGCTTCTGGCCGCTCTTTGTCGCCCTGCCCGTACTACTCGTCATCGCCGCCCGCATCACCCTCCAGGTCAATCCCCTGGCCCGCCGGGCACGGGATGCCTTTCTGCTCCGCCTGCCCGTGGTCGGCGACATCCTGAAGAAAATCATCCTGTCCCGCTTCGCCAACACCTTTGCCATGCTCTACGCCTCCGGCATCCCCGTCCTCGATTCCATCCGCAGCACCCAGGACGTGGTGGGCAATCTGGCGGTTCGCGAAGCCCTGGTGCAGGCGGAGGGTTTCATCCGCGAAGGCAAGAGCGTCACCCAGGCGTTTCGCGACGTCGGCCTCTTCCCCCCCCTGGTCATCCGCATGTTGAGGGTGGGGGAAAACACCGGGGGCCTGGACCGGGCCCTGGCCAACGTGAGCTACTTTTACAACCGCGACGTGCGCGAGTCGGTCGAACGGGCCCAGGCCATGATCGAACCCCTGCTCACCCTGCTGCTCGGGGCGCTGCTGGGCTGGATCATGCTGTCGGTCATCGGCCCCATCTACGACGTCATCACCGGAATCAAGGCGTGAGCGGCCGCTGCATCCTCACCCTCAACGCCCAGCGCCTGGCGGTCTACGCCTGGAATCCCGGCCGCCTCACCGCCGCCGGGGAATTCCCGCCCACGCCCGAGGGCCTCTCGGCCTTCGCCACTTTCCTCGCAACCCTGGGCAGCCAGCCCTGCATGCTGCTCTGCAATCTGGCCGAGGAGAGCCATCTGATGGAGACCATCCCCTATCTGCGGGGAAGCGACCGCCGCACCCTGCTGGCGCGCAAATGCACCCAGGCCTTCTACGGAACCCCCTTCACCACGGTGCGTTCCCTGGGCCACGAGAAGGAGCGGCGGCGCAACGAAAAAGTGCTGCTCTCCGCCCTGACCGCCCCGGCCCAGCTCACCCCCTGGGTGAGCGCCATCACCGCCGCCCATGTGCCCCTGGCGGGTCTGTACACGGTTTCCCAACTGGGAGATGCCCTGGTGCGCACGCTGTGCCGCCCGCCCCCCCGCAGCCTGCTCCTCACCGTCCACGATCAGGCCCTGCGCGAAAGCTACCTGGTGGATGGCAAGACGGTTTTCTCGCGCATGGCGCCGCTCTACGACGCCAGCCCCGAGGGTCTGGCTTCCACCATCGCCGCCGAAGGCCAGAAGCTGCACCAGTATCTGGCCGCCCAGCGTCACTTCGGGCGCAACGACGCCCTGCCGGTCTTCGTCATTGCGCCGGATGACGCCCTGCCGGCCCTGGAAGCGGCTGCCACGGCCTCTCCCCTGCTGCACCCTCGCCTGATCGGCATCGATGAGGCATCCCGGGCGCTGGGCCTGCACGGGCGACCTGCCGGCGCCCGCTGCGGCCCCCTGTTCGCCTATCTTCTCGGCAAGGGCACCCCCGCCGAGCAGTACGCCCCCGACGAGGCCCGCCACGACTACGCCATCCATCGCATCAAGCAGGGCCTCATCGGCGCTGGCGCGGTCGCCCTGATCGCGGCCCTGCTTTTTTCCGGCAAGCAGCTCGCCGAGACCTACGCCGACCGTGAGGAAGTCGCCGAACTTCAAGCCCGCAGCCTGGAGCAGCGGCAGCGCTATGCGCAGATCACCGCCACCTTCCCGCAGCTCGGGATCGACAACGATGCCCTGCGCGCCGCCGTGGATCGCTACCGTGGGCTGGAAGGCCAGGCCGCCGGGCCCGGTGCCCTGATCGGAGCCCTGGCGCGCGCCCTGGATGCCTCGCCGGCCATCGAGGTCGAGGCTATCGATTGGCGCCTGGGGGAGGCCGAGAAGGGCAGCGCCCCGGCCGCCCCGGGGAGTACGGCCGGGGAGACGGCACTGATCAGGGGCAGCGTCACCCTCGGTCGGGAAAGCGAGCCGCGTCAGGTCGTGGCCGTCTTCACCGCCTTCGTCGAGCAGTTGCGACTCGATCCTGAACTCAAGGTCACCGTCCGCCAGCAGCCCTTCGATGTCGATCCGTCCCAGAGCCTGAGGGGCGGCACCCGGGAAGAAGAAAGCGCCCCGCCGCGCAGCTTCGCCCTCCTCGTGAGCCGCCCCGCGCCATGACCTTCACCAGCGCCGATCTCAAGAAGCTCCGCTGGCACCTGGCGGGCGTCGCCCTCCTGCTTCTGGCCGGTCTGTTCTTGGCCAGCCAGAGTCGCGCCCTGCGGCAGCACGCCGGAAACGCCCGCCAGGCGGCCGAAGCCGCGGCGCGGGAAGCGGAGAACCGCCTGCGCCGGGTGCGCATCGAGGAGAACGAAATCCGCGACAAGTCCCTCACCCTCGCGGCCATGCAGAAGCGCGGCACCCTGGGCAGCGAGCAGCGCCTCGCCTGGACCGAGACCCTGCGCGATGCCCAGCGCCGCCACAAACTGCCGGAAATCAGCTACGAGTTCGGACCCCGCGCCGCCCTTGCGCCGGCTGCAGCGGAGGCCGTGCGCTTCTACGCCAGCCCCATGAAACTGCGCCTGCGTCTGGTCCATGAAGAAGACCTGCTGCGTTACCTGG
Organism: Betaproteobacteria bacterium; assembly: GCA_016720065.1. Lineage (NCBI taxonomy): Bacteria > Pseudomonadati > Pseudomonadota > Betaproteobacteria > Betaproteobacteria bacterium. The sequence goes on along the minus strand of JADJXY010000001.1, from coordinate 512,261 downwards.
ATACCCTGCGTCGCGAGGCGAGCGCCCTGGTCGTGGTGCGTGCCTGCACCCTCAAGCGGGGCGCCCCGCTGGGTTCTGCACCGGCGCCGGAAGCTGCCTGCGACCTGGACTGGGTCACGGCCCAGGCAGGGAACCCCGGGGAGGAAAAGCGTCCATGAGCGCCCCCCGCGCCCTGATCCCGGCCATGACCCTCGCCGCAGCCCTGGCCGCGCCGACCGAGGCCGCCGAGCCCGCTCCCCTGGGCCGCCTGTTCAACACCCCGGAACAACGGGCTCAACTGGACCGGCAGCGCCTCAACCCGAACCTCCCGGGTCCGGCAACGACCGGTCCCACCACCCTCAACGGCCGAGTGCTGCGCAGCAGCGGGCGCAACACCGCCTGGATCAACGGCGCCCCCGTGGCCGAAGAGAGCGCCCCCCAGCCGCTCCCCCCCATCAAACCGGGCCAGACCCTGCTCGGACCCGATGACCGCAATGCCAAGGACGTCCTCGATGGCGGAATCCTCTCCGTCCGCCCCCCGCCGCGGCGGCCGTGAGCCACGGGTCCGCAGGGGCCGACAGGCGGGCGTCGCGCTGCTGCTGCTCCTGCTCGCGGTCGTCATGGCCGGCGCGGCGCTTTTTCTTGGCGCCTGGAACGGCGCCGAAGCCCGTCGACAAGGGGAAACGGTGACCGCCACCGCGCTGCGGGACGCCAAGGACGCCGTGCTGGGCTGGTCGATCTCCCACGCCAGCCATCCCGGGCTCATGCCCTGCCCCGAAGACACCGCCGTCCTGGGCAGCGCCAACGAGGGCCAGGCCCGGGCCGCCTGCACCACCCCTGGCCCGCTGACGGGAAGGCTTGCGTGGCGGACCCTGAAGCAAGGCGTCCTGCTCGATGCTTCCGGCGCCCCCCTGTGGTACGTCCTTTCACCCGGATTCCGTAGCGCCCCCATCAACAGCAATACCGTCGGGCAACTCGGTCTGGACGGAACGCCCAACGCGGCGGTCGCTCTGCTCATCGCACCGGGCGTCCCCCTGCCCGGCCAGGCCCGCACGCTCCCTACCGCCGCCACGCCTCCCGCGGCGGCGGATTACCTCGATCTCGGCAATGCCGGCGGCGTCGCCTTCGTGAGCCAGGGGCCGGCCGCGACCTTCAACGACCGGGTGCTCGCCATTACCCGTACGGAACTGATGGACCGGCTGGTCCCCCGGGTGCTGGGCGAGTTGGCGGGCGAAGCCACTCTGGGGGGGCTGCGCCGCTTTCACAACGATTTCGGCGAATTCCCCTGGGCCGACGGCAACGCGGACGGCATTGCGGAGCCCGGCCTGGTGTCCGGAGCCCTGCCGTACAAGGACATGACTTTCGATGCCACCACCGGGAGCTGGCTACTGGCCAACGCCTGGTTCCCCCTCGCCGCCTATACCCGGGCCGACGCCCATTCGGCCCTCATCACCCTGGGCGGCAAGACGCTGAAGGTGCTGCCATGACGCCCCGCAGCATGCGGGGCTTCACCCTGGTCGAACTGACCATCGTCCTGGTCATCGTCGCCCTGCTCACCGGCGGCCTGATGATTGCCGTAGGCGTCCAGAGCGAGCAGCGCGCCCGCAGCGAGACGCAGAATCTGCTCCTGGAAGCGCGGGAGGCGCTCCTGGGCTACGCCGCCTCCCATAGTGCCCTGGACGGCCATCCCTACCTGCCCTGCCCGGACACCAACGGTGACGGCCTGGAAAATCGCGCCGCCAATGCCTGCACCGCCAGCGAAGGCCTCCTGCCCTGGTCCACCCTGGGGGTTGCCCCCCAGGACGCCTGGAGCAACCGCATCCGTTACCGGGTCGAAGGCAGTTTCTCCCGCTCCGACATCGGCTTCACCCTGGCGACCGCCCCGACACTGCGCGTATGCCAGGACGCCGCCTGCACCGCGACCCTGGCCACGACCCTGCCTGCCGTCCTGGTCTCCCACGGCCCCAACGGCCTGGGAGCGACCAACGCGTCCGGCGGCGCCAACGCGGCGGCGGCCACCGCCGAGGAACTGGAAAACACCGACGGCGACACCAGCTTCGTCCTCCGCCCCCCCCAGGCGCCGGGGCCCGGGGTCTTCGACGATCAGGTGGTCTGGCTATCGCCCAACGTGCTGTTCAACCGCATGATCACCGCCGGCCGCCTCCCCTGAGCCTCTCCACACCGATGCCAGGGACCTGGGCCGGGCGCCCGTGGCGCCGTCCTCCGCGCCGCTCTGTGCACTGCCCATCCCGCCGTATTGACCGCTCCCGGCCCGACTGCCACACTGCGCCTGCGGTTTTTGCCGCCGCCGGGTTCCCATGAAAGAAAACCAATCCTTGTTCAATCTGCGCGATGCCGGCTTCGATCCCGGTGACAATGCCAACACGCGCCTGAGCAAGTCCCTGCTCATTTTCGCCACCGGCCTGGTCAGCCTGGGCGCCATTCTCTGGCTCTTCCTTTACTGGCAACTGGGCCCCCAGTTCTCCGCCACGCCGCCCGTCGCTTTCCAGCTCCTGCTGGTGGGCAACCTGGTGCTGTACTTCAAGACGCGCAATTTCAATTTTTTCCGCCACACCCAACTGGCGCTCTTCCTCTTCGTGCCCTTCGTGGTGCAGTGGAGCATCGGCAATTTCATCACGGCCAGCGGCGTCAGCCTGTGGGGCCTGCTGGCCCCCATCGGCGCCGTGCTCATCCTCGGCCCGCGGGAGTCCCTGGCCTGGTTCGTGGCCTACCTCTTCCTCACCGCCCTCTCCGGCCTGTTCGACTACCTGCTGGCCGACGCCTACCCCCTCGTCCCCGCCAGCGCCCCGGTGGTGTCCATCCGCACCAGCGTTTTCTTCTTTGCCCTCAATTTTGCGGCCATATCGACCATCGTCTACCTCCTGCTGCGCTATTCGACCCTGGAAAAGGCCCGCGCCCAGGCGGAACTCGAATCCGCCCACCTGCTGCTCAAGGACGAGCAGGAGCGCTCGGAGCGTCTGCTGCTCAACATCCTGCCGGCCCCGGTGGCGGAGCGGCTCAAGCACGAACGCCAGACCATCGCCGACGGCTTTGCCGACGTGACGGTCATGTTCGCCGATATCGTCAATTTCACCCGGGTTGCCGAAGGGCTCACGCCACAACAGGTGTTCAGCATGCTGAACCGCATCTTCTCTTCCTTCGACGAACTGGCCGAGCAGTACGGCATGGAGAAGATCAAGACCATCGGCGACGCCTACATGGTCGCCGGCGGGCTGAACGACGGTCCGGAAAACTACACCGAAGCCATCGCCGAACTGGCCATCGCCATGCGCGATCTCCTGCAACGCGATACGGCGGTCAATCAGATGCACGTGGAAATCCGCATCGGCATCGGCACCGGGCCGGTGGTGGCCGGGGTGGTGGGCAAGAAGAAATTCATCTACGACCTGTGGGGCGACACGGTCAATCTGGCCAGCCGCATCACCAGTGAAGGCGTCCCCGGCATGATCCAGGTGGATGAACTCACCTGGCGGCGCCTGCGCGAGCGCTTCGAGTTTCACGATCCCCAGACCCTTTACCTCAAGGGCAAGGGGGATACGGTGGTGCATCGCCTCATCGGCCCCCGCCAGGCCCCGGCCTCCCGGGAGGGGGACCCGTTGGCGCAGCCCGCTGGCGAAGCCGCCAGCCTCGACCCCCTGCCGCAAGGCGTCGCCCTGCGGGAGTAGACGGGGGAGCGACCGCACCCGATCGTCGCGGTGCCAAGCCCTTCAGCCCCGGGGGGCCAGGATGAAGCTCACGTGGCCGGGCCGGTTTTCCTCCAGGGCCAGGCGGTAATCGAGTTCCTCCGCCTGCCGGGCAGCGTGGTAGAGGCCGATGCCCAGGCCGTCCTCCGAGGGCACTGGTTCCCGCATCAGGCGGTGCGCAAGCCCTTCGGCCACCGGCGAGCCGGTATCGCAGACCCGCAGGGCCCACCCCCGGGCGCCGGGCGCCAGTTCGGCAACGATCTCCAGACCGTCTTCGCGGCGTCCCTTGGCCAGGGCATTCTGCAGCAGATTCTCCGCCACGCTGTCGAAAAGCCCCTTGGGCACCATGGCGCCCTCGTGCCAATAGCCATTGACCCAGGTGATCGCCGCCCCGCTGTAACGCTGTTGCAGGGATTCCCACCAGCCTCGGGCCTGGGTGAGGTCGTCGGCCACCCGGGGCGGACGTTGCAGCTTTTCCAGGGTCGCCTTCAGGCGCTCGGTGATCTGGGGAAGCTGACGCCCGAGAAGGTCGGCCACCGCCGCCGGCTCCCCGGGCTGGGTCGCCGCGTAGCACAGGGTATGGAGCGACTGGAGCAGGTTCTTCACGTCGTGGGTGACGCGGGCCCCCGTTTCGTACACCGCCTGCTGGTAGGCCACCCGGTTCAATTCCCGGGTCTGGCGCTTGACCAGGTAGAACTCCGCCGCCAGACGCAGCAGCCAGTCGACATGCCAGCAGACCGCAGGCGAGGGCGGCTGACGAAAACACAGGGTCAGCCGCAAGGTGCTGCCGCGGGAATACTCATAGGTGGCGACTGACTGGGTTCCCGCCTTCCCCTCCAGACCCTCGGCGGCCCAGCGCGCCCCGGTCACCCAGGGCAGTTGCAGCAGGCGCGCCATGATGGCCTGCAGGAAGTGCTCCGGGTCCACCTGGCGGTCGCTCTCCTCCTTGATGTAGACCAGCCACTGCTCCAGGGGCAGACCGATGGACAGGACGTAGCGCGAGAACACCGATCCGATGCCGGAAAATCCCGCCCGTGGGTTCCACAGCCAGGCGAGGACCAGGAGCGCCCCGGCCAGGGAAAGGGAGGTGCGGAAGACGGCCTCCAGGTAATTCACCTGCCCGATGAGCATGTAGGCGATGCTGCCCAGGACGAAGACCGCCAGGAACAGGAATACCAGGACGCCATAGAGAAAATCGAAGGCGTCCCCGGCGCGCCAGCGCACCGGGCGCGCGGGAAAGAGCGGCAACACCAGGAGCAGGAGGGGGTATTGCAGGCGCAGCCCCTCCCGCGAGAGGGGTTCCAGGGAAAGGGCGCCGGGCGCCGCCTCCGGGACGATGCCGAGGATCACCAGCCCCAGCAGATAACCGAAGGCATACAGGAATCCGACCCGCTCCAGGCGCTTGCCGGTCCAGAAGACGCGGCCCCCGATGACCGCGGCGAGGGCCCCGCACCAGATGAGCAGAATCCAGGGATTGAGAAAGACCGTGGTGGTGGCGACGATGAGCAGCAGGACAGCCCCCTGGGCGGGGCCGACACGCTTTTCCCCGGCCACGAAAGGCTGCCAGAGCAGCACGAGGCCCAGGGCCACCGGCCAGAGCAGGCGCACCGCCGGCACCTGCCAGCCCCCGAAGGCGGTGATGTGCAGCACCAGGAGGTGCGCCGCCAGGAGCAGATTGGGATGGCGGGCGATCCAGGCGGATGGGGGTTTGAAAGGGAAAGCGTTCATCTTTCGACTGTTGTGTCAGATTTTTGACACTTTGATTGCCAAAACCACCCCCAGGAAGCGCCGGATATTACTTTAGTAATAGGCACGGGTCTTGCTTTAGTTTTTTCACACTTTCTTGCCTGAGAGCATGCCATGAAAAACAAACAAGCGGGTTTCACCCTGGTCGAAATCGCCATCGTCCTGGTCATCATCGGTCTCCTGCTGGGGGGCGTCCTCAAGGGGCAGGAGCTCATCAACAGCGCCCGGGTCAAGAACATGGTGGGCGACTTCCGCACCGTCTCCGCCCTGGTCTACGGCTACCAGGACCGCTTCCGCGCCTTCCCGGGGGACCAGAACCAGAGCCAGCTCGACACCGCCTTCGGGGCCGGCGTCGCCACGGTGTGCACCCCTGCCGCCGCGGGACTGTGCGCGGTGAACAACGGACGCCTGGATGGCGACTGGGACGCCGCAGCGGTCTCTTCCGAGACCTACGTCTTCTGGCAGCACGTTCGCCTGGCCAACCTGGCCACGGGTTCGGTCAATACCGCCGACGCCAACTACGCCCCGGTCAATGCCGACGGCGGCCGCATCGGTATCGAGAGCGGCATCAACAATGCCGGCGCCGCGGCGCCCTTTATCGCCGGCATGCGGGGATCGTTCTTCGTCTGCTCCGGCGGCATCCTCGGCCGTTACGTGCGCCAGATCGACACCACCATGGACGACGGCAACACCGCCGGCGGATCGGTGCAGGCCGTCGCCGTGGGCGCGGCCCGCGGCGCGCCGGCGGTAGCCACCAACGCCATCGTCGACGGCCAGCAATACACCGTCTGCGCCGGCTACTGAACCCCGGGCCGGGCGCCAGCAGAGTACCGCGCGCCGCCTGGCACTGCCCCCCTCCCCTTCAAGGGGAGGGCCGGGGTGGGGATGGGGTAATACAAGGCGCAGGAGTGGTCCGGGACGGGTTCAGCTCCCCCGCAAAAGCCGCTCCTCGGCGGCATCGAGCACCTCCGGCACCCCCAGCAGAACCACCACATCGCCCTCCTCCAGGGTCATGGCGAGGTCGGGCTCCACGGCGCGGATGCCGCGCCGGCGGATGGCGCTCACTTCGCAGCCCAGGGCGGCCAGATCGAGGTCGGCCAGGGGCCGGCCAATGGCTGCCGCGCCCTTGCCCAGCCACACCGAATGGAGCCGCGGCTGGCCCGAATCGTCCTCGTCCCGGTCGGAGAGGCCGTGGAAAAAGCCCCGTAGCAACTTGTAGCGCTGGGAGCGCGCCAGGCGCACCCGCTTGAGCACACGATTGAGGGGCACCCCCACCAGGACCAGGGCGTGGGAGGCGAGCATCAGGCTGGCCTCCAGCGTTTCGGGAACGACTTCCGCCGCCCCGGCCCGACTGAGCCGGTCCATGTCCCTTTCGTCGCTGGTCCGCACCACCACCGGCAACTCGGGACGCAACTCGTGGACGTGGTGCAGGATGCGCTCCGCCGCCGGGGTGTCGGCCACCGACACGATGACCACGCTGGCTCGCAACAGCCCCGCGGCGGTGAGGCTCTCGCGCCGCGTCGCGTCGCCGAACACCACGTTCTCCCCCGCCGCCGACGCTTCCCGCACCCGGTCCGGGTCGAGATCGAGGGCGACGTAGTTCACCCCTTCCTGGGTGAGGAAGCGGGCCAGATACTGCCCATTGCGCCCGAAGCCGCACAGGATGGCGTGCTTTTCCGTCGTCATCGACTGGGCCGCGATGCTGGTGAGCTGCATGGAGCGCAACAGCCATTCGCTGGCCACGAAGCGCATGACGAGCTTTTCGCTGTACTGGACGATAAAGGGCGCCGCCAGCATGGACAGCACCAGGGCCGTGAGGACGACCTGCTCGACGATCTTGGGCATCCCCCCCACTTCGCCCAGGAGCACGAAGCCGAACTCGCCGCCCGCCGCCAGCCAGAGCCCGACCCGAATGGCGTTACCCTGGCTGGCGCCCAGGCGCCAGGCCAAGAGCCCCGCCACCAGGGCCTTGAGCGTGAGGACGGCGCAGACCACCAGGAGCACCAGCCCCCAGTTATCCACGAGGATTTCCATATTGAGGCGCACCCCGATGGTGACGAAGAAGAGCCCCATGAGCACGTCACGGAAGGGTTTGATGTCCTCCTCCACCTGGATGCGGTACTCGGTCTCCGAAATGAGCATGCCGGCGACAAAGGCGCCCAGGGCCAGCGAAAGACCGGCCAATTCGGTGATCTGGGCCAGCCCCAGGGTAATGAGCAGCACATTGAGGATGAACACCTCGGAGGATTTGGCCCGGGCCACGATGTGGAACCAGCGCCGCATCAGGTGCTGGCCGAAATAGAGGATGAGCGCCAGGACCGCCACGGCCTTGAGCAGGGCCTTGCCCATGAGCATGGCCAGCATCTCCGGCGGCTGCGAGAGGGCGGGCAAGAGGACCAGGAGGGGCACTACCGCCAGATCCTGGAAGAGCAGGACACCCATGATGTCCCGGCCGTGAGGCGAATCCAGGGCCAGCCGTTCGGCCAGCAGCTTGCTCAGCACGGCGGTGGACGACATGGCCAGGATGCCCCCCAGGGCGACACCCAGATGCCAGGAAAACCCCAGGAGCATCACGATCGCGGCCACCAGGCCCAGGGTCAGCACCACCTGCAACAGGCCCAGCCCGAAGACGATGCGCTTCATGGCGAAGAGCTTGGGCAGGGAAAACTCCAGGCCGATGGAGAACATCAGGAAGACGACGCCGAACTCGGCCAGATGCTGCGCCCGGGACACATCCTGCAAGAGATTGAGGGCGTGGGGACCGATGAGGCTGCCCACCGCCAGATAGGCCAGGATGGGCGGGAGATTGAGGCGGCGGAAGAGCACCACCGCCCCCACCGAGGCACCGAGCAGGACGAGGACGAGGGCAAGGGCGTTCAAGGTCGGCTGGCGAACTCGGGTATACTCCGGCCACCATCATCGCATGAAAAGCATGGAAACAAGCGCCACCGCCCCCAACTTCTCGCCGCAACGGGCTCTGCAACTGGCCCGCCAGACGCTGGCCATCGAAGCCGCCGCGGTGAGCGGCATGATGGACCGTCTGGATGCTTCCTTCGCGGCGGCGGTGGATCTCATCCTGCATAGCAAGGGCCGCCTCATCGTGAGCGGCATGGGCAAGTCCGGACACATCGCGCGCAAGATCGCGGCGACCATGGCCAGCACCGGCACCCCGGCCTATTTCGTGCACCCCGCCGAGGCGAGCCACGGCGACCTGGGCATGATCGCCCGGGACGATGTCCTGCTCGCCCTCTCCAATTCCGGCGAATCCGAAGAACTGGTGCGCATCGTGCCCCTGGTCAAGCGCCAGGGGGCCAAACTGGTGGCCATGACCGGCAACGCGGCCTCGTCCCTCGCCCGGGAGGCGGACGTGCATCTCGACGCCGCCGTGGCCCAGGAAGCCTGCCCCCACAACCTCGCCCCCACCGCCAGCACCACTGCGGCCCTGGCCCTGGGCGACGCCCTGGCGGTAGCCCTGCTCGATGCGCGGGGCTTCGGTCCCGACGATTTCGCCCGCTCCCACCCGGGCGGCTCCCTGGGCCGCCGCCTGCTCACCCACGTGCGGGATGTCATGCGCCCACGGGAGGCCGTCCCCGCCGTCGCACCGGACACCGCCCTGCGCGAGGCCATTCTGGCCATGTCCCGCGGCGGTCTCGGCCTCATCGCCATCGTCGGGCCTGACGACGACATCCTGGGCATCTTCACCGACGGCGACCTGCGACGCGCCTTCGAAAAGGGCGCCGACCTCCAGACCGCCACCATCGCCAGCCTGATGTCCGCGGCCCCCCGCAGCATCGCCGCCGAGCGCCTGGCGGTGGAGGCGGTCGAAATGATGGAGCGCTACCGCATCAACGCCCTCCTGGTTGCCGATGCCCAGAGACGACTTCTCGGCGCCCTCAACATGCACGACCTGTTCACCGCGCGGGTGATCTGATGGACGCCCGCCAGCGCGCCGCCCGCGTCCGCCTCATGGCCTTCGACATCGACGGCGTGATGACCGACGGTGGCCTCACCTACAGCGACGACGGCCGCGAGCAGAAGACCTTCAATGTCATGGACGGCCTGGGCCTCAAGCTGCTGCAAAGGGCAGGCATCGAGCTGGCCATCATCACCGGCCGCAAGTCCGGCGTGGTCGCGGCCCGGGCAGCCGATCTGGGCATCCGCCATGTCTTCCAGGGCAACGAGGACAAGCGCACCGTCTGCACAGCCCTGCTCGCCGACCTGGGCCTCCAGTGGCCGGACGTCGGCTACATGGGCGACGACATCATCGACCTGCCGGTGTTGCGCATCGCCGGTTTCGCCATCGCACCGGCCAACGCCCACCCCCTGGTGCGTGAAAGAGTCCATGCGGTCACCGATGCCCGGGGCGGCCACGGCGCCGTGCGCGAGGCTGCCGAGTTCGTGCTCGCGGCCCAGGGGCGCCTGGAAACCCTCCTCTCCCCCTACCTGGACGAGCGATGAAGCGCTGGACGGGGCAGGTCTACCCCATCGTCCTCCTGTCGCTGCTGGCCGCCCTCAGCTACTGGCTGCAGCAGGTCCTCGACCAGCCGGTCGCGCCCCCCCCCGACAAGACCCGCCACGATCCGGATACGGTGGCCGAAAACTTCACCGTGCGCCGTTTCGATCCCGAGGGCCGTCTGCGCTACCGGCTCATCGCCCCACGCATGCTCCACTACGGCGACGATGACAGCTCGCTCATCGAAAACCCCCTCCTCGTCCAGACCCGCCCCGACGCCCCCGACATGACCCTCGCCGCCGAACGCGCCGTGGTCGCCGCGGAAGGCGAGACGGTCTTCTTCTGGGGCGACGTGGTGGCGACCCGGGCGGCCAGTGGCGACCGCCCCGAAATGGTCGCCCGCATGCCCGACCTCACCGTGCAGCCCGACGCCGGCACCGCCTTCACCGACGGCCCGGTGGAGATCACCCGGGGACAATCCTGGACCCGGGGCGTAGGACTCTCCCTCGACAACAACACCTCGGTCCTGGTCCTCAAATCCCAGGTGACGGGCCTGCTCTACCCCTCGAAAGCCCCCCGATGACCTTTCGTGGCCCTGCCCTCCTCGCGGCTCTGCTCGCCGCCTGCGTCAGCCTGCCGGCGCTGGCCGAAAAGGCCGATCGTGACAAGCCCATGCAGCTCGAAGCGCAGCGCATCACCGTAGACGACGGCAACAAGGTCCAGATCCTGGAAGGCGACGTCGTGCTCAGCAAGGGCACCTTGCAGATCCAGTGCGACAAGATCATCGTCAAGGAGGACGCCTACGGCTTTCAGCGCGGGACAGCCTTCGGCGGCAAGGGTGGCCTGGCCCGCTTCCGCCAGAAGCGCGAAGGCAAGGACGAGTACGTCGAGGGCGAGGCCGAGCGCATCGAATACGACACCCGCAGCGAAGTCGCCGAACTCTTCCACCGCGCCTGGATCAAGAGCGGCGAGGACCAGATCAGGGGCGACTACATCTGGTACGACTCGATCAACGAAAAGTACCTGGTCACCGCCGGTGAGACCCGCGACCCCAAGGGCCCGCCGCCCCGGGTGCGGGCGGTCATCACCCCCAAGGCCAAGACTCCCCCGCCGGAGGAGGTCACGACGCGGCGCGCCGACCACCTGGAACTGAAGGGCGCGGGGGTCCTCGAAGCCCCTCCCCAGCATTGACGCTCGCCTTCGGCGACGCACCAACCGGGGCACCGCCGACCCCTTTCAATATGGCTGAAACCCGCTCCAGTACAGGAAATGCAGATTTTTTGTGCAGCGCACAAAAAAGGGCTTGACTCCGGTCAACTCCGGCCTATAATGGAGTCCATGATGCAGTGCAACATCGCGCCGTACAGGCCCGCAGTACAGCCCAGATGAACGCCCTGCCAGGCTTTAGAAGTTTCTGTATTTCAACCCTTCAGGAGTAACGCCATGTTCACCACCCCCGAGCAATTCGCTACCGCCAACAAGTCCACCGTCGATTCCCTGCTCTCCCTGGCCAACACCGCCCTGGCTTCCGCCGAGCGCATCGCCGCCCTGAACCTGAACACCGCCCGCTCCGTCCTGGAAGACGGCGTGTCCGGCGCCAAGGCCCTCATGGGTGCCAAGGACGTGCAGGAAGCCCTGGCCATCCAGGCCTCCCTGGCCCAGCCGAACGTCGAAAAGGCCGTCGCCTACTCCCGTTCCGTGTATGAAATCTCCGCCCAGACCCAGGAAGAGCTGTCCAAGATGGTCGAAGCCCAGTTCGGCGAATTCCAGAAGACCGTTTCCGCCCTGCTGGACAAGGCTGCCAAATCCGCCCCCGCCGGTTCCGACGTCGCCGTCGCTGCCGTGAAGAGCGCCATCGCCGCCGCCAACTCCGCCTTCGACAACATGAACAAGGCTGCCAAGCAGGTCGCCGAACTCGCCGAAGCCAACGTGGCCGCCGCGACCAACGCTACCGTCAAGGCCGTGACCACCACGACCAAGGGCAAGAAGTAAGTCAAAGCAAAAATAAGAAACCCCCGCCTCGAGCGGGGGTTTTTCCTCCCCAGCAAGGAAAACAGCGCACCCATAACCACTCTTTTCCGGAGGAACCACCCATGAGCACTACCCCGAATCTCGAACAACTCGCCGCCGCCCAGAAGGCCAACGCCGAAGTCATGATGGCCCTGCTGCGCACCGCTTTCAGCGGCGTGGAGCAACTGACCGCCCTCAACATGGCGGCCTCCCGCGAATTCTTCAACTCTGCCGTGTCCAACACCCAGCAACTGCTGAAGGCCAAGGACACCAAGGAAATGGCCAAGCTGAACAGCCAGCTCGCCCAGCCCAATGTCGACAAGTGGACCGACTACTCCCGCAGCATCTACGACCTGGTGTCGTCCATGCAAAAGGAAATCACCTCTGTCCTCGAGTCCCAGTACAGCAACTTCAGCAAGAACGCCTCCAGCGCCGTCGAGAAGGCCTCCGCCAGCGCCCCCGTGGGCGGTGACGTCTTCGCCGCTGCCATGAAGTCCATGCTCAACGCCTCCACCAAGGCCTTCGACAACATGACTTCCATGGCCAAGCAGCTTTCCGACATCGCCGAAGCCAACGTCCAGGTCGCCACCAAGGCCACCAAGACCAGCGCCACCGCCGCCGCGGCCAAGAAGGGCAAGTAAGCCCCCTGCAGCAGCACTGCAAAAACCCGGCCGCGGCCGGGTTTTTGTCGTTTACCCGTCCCGCCAGCGCCAGGTGATGCCGCGCCGCTCGACTTCGAGGCGGATTTCCTCCATCGCCTGATCGACCAAGGCCGGATCGCCCTCCACCCCCAGTTCCAGATGGCGGCGCTCGGTGCCCTGGATGGAAGGCAGGGAGAAGAGGCGCAGGGTCGGGTAGGCGGCGACGATGCGCTCCATGAGGTCGAGGAGCGCGCTTTCGTAGGCCGTCGACCCGGTGAGGAGGAAGGCCTTGTCCACCGTGGCGGCTACCGGCCGGAAGCAACCCCGATAGAAGGTTTCCAGCACCCACTCGATCATCGGGTGCGCCATCTGCGGAAAACCTGGAACGAAGTAGTGTTCCCGGGCCATGAAACCGGGGATGCGGTTGAAGGGGTTGGGAATGATCCTGGCGCCGGCCGGGAAGGTGACCAGTTGCAGGCGCTGGGGGGTCATGTCGTCGCCGAAGCGGGCCCTGGCCTCCTCCACGCCCTCCGGGTGGATTTCCAGCGCTACGCCCAGGGCGGCAGCCGCCGCCTGGCGGGTGTGGTCGTCCGGCGTATTGCCGATACCGCCGCAGGAAAAGACCACGTCGCCGGCGGCCATCGTGCGCTGGAAAGTCTCGCTGAGGCGCTGCCGGTCGTCCCCCAGGTATTCCGCCCAGGAGAGGCGCAGCCCGCGTTGCCCCAACATGGCCGCGATACGCTCGAAATGCTTGTCCTGGCGTTTGCCCGAGAGGATCTCGTCGCCGATGATGACGGCGCCGAATGTGCGTGCCTGGCTCATACCCGTTCTCCCTCGATCGTGACGACGGCGCCGCCCCGGGAACGGCGCAGGGCTTCCAGCCCGAAATGGACGAAGGACAGCGCCGCCAGGGCCGGCACCAGGAGGCCGACGATGGGCACATGGGCCAGCAGCGCCAGGGTCAGGCCGAGCATGAAGAGAGGCCGCTTGTGCTCCCGCCGCAGGGCCTGCCACTCCTCGGCGCTGGCGTGCAGGGAAAGCGCGTCGTAGGCAAAGGTGCGGCGGTTGAACCAGGCCATGAGCAGCAGGGGCAGGATGAGGGACAGGCCGGGGACGAGCCACAGGGGCAGGGTCAGCAGCCAGCCGAGGACGAAGAGGACGGAAGCGAGGACGCTATTGACCGTCGCCGCCACGAAGCTGTCCCGCCCCATGGCCGCCACATCGCGATACTCGGTGGTGGCCAGGTGCTTCAGGAGCAGGGGCAGGATGACCACCGCCGCCAGCAACGAGGTGGTCAGGTAGGCGCAGGCGAAGATGGCCATCCAGCCGCCCAGGTAGGCGAGGATATGGGCCAGCCAGGCGACGCCCCAGGCGGTGAGGAGGGACATGGGGGGGTGACCGAGGAGCCAGTCGACGAACACGCCCAGGCCCCAGACGGCGAGGCCGATCCACAGCAAGAGGGAAAAGGCGGCCGGCGCCAGGACGTAGCCCCAGACCTTGCGGTCGCGCAGGCTGGCCAGGGTGCGCATGAAGGCCAGGACCAGACTATCCATACTGAATTCCTTCCCATTGTTTCTGGAGTCGTTTCACCGAGACCGGCACCGGCGTGCGCAGTTCCTGGGCGTAGAGGCTGACCCGCAGTTCCTCCAGCAGCCAGCGGAACTGTTCGATCTGCGGGTCGGCGGCGCCCTGTTTGGCGAGTTGCAGGGCCCGCCGCTCGTAGTGGGTCCATAGGGGCCCGTACTCGGCCATCAGTTGGGCATCCCGGGCGGGGTTGCCTTTCAGTTTGTCGAGGCGGACCTGGATGGCCTTGAGGTAGCGGGGGTAATGCTGCAGGCGCTCGAAGGGCGTGTCGATGACGAAATTCTTGCCCAGCAGGCGCTTCACCTGGGCTTCGATGTCGGCCAGCGCCGCCCCGTGGGCCTTGAAGGCCGGCAGTTTCTTGCTCACCGCCTGCCACTCTGTGAGCACCGTGCCCACCAGACGGGCGATCTCCTGCATGATGAGACCCAGGCGGGCCTTAGCCTCCGTGCAGCGGGCCTTGAACGCGGCGGCCTCGGTGGGGAGCGGCTCGGTGAGGCAGGCCCGGGCAAAGGTGAGCTCCACGATCTGGCGCTTCAAGTCCTCGGCGCTGCCCAGGGCCATGTACTGCATGGCCATCTGGGTGAGGCCAGGGACGTTCTTGTCGAGGTACTTCACCTGCTCCTTGAACTGGAGCATGAAGAGGCGGGAGAGGCCGGCGCGATGGATTTTTTCCGCCTCCTCCTGGCTGTCGAAGACCTTTAGGCTCACCGTCTCGCCCTCGTCCACAAGCGCCGGGTAGCCCAGCACCTTCTGGCCAGCCACCGGCACTTCCATCAGTTCCGGCAGCTCGCCGAAGGTCCAGTCGGTGAGATTGGCGTACTGGGAGGGCGTCTCGTGGAGCTCGGCAAACTCCTGCTTGGCCTCCCGCCCCCACTCGGCCCGCAAGTGCACCAGGCTGCGCCCCATGTCGAGCTGGCGGCCATGCTCGTCGACCAGCCTGTAATTCATCGAGAAGTGCTCGGGCAGGGCGTCAGGGCGGAAGGCGTCGGGTGTCACCACCCAGCCCCGGGCGTTCAGCCCCCGGGTGTCCAGAATGGTGTCGATCAGCGGCCCGATCAGGCCCTGGCCCATCTTCTTTTCGTCGCCTCCCACGGCGGCGATGAATTCCTCGACGAATTCCGGTACCGGCACCAACTTCGCCCGAATCTTCTGGGGCAGGGTCTTGATCAGCTGTACCAGTTTTTCCTTGAGCAGCCCCGGCACCAGCCATTCCATGCGCGCCGCCGGAATCTGGTTGAGCTGGGCCAGCGGCAGGGTGAGGGTCACGCCGTCCCGGGGCGAGCCGGGTTCGAAGTGGTAGGTGAGCGCGTACTCCGCCCCGCCGACCTTGAGGTGATGGGGGAAGGCCTCCGTCGTCACCCCGGCAGCAGAGTGGCGCATGAGGTCGTCCTTCGCCAGGAAGAGGAGCTTGGCGCTCTCCCGCTCGGCTTCCTTGCGCCAGTGGTCGAAGGTGGCGCCGTTGTGGATGCCTTCGGGGATCAGATGGTCGTAGAAGGCGAAGATGAGCTCGTCGTCCACCAGCACGTCCTGGCGGCGCTGCTTGTGCTCCAGGTGCTCGATCTCGCGGATGAGCTTCTGGTTGTGCTGGAAGAAAGGCCAGCGGCGGCCGTAGGCGTCGTCGATCTCCTCCCCCACCAGGCCCTGGCGGATGAAGATTTCCCGGGCCTCGGCCGGGGCCAGGGGGCCGTAGTGGATACGCCGCTTGGGGTTGATGACCACGCCGTACAGCGTGGTGCGCTCCCAGCCGGAGACCTGCATGGACTTCTTTTCCCAGTGGGGATCGAAGAAGCTGCGCTTGATCAGGTGAGCGCCCACTTTTTCCAGCCAGTCCGGTTCGATGCGCGCGACACAGCGGCCGAAGAGCTTGGTGGTCTCGGTGATCTCGGAGGCCATGATCCACTTGCCGGCCTTCTTGCCGAGGGGCGACGAGGGATGGATGAGGTAGCGGATGCCCCGCGCCCCCAGGTAGTAGCCGGATTCGTCGGATTTGCAGCCGATGTTGCCCAGCAATCCGGTGAGCAGGGCGTGGTGGATGCCCTCGTAGGTACCGGGCAGCTGGTTCTCCTTCCAGCCCAGCTCGGTGACCATGGCGTGGAGTTGGGTGTGCACCTCCCGCCACTCCCGCAGGCGCAGGTAGGAGAGGAAGTGGGCGTGGCAGTTGTCCACCAGTTGCTTGTTGGATTTCTTGTGCTCGACGGCCTGCTGGAACCACTGCCAGAGCTTCCACCAGGCGAGGAATTCCGATTTCTCGTCGGCGAATTGCCTGTGCTTCTCGTCGGCGGCCTGCTGGCGCTCCTGGGGCCGTTCCCGGGGATCCTGCACCGACAGGCCGGCGGCGATGACCAGCACTTCCTTGAGGCAGCCGAGGTCCCGGGCGGCCACCAGCATGCGGCCGATGCGCGGGTCCAGGGGCAGCTTGGCCAGGGCTTGCCCGACTGCCGTGAGGGCATTGGCCTCGTCCAGAGCCCCCAGCTCCTGCAGCAGGGCGTAGCCGTCGGCGATGGCCTTGGGGGGCGGCGGCTCGATGAAGGGGAAGCTCTCCACGTCGGTGAGTTTCAAGGACTTCATGCGCAGGATGACACCAGCCAGACTGGACCTCAGGATTTCCGGGTCGGAGAAGGGCGGTCGGGCGTTGAAGTCGGCCTCGTCGTAGAGGCGGATGCAGACCCCCGCCGCCACCCGGCCGCAGCGCCCCGCCCGCTGCCGGGCCGCCGCCTGGGAGATCTTCTCCACCTGCAACTGCTCGACCTTGTTGCGGTAGGAATAGCGCTTCACGCGAGCCAGGCCGGTATCGACCACGTAGCGGATGCCCGGCACGGTGAGCGAGGTTTCGGCGACGTTGGTGGCCAGGACGATGCGCCGGCCGCCGCCGGGCTTGAAGATGCGGTCCTGCTCCTGGGCCGAGAGACGGGAGAAGAGCGGCAGGATTTCCGCATGGGCGGGGTGGCGCTTGCGCAGGGCTTCGGCAGCCTCGCGGATTTCCCGCTCGCCGGGCAGAAAGACCAGGGTGTCGCCAGAACCCAGACGGGCCAGCTCGTCCACGGCATCGACGATGGCATCGTAGAGGTCGCGCTCGTCGTCCTGCTTCTCCAGGTCTTCCACCGGCCGGTAGCGCACTTCCACCGGGTAGAGGCGGCCGGAAACCTCGATCACCGGCGCCCCGGAAAAATGCCGCGAGAAGCGTTCGGCGTCGATGGTGGCCGAAGTGATGATGAGCTTCAAATCCGGCCGCCGGGGCAGCAGCTGCTTCAGGTAGCCGAGGAGGAAGTCGATGTTGAGGCTGCGCTCGTGGGCCTCGTCGATGATGAGCGTGTCGTAGGCGGAGAGCCAGGGATCGCCTTGTGATTCGGCCAGCAGGATGCCGTCGGTCATGAGCTTGACCCAGGAATCCGGCGTCGTCCGGTCGTGGAAGCGGATCTTCACCCCCACCCCGGCGCCGACCTGGGTCTGCAGCTCCTGGGCCAGGCGGGTGGCCACCGAACGGGCCGCCAGGCGCCGCGGCTGGGTGTGGCCGATAAGGCCCCGGGCGCCGCGCCCCAGCTCCAGGCAGATTTTGGGCAGCTGCGTGGTCTTGCCGGAACCGGTCTCGCCGCAGACGATGAGCACCTGGTGCTTGTCGATCAGGGCGGCGATCTCGGCGCGGCGTTCGTTGACCGGCAGGTCGGCCTGGAATTGCGGCCTGGGCAACCGCGCCCGGCGGGCGGTGACGGCGGCCTTCGACTTCTCCAGCAGTTCGGCGAAATCGGCCCGGGCCTTCTCCCGCCGCGGGCCGGGCTGGCCCATGTCGCGGGCCAGGGCCCGCAGGCGCCGGGCGTCCGCGGCAAGACAATCATGAAGGGGTAGAGAAATACCGGCCTGCCCGGTGTGAGCTTGACGGGGCTGCATGTCCAAGAATCAGAAATAAACCGGCTTCCGTGGGGAATTTGCTGGAAAAGCGGGATTTTCCCCTTCCCCAAGCGAAGGACCAGGATTATTTTTGCAGTTGTCCCATTTACCGAATGATTCGATCATGGATCCCTACGGCGAATTCCTCGTCGGTCTGGAAATCATTCTCGCCCTGGCCGGAATCCCGCTCTACTTCCTGTCCAAGCGGACTTCCCGACGCAATTACCGCAGCCACGAGACCTACCAGGCCATCGCCATCTTCATCCTGCTCCTGGCCGGCATCGCCGCAGCCATGGCCATGTATGGCGCGGGGATGACCGAGGACATCATTTTCCTGCAAGCCCTCCTGCCGCCGATTCTGACCATCGCCCTATGCACGATGGTCGTCTACCGCGCCTCCAGGGCCCGCCTGTTCAGCCGACGCCGCTACAAGCGCCACTAGACGTCACGCCCAGATACGCTGGGCGCCAACGCTCACCAGACCGAGGTAGGTCGCCGCCAGGGATCCCGCCAGATGCACCGAGGCCAGCCCGATGGCCCAGCCCGGCTGCCCGGCGAGGAGGCGCTCCACCACCTCGGCCGAGTAGGTGGAAAACGTCGTCAGCCCGCCCAGGAAGCCCGTGATGGCAAAGAGCTTCCAGGCGCCCGGGAAATGGGTATTGAGGTGAAAGAGCCCCACCGCCGCCCCCACCAGATACCCCCCTAACAGATTGGCGACCAGGGTTCCCAGGGGCAAGGCGACGAAAAGGGGGTTGAGGGCGAGCCCCAACAGCCAGCGACACCAGGCCCCCAGGGCTGCTCCGGCGCCGACCGCCAGAAAATTCAGGGGGGTGAGATGGTGCAGGGCGTTCATGGGCGGGAATTGTAGCGGCTCCTCCCGGGGTGACGGTTAAAATACCGCCACCATTCCCCGAGGTTTCCCCCGTGAGCAGCCCCAACAAGCCCGATACCGCCCCCGCCGCCAATTTCATCAAGAATATCGTCGAAGCCGACCTTGCCGCCGGCAAGCATGCCCAACGCCGCTGGGCCGGCCACCCCGGCGCCGCCGCCGACCACGCCGCCGCACCCCTTGACCCGGCAAGAATTCGTACCCGCTTCCCGCCGGAGCCCAACGGCTACCTGCATTTCGGCCACGCCAAATCCATCCTGCTCAACTTCGGCCTCGCCCAGCAATACGGCGGCCGTTGCCACCTGCGCTTCGACGACACCAACCCGGAGAAGGAAGAGCAGGAATACGTCGATTCCATCGTGGACGCCGTCCATTGGCTCGGCTGCGCCTGGGAAGACGGCGGCGAAACCAACCTCTACTACGCCTCCAACTACTTCGACTGGATGCTTCAATTCGCGGAATACCTGATCCAGTCCGGCCACGCCTATGTGGACAGCCAGAGTGCCGAAGCCATGCGCGCCAACCGCGGCACCCTCACCGAGCCCGGCAAGGACAGCCCTTACCGCAACCGCAGCGCAAACGAAAACCTGGATCTCTTCCGCCGCATGAAGGCCGGCGAATTCGCCGACGGCGCCCACATCCTGCGCGCCCGGATCGACATGGCCTCGCCCAATATCAACCTGCGCGACCCGGCCATCTACCGCATCCGCCACGCCACCCACCACAACACCGGCGACAAATGGTGCGTGTACCCCATGTACACCTACGCCCACCCCATCGAGGACGCCCTGGAGAACATCACCCACTCCATCTGCACCCTGGAGTTCGAAGACCAGCGCCCCTTCTACGACTGGCTCCTGGAGCGCCTGGCCGAAGGCGGCCTGCTGCAGCGCCCGCTGCCGCAGCAGATCGAATTCTCCCGCCTCAACCTCACCTACGTGGTGCTCAGCAAGAGGAAGCTCATCCAGTTGGTGGAGGAAAAGCACGTCGCAGGCTGGGACGATCCCCGCATGCCCACCCTGGTCGGCGCCCGCCGCCGCGGCTACACCCCGGAGGGCTTCAAGCTCTTCGCCGAGCGCATCGGGGTTTCCAAGTCCGACTCCCTCATCGACTACAGCCTATTCGAGGACGCCCAGCGGGAGGTACTCAACGAAGCCGCCCAACGCCGCATCGCCGTCCTCGATCCCCTGAAGCTCATCATCACCAACTACCCGGAAGGCCAGACCGAGACCTGCCAGGCCCCCAATCACCCGCTCAAACCGGAACTGGGCAAGCGCGACATCCCCTTCGGCCGCGAACTGTGGATCGAGGCCGAGGATTTCATGGAAGAGCCAGTCAAGGGCTACCACCGCCTCTACCCCGGCAACATGGCCCGGCTGCGCTACGGCTACGTGGTCAAGTGCCTCGGTTGCGAAAAGGACGCGGCCGGCCGCGTCACCGCCGTGCTGTGCGAATACCTGCCGGAAACCAAGTCCGGCACCCCGGGCGCCGACAGCGTCAAGGTCAAGGGCAATCTGCACTGGGTCTGCGCCGCCTCCGCCTACACCGCCGAGATCCGCCTCTATGACCGCCTCTTCAAAGTGCCCGCCCCCGGCGCCGGCGATCGGGATTTCCTGGACGACATCAATCCCCAATCCAGGGTGCTCATCATCGCCCAACTGGAACCGGCACTCAGGGCCGCGCAGCCCGAAGAGCGCTTCCAGTTCGAACGCCACGGCTACTTCGTCGCCGACCGGGTGGATTCCCGGGACGGCGCGCCGGTGTTCAACCGGGCGGTGACGCTGAAGGACTCCTGGAAGTAGGCAAAGCGATGCTTTACCTGGACCTCTTCCGCGCACTCGATGCCCATGGCGTCAATTACCTTCTAGTGGGCGGTCTGGCCATGAACATCCATGGCGTTCCCCGCATGACCCTGGATATCGACGTCGTTCTGGCGCTGGACGAGGCCAACCTCGACCGCTTCATCGCCTGCGCCGTTTCGCAAGGCCTGGAGCCGGTCGTTCCAGTCCCCCTGGCGGCACTAAAGGATCCAGCCATGCGCCGCCAATGGGCCGAAGAGAAGCGCATGATCGCCCTCGGCCTACAGAATCGCTCCGCTCGCGTGCCCCTGATGGTCGACGTCCTGATCGCCCCGCCTATCGATTTGCCCGCGGCCCTTGCCAGGGCGAAGCTCGCCGATCTGAATGGCGTCCCCCTTCGTGTGGCCTCCATAGAAGACATGATCGCCTTGAAGAGCGGCACCGGTCGCGCTCAGGACGAGAGCGACATCAATCACCTGGAGCAACTGCGTGACCGCCCCTGATGCAACGGACTGCCGCGGCGGCTACCACTACACAGTCAGCGAAGAGCAACTGGCGGCCTTCGCCCGGCTCACCCCGCTGCAAAGGCTCGAATGGGTCGAAGCGGCCCGGGAATTCACCCTCCTGACCGAGACCGCGGAAAACCGCGAGCGGCGGGAACGTCTGCGGCAGGGCAAGACCATCGTCTGATCGCAGGCATGCCCTTGCGCCGGGCCGGCGCTACGTTTTGCAACACTCGCTTGCATTTCCCGGGTTGAAGGCGCCGCGGGGGAAATCTATCTTTTCCTCGTCCCGCAGCGGCTTCGGCTGCCTCGGGATGCGGGCCGCCAGGGCCCGCCGCCCCCTGAACTGCCCCCTTGCCTGCGAGGAAACAAAACCATGACGCCCCTTCGCCTCAAATTGACCGTTGCCACCGTGGCCATCGCCTCGGCCCTCACCGGCGCCTACTCCGCCAGCCATCTTGCCGGCATCGCGGACGCCCATGCGGCCTCCGCGCCGACCCCCGCCCTCGCCCCCGCCCCTGCGGCGCCCCTGCCAGCCCTTTCCGGAACCCTTCCCGGCGCCGTTCCCGACATGAGCGCCATCGTCGCCGCCAACGGACCCGCCGTGGTCAATATCGGCGTCTCCGGAACGCGCCGCACCGCCAACGGCCCGGAGTTCTCACCGCTCGAACCGGACGACCCCTTCTACGAATTCTTCCGCCACTTCCGCGGCCAGCCCCAGCCCGGCGCCAAGGTGCCGGTGCGCGGCCAGGGTTCGGGCTTCATCGTCAGCGCCGACGGCACCATCCTGACCAACGCCCATGTGGTGGAAGGCGCCGAGGAAGTGGTGGTCAAGCTCACCGACCGGCGCGAATTCAAGGCCCGGGTGCTGGGCCTGGACAAGGCGAGCGACGTCGCCGTGCTCAAGATCGACGCCAAGGGCCTGCCTGCCGTGCGCATCGGCAGCGCCAACGCCACCCGGGTCGGCGAATGGGTCCTGGCCATCGGATCGCCCTTCGGCTTCGAAAACAGCGCCAGCGCCGGCATCGTCTCGGCCAAGTCCCGCGCCCTGCCCGACGGCAGCTACGTGCCCTTCATCCAGACCGACGTGGCGGTCAATCCGGGCAACTCGGGCGGCCCGCTGTTCAACATGGCCGGGGAAGTCATCGGCATCAATTCGCAAATCTTTTCCAGGAGTGGCGGCTACCAGGGCCTCTCCTTCGCCATTCCCATCGAACTGGCCATGAACGTGGAACGCCAGATCGTCGCCTACGGCAAGGTGCAGCGGGGTCGCCTCGGCATCACCATCCAGGAGGTCGATCAGCCCCTCGCCGAATCCTTCGGCCTCAAGCGCCCGGCCGGCGCCCTGGTGAGCGCGGTGGAAAAGGGCGGCCCCGCCGCCCGGGCCGGTCTGGAACCCGGCGACGTCATCCTGTCCGTCGACGGCAAGGCCATCGGCAGTTCGGTGGAACTGCCCGCCACCGTGGCGGCGCTGCCGCCGGGCAGTTCCGCCCGCCTCGAGATATGGCGCCAGGGCGGGAGCCGTAGTGTGGACGTCCAGGTGGGCAAGTTCGAGGACGACAGGCTCGCCGCGTCCGAGCCGGCGGCCGGCCCCGCCGGCGGGCGCCTGGGCGTGGCCGCCCGCGCCCTCACGCCGGAAGAAGCCCGGCGCGCCGAAATCAAGGGAGGCGCTGTCGTCCAGGAAGTCCGCGGCGCCGCCGCCCGGGCGGGCCTGCGCCCCGGCGACATCATCGTCTCGCTCGATGGCAAGGCCGTGAGCAGCCCGGAGCACCTGAAGGACCTGGTGGGCAAGGCCGGCAAGCGGGCCGCCCTGCTCGTCGAGCGCGGGGAGGCCCGCCTCTTCGTCCCCGTTGATCTGGGCTAGCCTGGTGCGGCGGCACAATACCGTATTTGCCATGCAGAACAACGATTCTTTGCCAACCGTGAAATATTTTTGTTGCAGTGCAGCAAAAGACGGGGCATAATTCACCCGTCTCCTCCACTCCTTCAGGAATGGTTAAACCCGCCCCACCGGCGGGTTTTTTTTGTCCGGCGGCCGGCTTCCCGCCGCCGGAATCCGCCGGTATAGTCCCCGCACGCCGCAACCGGAGACCGCCATGGCCTGGAAGATTTCCCTCTTGAGCCTCCTACGCAGCAACCTCCTGGCCATCATCAGCGTGCTGATCGCCCTCGCCAGCCTCTCCTACAACACCTGGCGCAACGACGCCACGGAGATCAACCGCAATCAGCGGGCCGCCGGCTTCGCCGCCCTGCAGGAACTTGCCGCCCTGCAACTCCTCACCGACCACATCACCTACGGCAACGATCACGACAAGGGCGACCCCATCGCCGGCTGGACGCGGGTCATCTTCATCTGCGACCTGGCCCGCCTGACCTCCCCCGACCTGGAGGCCCAGTCGCTGCGCCTGAAGGAGTCCTGGGCGGCCCACGTGGAGCGCCTGGACGATGACGAAGCGGCCAACAAAACCATTTCCGGCGAGATCGCCGCCATGCGCGAGGGAACCCTGAAAACCCTGCGCAGCCTGCGCTGACCCGCGCCCACGGGGCGCTGCCTGGCCGCGCCCCGGCGAGCCTCCCGCGGCACACCTCCTTCGTCTTCCGGCATTGGCGCAGCCCAGGCTTGCCGGTATAGTCGGAGCGGATTTCCAGCTCCTTCCTTACACCCCACCATGACCTTCACCGCCCAACTGGCCGCGGCCTGGGAAAAAAACGATTCCCTGCTCTGCGTCGGCCTGGACCCCGATCCCGCCAGGTTCCCCGCCCACCTCAAGGGCCGCGACGACGCCATTTTCACCTTCTGCGCCGCCATCGCCGACGCCACGGCCGATCTGGTGTGCTGTTTCAAGCCCCAGATCGCCTACTTCGCGGCCCGCCGGGCCGAGGATCAACTCGAGGCCCTCATCGCCCACCTGCACGCGAAGCACCCCGGCATTCCGGTCATCCTCGATGCCAAGCGCGGCGACATCGGCTCCACCGCCGAGCAGTACGCGGTGGAAGCCTTCGAGCGTTTCCGGGCCGATGCCATCACGGTCAATCCCTATATGGGCCGCGACTCGGTCGAGCCCTATCTGGCCTACCCGGAGAAGGGCGTGATCCTGCTCTGCCGCACCTCCAACCCGGGCGGCAGCGACCTGCAATTTCTCGACGTGGGCGGCCCCGCCGCCCCGGAGCGCCTCTATGAGCGCGTCGCCCGCCTGGTGGCCAGGGAATGGAACAGCACCGGCCAGTGCGCTCTGGTGGTGGGGGCCACCTTCCCGGCCGAAATCGCCCGGGTGCGCCAGATCACCGGCGACCTTCCGCTGCTGGTACCGGGCATCGGCGCCCAGGGCGGCGACGTCGAAGCCACCGTCCAGGCCGGCCGCAGCGCCGCCGGCACCGGATTGATGATCAACTCCTCCCGCGCCATTCTCTACGCGGGCCAGGGCGAGGATTTCGCCAGTGCCGCCAGGGCGGCCGCACGGGAAACGCGGGATGCCATCAATCGCTACCGCTGAAAGGCGAGCCCGACGGCCATGCGCCGGGGGCGGCAGGAAGGCACCCGCAGTCCGTTGATTTGGGCTGCGTCGATGCCGAGGCGTGCCGAACAGAACTGAACTTGTCTGACTGATGACCAAAGACGCCCCGCGTCTTTTCCCTTGAGGAGCGCGCCATGCGCCTGGAAGACCAAAGAGAAAGCGACAACGTCGAGGACCGCCGCGGCAGCGGCGGCGGCCGCGGCGGCCTGGCGGGTGGCCGCCTGGGCCTCGGGGGCGTCGTTCTCGCCCTGGTCGTGAGCTACTTCACCGGCATCAACCCCATGACCCTCCTGGGCCTGGTGGAGCAGGTTCCCAGCGCCCGCCAGGAAGCCCCGGCCCAGCGCCCGCCGGCCGACGACCCCATGGCCCGTTTCGTGTCCCGCGTCCTCGCCTCGACGGAAGACGTCTGGCACGACATCTTCCAGTCTTCCGGCCGCCGTTACGAAGACCCCAAACTGGTGCTGTTCACCGGCTCCACCCCCACCGCCTGCGGCACCGGCCAGTCGGCCATGGGGCCCTTCTACTGCCCGGGCGACCACAAGGTCTATATCGACCTCGCCTTTTTCCGCGACCTAAAAGAGCGCTTCCGGGCCCCCGGCGACTTCGCCCAGGCTTACGTCATCGCCCATGAAGTGGGCCACCACGTGCAGAACCTGCTGGGCATTTCCGCCAAGGTGCAGGAAGCGCGCCAGCGCTCCCGGGAAGCCGAGGGCAACGCCCTCTCGGTGCGCCTGGAACTCCAGGCCGACTGTCTGGCCGGCGTCTGGGGCAAGCGCACCGCGACCATGAAGGACGTCCTCGAACCCGGCGACCTGGAAGAAGCCCTCACCGCCGCCACCGCCATCGGGGATGACCGCCTGCAACAGCAGTCCCGCGGCCATATCGTCCCGGAAAGCTTCACCCACGGCACCTCGGCCCAGCGCGTGCGCTGGTTCCGCCGCGGCTTCGACAGCGGCGACATGAACCAGTGCAACACCTTCGCCGCAAGCGCGCTCTAAACCGCTGCGGCGGCAAACCCCCCGCGCCAGGGAGGGGCGCAGAGACGCTGTGCTTCTTTCGCACTAGAATCCCGGGGTGTGCAACCAGACGCCCGACCAAGGATCGGCGTCGCCCGGCCCCCAGGGGAATTCCGTGATCGCCAAGACCGTCTCGTTCCTGCAACACCTCACAGGCTGGCGCCTCGTCGTGGCGGTTTCCTCCATCGCCATGTCCCAGGCCCTGCTCATCGTGGCGGCGCTCTCCGTGGGGCTGCGGGGCCGGGTGGATGGCGATTTTCTCCTGGCCGGCTTCATTACCACGGCCATCGTCGCCCCCACCTGGGTCGCGCTGCTGGGCCGGGCCCTGCAAGCCCTGGCCCGCCGCACCCACCTCCAGATGGCCGCCCGGGCGGAACAGGCGGAAAGCCGCCTGCGCATCGCCCTGGAGGCGGCGGACGAGGGGGTGCTGATGGTTGCCGCCGATGGCAGCGTCCTGGCGATGAACCGGCGTTTTCTCGATCTGTGGCGGGTACCGCCTGAACTGGGCGCCAGCGGCCAGGACGCGCCACTGCTCAGCCATGTGCTCGATCAACTGAGCGACCCGGACGCCTTCCTCGCCCAGGTGCGAAAGCTCTACGGCACCGACGACGAATCCCGGGACACCCTCCATTTCAAGGACGGCCGCGTCTTCGCGCGCTACACCCGGGCGCTGTCCGTCGCCGGCGAGAAGGGCCGCATCTGGTGCTTCCGGGACGTCACGCAGCAAGCGCGCACCCAGGCCGCCCTCACCGAGCAGGAGGAGATTTTCCGCACCATCGTCACCCAGGCCAGCGACGCCATCGCGCTCCTCGACGCCGAATCCCTGGCCTTCGTCGAATTCAACGACGCCGCGGCGGAAGGCCTGGGACACGCCCGCGGAGATTTCGGCCAGCTTTGCCTGCCCGATCTCCTTGCCCGCGGGGACGCCCTTCTGGCCTCCCTTCCCGGCCGTTCCGGAGAGGCGATCCGCCACCGGGAGACCCGCATGCTCCACCGCGACGGCTCCTCCCGCAGCGTGTCCCTCAGCTTGAGGACCATCGACCTGCGGGGCCACCGTCGCATCGTCGCCACCTGGTCCGACATCACCGAGCGCAAGCGCAGCGAAGAGGCCCTGCGGGTGAGCGAACAGAAGCTGCTCACCATCCTGGACAACGTGGATGCCTACATCTACCTCAAGGACATCGAAGGCCGCTACCTCTTCGCCAACCGGCCGGTACGCCACCTCTGGCAGGCGGATATGGACGCCATCGTGGGCAAGGGCGACGAAGCCTTCTTCGACGCCCCAACCGCCGCAGCCATCCGCCGCAACGACCGCCGCGTCCTGGACGGCGGCGAAACGCTGCGCGTCGAAGAGAAGAACACCGTCCCCGCCACCGGGCAGACCGCCACCTACCTGTCGACCAAACTTCCCCTGCGGCGCCCGGACGGCGGCATCTACGCCCTGTGCGGCATTTCCATCGACATCAGCGAGCGCCTCGCCGCCGAGGGCGCCCTGCGTCAGGCCGAGGAGAATTCCCGAACTCTCGCCACCCTGCTGCGCCTGATGTGCGACAACGTCCCGGACATGATCTGGGCCAAGGACACCGAGAAGCGCTACCTCTTCGCCAACAAGGCCCTGTGCGAACAACTGCTGTGCGCCGACACCACCGACGAACCCGTCGGCCGCACCGATGTCCATTTCGCCCTGCGCCAGCGGCAGGCCCACCCGGAAGATCCCGGCTGGCACACTTTCGGCGAGCTCTGCCAGGACTCGGACAGCGTCACCCTGGAGCGGGGAACGCCCTCGGTCTTCGAGGAATTCGGCGCGGTGCGCGGGCGGCATCTCATCCTGGACGTCCACAAGGCCCCCTTCGTCGATGCCGAGGGACGCATCATCGGCACCGTCGGCTCGGCGCGGGACATCACCGAACGCAAGCGCATCGACGCGGAACTGGAGAAGCATCGCCACCACCTGGAGGCCCTGGTCCAGGAACGGACCGCCGCCCTGTCCATCGCCAAGGAAGCCGCCGAGGGTGCCAACCGGGCCAAGAGCACCTTCCTCGCCAACATGAGCCACGAGTTGCGCACGCCGATGAACGCCATCATCGGCCTCACCCACCTCCTGAGCCGTTCCAGCACCGATCCGGGACAGGTGGGCAAGCTCGCCTCGATCACGGCTTCCGCCAACCATCTCCTGCAACTGCTCAACGACATCCTCGACCTGTCCAAGATCGACGCCGACCGCATGACCTTGGAGGAAGCCCCCTTCACCCTGGGCGGTCTGGCCTCCAATCTGGAAACCCTCCTCGGCCACAAGGCCGCCGCCAAGGGGCTGGACCTCGCCTTCGACCTGCCCCCCGAAGCCCGCGAGCCGGTCCTGCTGGGGGATCCGCTGCGCCTGCAGCAGATACTCATCAACCTCATCAACAACGCGATCAAATTCACCGATGAGGGCCACATCACCCTCGGCGCGGTCGTTGCGGCGACCACGGCGGCACGCCTGACCATCGTCTTCACCGTCGAGGACACGGGGATCGGCATGCCGCCACACGTCGTCCAGCGCATCTTCGATCCCTTCGAGCAGGCCGACGGCTCCACCACCCGCAAGTACGGGGGAACCGGTCTCGGTCTCACCATCTGCCAGAAACTGGTACGGCTCATGGGCGGCGACATTGTCGCCAGCAGCACCCCGGACCAGGGCAGTCGCTTCACCTTCCGCCTGGAATTCTGGAAAGCGGACCGGCCGGCACCGGAAGCCCTGCCCGCCTCTGACACCGAGGCCCGCCTGCGCGCCGCCCACGCCGACACGCGCATCCTGGTGGTCGAAGACGACTGGATGAACCGGGAAGTCATCCGCGAATTGCTGGGCGAAATCGTCGGCTTCGAAGTCGACCTTGCCCACGACGGGCAGCAGGCGGTGGAACTGGCTTGCAGCCGGCACTACGCCCTCGTCCTCATGGACGTGCAGATGCCCGTCCTCGACGGCCTGGAAGCCACCCGCCGCATCCGCGCCCTGGCCCCGCACAGGACCCCCATCGTGGCCCTGACCGCCAACGCCTTCGCCGATGACCGCACCCGCTGCCTGGCGGCGGGCATGGACGACTTCGTCACCAAGCCTGTGGACCCTGACCTCCTCTTCGCCACCGTCCTGCGCTGGCTGGAAAACCCGACCGCCCAGGCAGACGGCGGGTAAACGGAAGCGGGGCACCCCCAAGGGTGCCCCGCCGGCAGACTGGAGCGTGATCAGGCTTTTGGTTTGGAAGGAGTGCTCATCTGCTTGTCGTCCTTGGCCTTGTCTCCGGGGCACGCGAGCGCAGACAGGCTGGAAAGGGCGAAAAAGGCGGCCAGAAGGCCGGCAACGCAACGTTTCATGGGATCTCCTTGTGAACAGGACAGGGGTTCGATTACTCTAGCCGGCCGAAGTTCATTGCACAAGCCGCCGGCCCAGCGGCGCCCCCCGCGACACCGCCCGCCCCAGACATGCCCTTCTTCCCCACCCTCGCCCGCCACACCCTCGCCCTGTCAGCCCTCCTCGCCGCAAGCCATGGCGCCATCGCCCTGCCCCGCCACGACCCCGTCCCCGGCGGCGTGGCCGTGGTCGAACTCGAAGGCGCCGACACCCCGCCGCCCCGCGCCCGCCTCGACGGCCGCCGTCTCGCCATCGTGCAGGAAGGAGGCCGCTGGTACGTCCTGGTCGGCATCCCCCTCGACACCCCGCCCGGCCCCCTGCCCTTCAGTGTCACCGGCGGCGCACGGCCCGCGAGCCTCAGCATCGCAGTACGGCCCAAGCACTACCCCACGCAGCACCTCAACATCCGCGACCGGCGCCGGGTGGAACCCGACGCAGCCGACCTCAGCCGCATCGCCCAGGAAAAGGACATCACCGACGCCATCAAGGCCAGCTTCAGCGAAGGCGCAGCGGACACGGACTTCCTGCAACCGGCCGCCGGGCCCCTCAGCTCCCGCTTCGGCCTGAGGCGCGTCTTCAACGGCCTGCCCCGCAACCCCCATGCCGGACTCGACGTCGCCGCCGCCACGGGAACACCGGTCAGGGCACCGGCCCCGGGTACGGTGCTCAGCGCCCGGGATTACTTCTTCAACGGCAATACCGTCTTCATCGACCACGGCCAGGGACTCATCACCGCCGCCATGCACCTCGCCCGCATCGACGTCAAGGAGGGCCAGACGGTGAAGCGCGGCGACCTGCTGGGGGCCGTCGGCGCCACCGGCCGGGTGACCGGCCCCCACCTGCACTGGGCGGTGTTCCTCAACGCCACGGCGGTGGATCCGGAACTGTTCCTGCGCCGCTGAGTGTCCGGCCCACGGACGCCTCACAGACTCTGAGCCGGCACAGCGACCAAGCCCATGCCCAGCACGCTCATCCCCCTGCACCGCGCCGCTCCGCCCAAGCCGGCCTTGGGCGCCCCCTGCAACGGCTGCGGCGTGTGCTGCGCGGCGGAAACCTGCCCCCTGGGCCGCGTCGTCTTCCGGCAGCGGCAAGGCCCCTGCCCTGCCCTGGAGTGGCACGCAGAGCGCTACCGCTGCGGCCTGCTGGCGGAGCCCCGCCGCTACCTCCCGTGGCTCCCCCGAGGCTGCGCAGGGGCCGTCCATCGCCTCCTGTCCCGCTGGATCGCCGCCGGCGCCGGTTGCGACAGCGACGCCACCTGCAGCGACGGGCCTCTCTGATCAGCCTGCACCGGGCCCCAGGCGTTGACGGAAGTATTCGGCGTATTTGCGATCGTCCCCGTCGATATGTTCGGTGAGCCAGCCATACAGGAGTTCCGAAGTCTGGTGAGCGATGGAGTCGGTCACCGCCTGGGTGCGATAGCCATCGAGCGCTGCCTTGAAACGGCGATGACCTTCGATGTGGGCCGCCGCCCCGGGGTAGCCCATGATCTCCATGAGCGCCTCTTCGACGGCGAAGTGAAGGTCGGCCCAGTGCGCGACCTCATTGAGCAATTCGCGCAGGGCAAGCCAGCCCTCCCCCCGCCGCAAGGAGGCGTCCAGCCGCTCGAGATAGTCGAACAAGCGACGATGCTGATCGTCGATGGCATCGATCCCGAACGCGAAACGCTCGGACCAGGCGAGTGATTTTTCCCGCATGGGGCTGTCTCCAAGAAAAGGGCGGCGTTTCTTGCATACGGGCGTCGCGCCGTACCCGGCAATCCTGCGGCAGGATTCTATATGACGTAATTTTGCGGGGGCACGAAACACGCGGCCTGCCCGTGCAGCGTCCCGTCACCGTCGATCAGGTTCCACACCGTCGCCCCGGCGATGGCGAAGCGGCGGCCGTCGGCGGTGATGCGCACCCCGGCGTAGTCGTCGATGTAGCCCTCGCACCGCACCCGCTCCAGAAGGCGCGCCCGCTCCTCCCGGGCCAGGGGTTCCGCCGAATAGCGCGAGGGAAGTCGGGTGAAGGCGGCGAAATCCAGGGCAAAGACCTCCACGGCCAGCCGGTTGCCGTAGAAGAAGACCGGGTCCGGCTCGCTGCCATGGGCGACGATGACCCGCGGCGCCTCCCACAGCGCCCGCGGGAGGTCTGCCCCCGAGGGCACCAGGAGCCTGCCGGTGAGGCGCCGATAGCTTTCCGCCAGGAGTGGCAGGCGGGGATGGTCGGGCGGGTTCATGGGCCGCCATGATACCGGCGCGCACCTGCGATGCTCAAAACCTGGGAAGAGGATGCCGAAGCACCCGAGGGGTCGAACTTTCCTGCGGCCGAGCACCCGTCGCCCAGGAAGAAGGCCCCCTTGGGCCGCCACAAGATTGCCCCTATGCTCTCCGCCATGCGCCATCCGGTCCTCGCCATCGTCGTCGCCCAGCTTTTCGGCACCTCCCTCTGGTTTTCCGCCAACAGCGCGGCGGACGAGCTGGTGCGGGCCTGGGGCATCGGGGCGGCGGACATCGGCACGCTGACCAACGCCGTCCAGCTCGGTTTCATCCTGGGTACCCTGGGTTTCGCCATCACCGGCCTGGCCGACCGCTACGCGGCGAGCCGCATCTTCGCCGTCTGCGCCGTGCTGGGGGCAGGGTGCAACGGCGCCTTCGCCCTCTTCGCCGACAGCCTGAGCAGCGGTGTTCCCCTGCGCTTTGCGGTGGGCCTCTGCCTGGCCGGGGTTTACCCCCTGGGCATGAAGCTGGTGGTGAGTTGGGTGCCAGAGCGGGCCGGTGCCGCCCTGGCTCAACTGGTGGGCATGTTGACCCTGGGTACGGCCCTGCCCCACGGGGTGCGCTTTGCCGGGACGGATTGGGCCTGGCAAACCCCTCTGCTGGTCGCCAGCGGCCTGGCCCTGGCGGCGGCCGTGCTCATCCTCCGCCTGGGCGACGGCCCCCACCTCAAGCGCCGTCACGATGCGCCCCCCCTGCGCCTGGGACGGGTGTTCCTCGCCTTCGCGCGCCGGGATTTCCGGGCTTCCGCCCTGGGTTACTTCGGCCACCAGTGGGAGTTGTACGCCTTCTGGACCCTGGTGCCGGGGCTCATCGTCCTGGCCGGCCTGAGCGCTCCGGGCAGCCCCGCCCTCTCCGCCGGCGCCTTTGCCGTCATCGGCATCGGAGCCCTGGGCTGTATCGCCGGGGGCCTCTGGAGCCAGCGCGTCGGCAGCGCCCGGGTGGCGGCCGCGGCCCTCGGCATTTCCGCCCTGTGCTGCGCCCTCTTTCCCTTGTCCGGCCCCTGGCCCGCCTGGGCGCGGCTGACCCTGTTGCTGGTCTGGGGGGCCAGCGTGGTGGCCGATTCCCCCCACTTTTCGGCGCTGTCTGCCCGCGCCTGCCCGGCGGAAATCGTCGGCAGCGCCCTGGCCATCCAGAATTCCCTGGGCTTCGCCATCACCATGATTTCCATCGCCCTGGGCACCCGCTGGGTGGAAACCTGGGGCATGAGCATCGCCTGGCTCTTGCTGCCCGGCCCGCTTCTCGGACTTGTGGGGCTCTACCCCCTGTGGCGCCGCGGCCGGTAGGGCGCCAGATCGGTTCAGCGCTGTTCGGCACGCCCCACGGGGCACCTTCCCTGCCCTCATCCAAGGCATGCACGAGGGGCCGGCACAGAGGCCACCGCTCTTCCCGTTTGGTCAATTCCCCCCGATGGGCGAAAATGACACATTCCCCTTCCCCGGCAGCCCATGGACAACCTGATCAAGGACACCGCGACGCTGGAGCTCGCCGCCTGGCTCGACCCCGGCGCCGACCTGCCGGGCTGGGACATCCTCAAGGGCAGCCCCTTCGGCGCCACCCTGGCGGCGCCCGAGGGCGGCGAGCCGACCCCCGGCAGCCAGTTGGTAACGGTGCAGAACTACTTCGCCGAATACCATCTGGAATACTTCCGCCAGCGGCGCTACAACCATTTCCCCAGCCGCCTGCACGCCCTGCTCCTCTTCGCCACCCGCACCGACGCCATGACCTTCCGCACCAAGCACCCGGACCGGGTGTTCGGCAAGGATCTGGTCGGGGCGCGGACCAAGGGGCCTTACATCTGCTCCTTCCACGACGCCAGCTGGCTGGACTACCTGCGCCTGCCCCACAGCCTGTCCCTCGCCGCCCTCGACGAAGTCGCCGACCACTACTGGTCCGGCCGTACGGTGGAGGAAATCGGCCTCACCTTCATGGACGAGCCCTGGCAGGAACCCCCCGTCATCGAGGCCCTGTTCCAGGGCGCCCTCGAGCCCATCTGGGGCTATCCGCGCACCGGTTTCCTGCCTGGATTCGCTTGAAATGACGGTCATCCTGCGCCGCTTCGCCCTCTTTGCCACGCTCATCGCAGTGCTTGCCGCCCTCATCTGGTGGGGCACCCGGCCCAAACCCATCCCCGTGGTGCTGAAGGAAGTGGCGACCGGTGCCGTGGAATCCACCCTCGCCAACACCCGGGCCGGCACCGTGGATGCCTGCCAGCGCACCAAGCTTTCGACCATCCAGGGCGGGCGCATCGAGTTCCTGGGGGTCAAGGAAGGAGACAGGGTCAAAAAGGGCCAGCTCCTCATGAAGCTGTGGAACGACGACCAGCAGGCCCAGGCTGCCCTGGCCCAGACCCAGATCGCTGCGTCGGAAAAACGGGTGGCCGAAGCCTGCGTCGTCGCCGCCAACGCCGAGCGCGAGGCCGAACGCCAGGCCCGCCTGCGGGCCCAGGGCTTCGTCTCGGTGGGCAAGGAAGAAGCCGCCCGCACCGAGGCCGAGGCCAGGCGGGCCTCCTGCAACACCGCCAAGGCCGACGTCGCCTCGGCCCAGGCCAAATTCCGGGCCACCCGGGTCGAGCAGGGGCGT
This sequence comes from Betaproteobacteria bacterium, assembly GCA_016720065.1. Classification (NCBI taxonomy): domain Bacteria; kingdom Pseudomonadati; phylum Pseudomonadota; class Betaproteobacteria; species Betaproteobacteria bacterium. The sequence continues at coordinate 478,311 of JADJXY010000001.1, read as the reverse complement.
ACCGCCCTCTACGCCCCCTTCGACGGTATCGTCGCCAAGATCGTCGGCGAACTGGGCGAGTATTCCACCCCCTCGCCCCCCGGCGTGCCGACGCCGCCGGCCATCGACCTCATCGACGATACCTGCCTCTACGTCACCGCCCCCATGGACGAGGTGGACGCCCCCAAGATCAAGCCCGGCCAACCGGTGCGCATCAGCCTCGACGCCCTGCCCAGGCAGGTGATCCCGGGCACGGTGCGGCGGGTGGCGCCCTACGTCTCCGCCGTGGAAAAACAGGCGCGGACGGTGGATATCGAGGTCGATTTCGCCCAGCCGGAAACCGCCGGCAAGCTGCTGGTGGGCTACAGCGCCGACGTGGAAATCCTGCTCGCCGTGCGCGACAAGGTGCTGCGCATCCCCACCGCCGCCCTCCTCGAAGGCAACCGGGTGCTGGTCTATAACCCGGAGACGGAAAAACTCGACGAGCGCACGGTCAAGCCCGGCCTCGCCAACTGGGAATACACCGAGATCGCCGAGGGCCTCCAGGCGGGCGAGCGCATCGTCACCTCCCTGGAAAAGGAAGGCGTCAAGGCCGGCGCCCACGTCGTACCGGACGACAAGGCCAAGGCCTCCAAGTAGGACATGCCCCTCATCGAGCTTGCCGGCATCGAGCGCGTCTTCCAGCTGGGGGACAGCGAGGTCCATGCCCTGGCCCAACTCGACCTGGCCATCGACGCCGGGGAGTACGTCGCGGTGATGGGCCCCTCCGGTTCCGGCAAATCGACGCTGCTGAACCTGCTGGGCCTGCTGGATCGCCCCGATGCCGGCCTCTACCGCCTGGAGGGGCGGGACGTCACCACCCTGTCGCCGGAAGAGCAGGCCCGGGTGCGCAGCCGGCGCATCGGCTTCGTCTTCCAGAGCTTTCATCTGGTGCCGCGGCTCACCGCCGCCGAAAACATCGCCCTGCCCATGACCCTGGCCGGCATCCCCCCCAAGGAGCGGGCTGAACGGGTGAATCGGGCACTCAAGGATTTCGGCCTGGAGAACCGGGCCGACCACCGCCCGGACCAGCTTTCCGGCGGCCAGCGCCAGCGGGTGGCCATCGCCCGCGCCACCATCATGGAGCCCGCCCTGCTGCTGGCCGACGAGCCCACCGGCAACCTGGACCGCCACACCGGCGACGAGGTGGTGCACCTCCTGGAAGAACTCAACGGCCGCGGCGTCACCCTGATCGTGGTCACCCACGACCCCACCCTGGGCGCCCGCGCCCGGCGGCAACTGGTGATGGAAGATGGGCGCTTGAAGCAGGATAGTGCGGGGCCGGCGCCGTGACGGTGGGCCTGCCCCCTCCTCCATTCGGAGCGAGCCGCTGTGGCCGGCCCCTTGGCCGGAGATTTCCGGCTGCCCCGCCTCCGTTCACTTCGACATTGCGCAGAACAGGCCTGTCGAAGCCCGGAGCATCCCGCCCTTCGACAGGCTCAGGGCGAACGGCCAGCACGCTGCCGCGGATTTAGGGGATCGCACCATGCGCACCGCCGATATCCTGCGCTTCGCCCGCGACGCGGCCGTCGGCACCCCATTGCGCACCGGCCTCTCGGTGCTGGCCATGTCCATCGGCGTCGCCGCCGTGGTGGTCCTCACCGCCCTGGGGGACGGGGCACGGCGCTACGTGGTGGGGCAGTTTTCTTCCCTGGGCACCAATCTGGTCATCGTGCTGCCGGGCAAGACCGGCACCGGCGGCTTCAATCCCGCCACCGCCATCACCAGCACGCCGCGGGACCTCACGGTGGACGACGCCGCCGCCCTGCTGCGCGCCCCGGCGGTCAAGCGCCTGGCGCCGCTGACGGTGGGAACGTCCGAGCTGAGTTTCGGCGGCAAGCTGCGGGAAGGCATGGTCGCCGGCTCCACGGCTGAGCTTCTCGCCGTGCGCAATTTCGAACTCGCCCAGGGAAGCTTCCTGCCCGAGGAAGACTGGAACCGCGGCGCCCCCGTGGTGGTGATCGGCGCCAAGATCCGCGAGGAAGTCTTTGGCGCCACCCCGGCCGTCGGCCAACTGGTGCGTGTCGGCGACCGCCGGGTGCGGGTGGTGGGAGTGCTCAAGTCCGCCGGCACCGGCCTGGGGATGGATACCGATCAGCTCATCATCGTCCCCGTGGCCCTGGCCCAGGCCATGTTCAATTCCAACACCCTGTTCCGCATCCTGGTGGAGGCCAAGAGCCGGGAGGCCATCCCCGCCGCCCGGGACCAGGTGCTGGCCATCCTCAAGGCCCGCCACCAGGGCGAGGAGGACGTCACGGTCATCACCCAGGACGCCGTGCTGGCCACCTTCGACAAGCTCCTCGGCGCGCTCACCCTGGGCGTCGCCGGCATCGCCGCCATCAGCCTCGCCGTGGCCGGCATCCTGGTGATGAACGTCATGCTGGTGGCCGTCACCCAGCGTACGGGCGAAATCGGGCTGCTCAAGGCCCTGGGCGCCCCGGGCCGCACCATCCGCGCCGTGTTTCTCACCGAGGCGGCCATGCTCTCTACCGTGGGGGCCGGCGTCGGTTACGGATTGGGCCAACTCGGCGCCTTTGGCATCCGCCTTGCCTTTCCGGTCTTTCCCGCCTACCCGCCCGATTGGGCAGTCATCGCCGGCCTCGGCACGGCGCTTGCCACCGGCCTCATCTTCGGCGTCATGCCGGCCCGCCGGGCGGCACGGATGGACCCGGTGCAGGCTTTGATGAAGCATTGATGCTCTTTTCCGACGCCCTCCGCCTCGCCCTGCGCGCCATCACCGCCCAGCGCCTCAGGAGCTTCCTCACGCTCCTGGGCATCGCCGTGGGCATTGCCGCGGTGATCCTGCTCACGTCCATCGGCGAGGGCATCCATCGCTTCGTCCTGGGCGAATTCACCCAGTTCGGCACCAACAACATCACCATCGTGCCAGGCAAGACCAAGACCGGGGGAACACCCTCGGGCCTGCCTTCCAGCGCCCGCCCCCTGACCCTGGACGATGCCCGGGCCCTGGAGCGGCTGCCTCACATCGTCGCCGTCACCCCCAACGCCCGGGGCAACGCCGAGGTGGAGGGCAACGGCCGCACCCGGCGCACCTTGATCTATGGGGTCAACGCCCAAATGCCGGCAGTCTTCAAGGCCCGCGTGCGAAGCGGCCAGTTCCTGCCTGCGGAGGACGGCGACGCCGGTGCCCGGGCCTTCGTGGTCCTCGGCCCCAAGCTGAAGAACGAGTTGTTCGGCAGCGAGAACCCCCTTGGCCAGCGCCTGCGCATCGGCGGCCTGCACTTCCGCATCATCGGCATCATGGAATCCAAGGGCCAGTTCCTCGGCATCGACCTGGACGACAGCGCCTTCATCCCCGCCGGCCGCGCCCAGGAGTTGTTCAACCGGGAAGGCGTGGACGAGATCAACGTCTCCGCCGCCGAAGGCGTGCCCTCGGCCATGGTCGCCAGCGCCATCAAGGAGCGCCTGATCGCCCGCCACAGCCGCGAGGATTTCACCATCGTCACCCAGGAGGAGATGCTGAAAACCCTCTCCAACATCCTCGACGTGCTGACCCTGGCCGTCGGTGCCCTGGGCGGGATTTCGCTGCTGGTGGGTGGGGTCGGCATCGTCACCATCATGACCATCGCCGTCAGCGAGCGCACCGGCGAGATCGGCCTGCTGGTGGCCCTGGGAGCGCCGCGGCGCTCCATCCTCGCCCTCTTTCTCGGCGAGGCGGTGGCGCTTTCCGCCCTGGGAGGGCTCTTCGGCCTGATCCTTGGCGTCGGCCTGGCTCAGGCGATCCATCTGGCCGTCCCCGCGCTCCCCGTCCATACGCCCTTGGCCTTCGTCATCGCGGCGGAAGTCGCCGCAGCGGCTATCGGCCTGCTGGCCGGCGTTCTCCCCGCCCGCCGCGCAGCCCTGCTCGACCCGGTAGAAGCCCTGCGCACCCAGTAACCCGCCCTTCCCCCTTCCCCTCCACCTGCCAGGAGTTGCCATGATCTACACCGTCGCCGACCTTGTCCCGGGAATGACCGACAGTCTCGCCAAAACCATCACCGAAGCGGACATCGTCCTCTACGCGGGCATTTCCACCGATGTGAACCCCGCCCATCTCGACGAGGAGTTTGGCAAGAGCACGCAATTCGGTGGCCGCATCGCCCACGGCATGCTGACCGCCAGCCTCATCTCCGCCGTTCTGGGCACGCGCCTGCCCGGCCCCGGCTGCATCTACGTGGCCCAAAGCCTGCGCTTCAAATCCCCGGTCCGGCCGGGGGACACGGTCAGGGCCACGGCGACGGTGCGCGAGGTCTATCCGGAGCGCAACCGGGTGGTGCTGGATACCGTCTGCACCGTGGGAGACCGCGTGGTCATCGAGGGCGAAGCGACCATGATGCCCGCCAAGGCCCCCCGTCCGTGACCGCCCCCGTCGACCGCCACCAAGTCGCCGCCTGGATCTTCGCCGCGACTGCCCTCCTGGGTGCGCTGCTCCTGCACCTGCTTCCGGCCCTGCTGGCGGGGCTCCTGGTCTTCGAACTCGTGCATCGCCTGGCGGCGCGCCTGCCCAACGGTCTGGGGGAGCGCCGCAAGACCCTGGCCTTGCTGCTCTTCGCGGTGATCGTCGTGCTCGCTGTAGGCGCGGCGCTGATCGGCGCCCTCGCTTTCTTCCGCTCGGACCAGGGCAGCCTGACCGTGCTGCTGGCCAAGATGGCAGAAATTATCGAAGGCGCGCGGGATCGCCTGCCCGCCTGGCTGGCGGACCGACTGCCAGGCAGCACCGACGAAATCCGCGAGGCCCTCGGCCACTGGCTGCGCGATCACGCGGCCGAACTGCAGACCCTGGGCAAGGAGGCCGGGCATGCCTTCGCCCACATCCTCATCGGCATGGTCATCGGGGCCATGGCTGCCCTGCGGGAGGCCTGCGCCGCCGCCGATCTCGCCCCCCTCGCCACGGCCCTGAGCGAACGCATGCGTCGTTTCGCCGATGCCTTTCGCCAGATCGTCTTTGCCCAGGTCAAGATTTCGGCGGTCAATACCCTGTTCACCGGGATTTATCTCGCCCTGATCCTGCCGCTGCTGGGGATTCATCTCCCCCTGACCAAGACCCTCATCGCCGTCACCTTCGTCGCCGGCTTGATCCCTGTGCTCGGGAATCTGGTCTCGAACGTCGTGATCGTGGTGGTCAGCCTCTCGGTCTCCCTCGAAGCCGCCGGAGCCTCACTCGCCTTTCTCGTCGTGATCCACAAGCTGGAGTACTTCCTCAACGCCCGCATCGTCGGCGCCGGGGTGGGGGCCACCGCCTGGGAACTGCTGGTGGCCATGCTGCTGATGGAATCGATCTTCGGCATCCCCGGCGTGGTCGCTGCACCGATCTATTACGCCTACCTGAAAGGCGAACTCTCGGACCGGGGGCTTGTTTAGAACCTCTCGCCCTCGTGCAGGAAGCGCCATTTCCCGGGGGGCAGGTCGCCCAGCATGACCCGGCCGATGCGCACCCGCTTCAGACCGGTCACCTTGAGGCCCACCAGTTCGCACATGCGGCGAATCTGGCGCTTTTTGCCCTCCTGCAGGATGAAGTGCAACTGGTCCTCGTTCAATTGCTTGACGCGGGCGGGCTTGAGGGCCTTGCCATCCAGTTCCAGTCCATGCTTCAGGAGACTGAGGCCATTGGCCACCATCTGGCCGGAAACCCGCACCAGGTATTCCTTCTCCACCTTGCCGTCTTCGCCGATGAGGAGCTTGGCCACCCGCCCATCCTGGGTAAAGACCAGGAGGCCGCTGGAATCGGAATCGAGCCGCCCGGCAGGAGCCAGGCCGCGCAACATCCAGGGTTTGAACTCCGGGTCGCCCTGGGTACGCACCTGGCTGTCGGCATCGATGAGTGTCACCGCTGGCGTGCAGCCGGGTTCCGGCTGGCCGGAAACGTATCCGACCGGCTTGTTGAGCAGGATGGTGACCTGTTTGGCCTGGTCCTTCTGCGCCTCGCGGGAAACGCTGATCTCGGCTTGGGGGTCGATGCGGGTGCCCAGTTCGGCTGTGCGCTGGCCATCGACGAAGACCCAGCCCCGCTCGATCCAGGCGTCGGCCTCGCGGCGCGAACACAGGCCCCGCTCGGCCATGATCTTGGAAAGGCGCACGCCTTCCCGGGGCCGCTCCCCTGGGACGGCGGGGGGAATGATCTGCACGTCACGCGGCGGGGACGATTGCCCCGGCGCAGGCCTGGGCGCGGGCCCCTCACTGCGCTTCGGACGGGCGGCAGGAGCCTCTTTCCAGGGGGATGGCGCGAGCGCCGGTTTTTTTCCGACAGGACGCCCCTCCGCCCCCTCCAGGCCCGACCGGCCTTCGCGGACGGGCCGGCCGGCCGCTCCGGACACCTTGGCCACTCCGGACACCTTGGCCGCTCCGAATGGCTTGGCCGACTCCGGAGCGCCCGTCCCTGAATCGTCCCGGCGCCAGCGCGCCCAGGGATCCTCCGCAGGCTTCACCGCCCGCGGCGGCTTGCGACCGTCGCCCCCGGGCTCGCTCATCGTACGTCGAGCAATTCGACTTCGAAGACCAGGGTGGCGTTGGGAGGAATGACGCCGCCGGCACCGGCCGCGCCGTAACCCAGATTGGGCGGAATGGTCAGGCGGCGACTACCGCCCACCTTCATGCCCTGCACGCCCTCGTCCCAGCCGCCGATCACCTGGCCACGACCGAGGTGGAAGGCAAAGGGCTGGCGCCGGTCACGACTGGAATCGAACTTGGAGCCATCGGTGAGCCAGCCGGTGTAATGCACGAAAACGTATTGGCCGGCGCTCGCTTCAAGCCCGGTGCCCACCGTCAGGTCGTCGATGACCAGGCCGGAGGAGGTCGTGATTTCAGCCATGGGGATTCCTTCGAAAAGGCGGCAAGTCTAGCACAAGGCTTTGACTCGCCTGAGAAATTGTGTAGAATGCGCGGTTCTTTGCAACACGTTTCGGAGTCCAACATGTATGCGGTCGTAAAAACCGGGGGCAAGCAGTATCGCGTGTCCGCCGGCCAAAAACTCAAAGTAGAACAGATACCGGCAGAAGTTGGCGCAGAAGTCACCCTCGACCAAGTCCTCATGGTAGGCGAAGGCGAGTCGGTGAAGGTCGGCGCCCCCCTCGTCGCTGGGGCTTCCGTCAAAGCGACCGTGGTTTCCCACGGCCGCCACGACAAGGTCAAGATCTTCAAGATGCGCCGTCGCAAGCACTACCAGAAGCACCAGGGGCATCGCCAGAACTACACCGAGCTGCGCATCGAAACGATCGCCGCCTAAGTAGAGAGCAAGGAGTACTCAAATGGCACACAAAAAGGCAGGCGGCAGTTCCCGCAACGGTCGCGATTCAGAATCCAAACGCCTGGGCGTCAAGCGCTACGGCGGCCAATTCGTCCTCGCCGGCAACATCATCGTCCGCCAACGCGGCACGGAGTTCCACCCTGGCGAAAATGTCGGCTGCGGCAAGGATCACACCCTCTTCGCGCTGAAGGACGGCACCGTTCAGTTCACCATCAAGGGCGAGGCCAAGCGGCGCACGGTCAACATCGTCCCAGCCACCGAATAAATCGGTCCGGCAGGAATCAAGGGGCCCTATCCGCCGGATAGGGCCTTTGTTTTTTTGGCGCAATCTCCATGAAATTCATCGACGAAGCCAAGATCTACGTCAAAGCCGGTGACGGCGGCAATGGCGTGGCCACCTTCCGCCGCGAAAAGTACATCCCCATGGGCGGGCCGGATGGCGGCGACGGCGGCCGCGGCGGCAGCATCTACGTCATCGCCGACCGCAACATCAACACCTTGGTCGATTACCGCTACACGCGAAAATTCCTTGCCCAGCGCGGGGAGAACGGCCGCGGTTCCGATTGCTACGGCGCGGGCGGTGAAGACATCACCCTGCGCGTGCCGGTGGGGACGGTCATCAAGGTTCTCGACAGCGAGGAGATCCTGGCCGACCTGGATCACCACGACAAAAAGGTGCTGCTCGCCAAAGGCGGCAAGGGCGGCCTGGGCAACATCCACTTCAAGTCGAGCACCAACCGCTCGCCGCGCAAATGCACCAAGGGCGAGGCCGGTGAGGAATTCGAACTGGCCCTGGAACTGCGGGTGCTGGCCGACGTGGGCCTGCTGGGCCTGCCCAACGCGGGCAAGAGCACCCTGATCCGCGCCATTTCCGCCGCCCGGCCCAAGGTGGCGGACTATCCCTTCACGACCCTGCACCCCAACCTGGGCGTGGTGCGGGTCGATGCCAACAAGAGCTTCGTCGTCGCCGACGTGCCGGGCCTCATCGAGGGCGCTGCCGACGGGGCCGGCCTGGGTATTCGCTTCCTGAAGCACCTGCAGCGCACCCGCCTGCTGCTGCACCTGGTGGACTTGGCCCCCATGGACCCGGAAGCCGATCCGGTCCATGACGCCGTCGCCATCGTGGGGGAACTGGCCAAGCACGACCCGGAACTGGCGGCCAAACCCCGCTGGCTGGTTCTCAACAAGCTCGACCTCATTCCCGAGGAGGCGCGTGAAAAAGCGATCAAGGCTTTCCTCAAGGCCTACAAGAAAGCCTCCGGCTACGACTGCCCCGTTTTTCCCATCAGCGCCATCAGCGGCGATGGCACCAGGCCCCTGATCTACGCCGTCCAGGAGTTGCTGCAGCAGATCGCCCCGCCGCCGTTGGCTACGCTAGAATCTGAACCCGCTTCCCCAACCGACAAGGACGTCGATGGCGACCTTTGACCAACTCCTGGCGCAGCGCGACACCATCCTGGCCATGGCAGCCTCCCACGGTGCCGAGGCGGTTCGCGTTTTTGGCTCGGTCGCCCGGGGTGACGATCGCGGCGACAGCGATATCGACTTCCTGATCCACATGCAGCCGGAGCGTTCCCTCATGGACCTGATCGGCTTCAAGCTCGATCTGGAGTCCCTTCTTCATCGGCCGGCTGACGTCGTAACCGAGGGAGGACTCCACCCGCTGATTCGCGACCGCGTCCTGCGCGACGCTCGGCCGCTATGAGCGACGATCGCCGCGAATTGCTGCTCTACCACGCCCGCGAACTCATTCACCGCATTCAGGTGTATACCGAACCAGGGCGAGAGGTTTTTTTTCGGATCAAAAGACACAGGATGCGGTTCCTATGACCCTGGCTGCACCTTCGCGTCAGTTTGGCTTCACCCCATTTCCATGACCCGTCTCGCAACCGTCCGCCGCCTGGTCGTCAAGGTCGGCTCCGCCCTGGTCACCAACAACGGTGCAGGCCTCGACCTTGCCGCCATCGACAACTGGGCGCGGCAGATCGCCGCCCTGCGTCGCCAGGGCAAGGAAGTGGTCCTCGTCTCCTCCGGCGCCATCGCCTGCGGCATGCAGCGTCTGGGCTGGAGCAAGCGGCCCAAGTCGGTACACGAGCTCCAGGCCGCCGCCGCCGTCGGGCAGATGGGTCTGGCTCAGGTCTATGAGGGCGCTTTCAGCCAGTACGGCCTGCCTACCGCGCAGATCCTGCTCACCCACGACGACCTGGCCGACCGCAAGCGTTACCTCAACGCCCGCTCGACCCTCACCACCCTGCTCGAACTGGGGGTCGTGCCCATCATCAACGAGAACGACACCGTGGTCACCGACGAAATCAAGTTCGGCGACAACGATACCCTGGGGGCCTTGGTGGCCAACCTCATCGAAGCGGAGGCCCTCATCATCCTCACCGACCAGCCGGGTCTGTACACCGCCGACCCGCGCAGGGACGCCAGCGCCACCCTCATCGCCGAGGCCACGGCGGGGGACGAGTCCCTGGAAGGCATGGCCGGCGGCGCGGGAAGTTCCCTCGGCAAGGGCGGCATGATCACCAAGGTGCTCGCCGCCAAACGTGCGGCCAAGAGCGGAGCTCATACCGCCATAGCCAGCGGCCGCGAAGCCGACGCCATCGTCCGCCTGGCCGCCGGTGAGGCGGTGGGCACCCTGCTGCTTTCCGCCACCCCTCCCCTGGCCGCGCGCAAGCAGTGGCTGGCGGATCATCTGCAAACCGCCGGCCGTCTCCTCCTGGACGCCGGCGCCGTCACCGCCCTGCGCGCCGGCAGGAGTCTCCTGCCCATCGGCGTGCTGGCCAGCGAAGGCGATTTCGAGCGCGGTGCCGCCGTCGCCTGCATCAGCCCGGAGGGCCACGAAATCGCCCGGGGACTGTGCAACTACGGCAGCGGCGAAACCCGCCTCATCGCCCGCAAGTCGAGCCAGGAAATCGAAGACGTTCTCGGCTACGTGGATGAGCCCGAACTCATCCACCGCAACAATCTCATCGTCCTGAACTGAACCGGGCGGGGGCCGCCGCCCTTCTCTTCCTACCCCTCGTGAGGGCGAGGAGAGTCCTTGGCCGCTTGCTCGCGGGCGCCGAGGCGCGCAGCACGCCGGGAATCGGGAATCGCCTCCCACATCCCCGGACGGCAAAACACAGGCAACAAAAAAGGGGCCGAAGCCCCTTTTTCGCGTTGCGTGGTCTGCCTTACTGCTGCTTGGCGCGACGGCGGGAAGCCGCGACACCGACCAGGCCCAGACCCAGTAGAGCCAGGGCGCCGGGTTCCGGAGCAGCGTTGAAGGAGGTGGAACCGTCGGACTGGAAGTGGAAGTCGCAACGGGCAACCACGACACCGGCTTCGGTCAGGCCGCCGGAGGTGCAGTCGGCATCGCCGTTCACCGCAACGCCACCGACGTTGGTGTAGACCGGGGTGACGCCCACGACGGCGTCGGACGGGTTGGTCTGGGCGAAGGGATCAGCCAGGTTGGTCGTGTCGTTGAGACCGATTTCCAGGGTGGTCAGGATGCTGCGGAAGAAGTTGCTGTCCTGGCTATCGACGTGGGCGTTGATGGTGGAGGAACCGTTACCCGTGTGGCTCAGGACGCCGCTCTGGTTATCGACACCGAAGCCGTCGAGCAGAGTCGGGGTGCAACCGGTAGTCTGAACGCCCAAGGAACACAGGGTAAGACCGCTACCCGGGATGAGCTCGGTATTGCCGCCGATGGTGGCATTGTTGAAGGCGCCGGTACCGTTGAGGATGGTCGCGCTCAGGATCATGGTGCCGTCACCGTAGCCACCACCGGTAATGGTGTTGGCGTCGGGCGTCGTGTCGTAGAACATGTTGATGACGCCGCCCAGCACGGTGAAGCTGGCGGAACTGCCGCCCAGACCGGTCGCCACTTCGATGATGCTGGCCTGAATGGTGAACTCGGTGCCTGCCAGCGGGGAGAAGACGGTCTGACCACCGCCGCCTTCGTTCTTCACCGCAGAACCCAGCTTGGCTTGGTAGACGGTGGTGAAGGGGACGCCGGAGCCGGAACTCAGTGCGCCGATGGACAGGGCATTGCCCGGCAGCCAGTCGAAGAAGCTGATGGTCTGTTGACCACCGGCAGCGGCACCGTTGAAGTCGAACACGATGTCGTTGAAGGCGTTGGCCTGGCCGGAGGCGAGGGCGCCGGCGATCAGGGAAGCCAGAAGAACTTTTTTCATTTTCATCTCCAAGTAAAGAGTCTGTTACCTTTTACTTGCCTTCCAACTGATCTGGAGAGCACGCCGACTAATAAGCACGCAGCGTGCCAGCTATACGTTTTTATTTAAAAACAATCGCTTAATAAGCACCCCCCGCATGCACGCCGGCTGGAGTGTAAAGAATTCCGACGCTGCCGTTACCGGAATTCCCCTCATCCTCAGAAGGTGTAGCGCACCTCGGTATACACGCGGTCGCGCTCGTCGTATTGGCCGAACAAGCCCGTGGGCTTGCCGCCGAAGACGTCGGCCCCCACCAGAAGACGCCAGTTCTTCTGGAAATTCCACAGCACCCGCGGTCTGGCCAGCCAACTGGAGCGGTTCAGGCTGGCGATATAGGTCACCTGGGATTCGATGGCCGGGATGATCTTGGTGTTCAGGTACAGGCTGTAGCCGTTTTCTTCCCGGTCCTGCAGGCTGTCGCGATCATGATTGGTATAGATGCGCTGGAAGAACTGCACGTTGAAGCGGGTGTCGGCGGGCAGGGTGAAGTCCAGGCCCGCCGCCCAATCGACGGTGTTCTGCTCGGCCAGACCGTCGGCGTCCATAAAGCGCAGCACCGGGTATTTGCGGCCATGGGTATGCACCGCCTCCATCTTGAACACCACGCCGTCGATGTCCTTGGCCAGGGTCCCGCCAAACTGCCGGATGCGTTCGTGGCGGGCCTGGTAGATCACCGTCGGCACCGGCGGGGTGAGGCTGATGCTGCGGTGGAAGGTGGGCTGGACATCCATGCTGCTGTAGGCGAAGCCGGAAAGATCCCAGCCGCTTAGGAGCGCAGACAGGCGAACGCCGTAGTTCATGTGGTCCCAATCCGCCTTGGGCCGCTTTTCGTGCAGATAGGTGACCCGCCCGGTCAGGTCGGGCTGGTAGGGATAGAACTCGGCCCCCGGCTTGCCGATCTTGTCGTAGGTAGCCACCGGGACCCAGAGGAATTCAGCGTGGAAGTCATCCTTGTAGTATTCGGCTCGTGCCGCCCATTGCGGCGTGCGCAGGGCTTCGAATTCCGGCAGGATGAACTCGCGCAGATCCCGCGCGGAAACAACGTCGGCGAAAAACAGGCCGACCATTTCGCCCCATACGACGTGCTGGCGCCCCAGGCGGAAGTCCCAATCGCCGCGGCTGATGTCGAGATAATTCTCCCGCAGGGCAAAGTCAAAACGCTGGTCGTGGCGGACAGGCTGCGGATAGAAGTCGTTGAGGTCGTAGACCGCGTCGTAGTCGGCCCGGGCACTGAGCTTGTAGCGGATGCCGCCGCCCAGATCGCCCCGGCTGGCGAGTTCGCCCCGCGCCCTGAGTTTCGACCAGTGGTCGGGAGACGAGACGGTTCGCGCGGCTTCCAGTTGGATATAGCCGGTGACGCCTCCGGTTTTCTTCTCGCTTTTGGCCTTGGGGAGGGGGTCGTCGTCCTCGAACAGGGCGTCGCGCCCGTCGGCCCCGTGGGCAGCGGGGATGGTAGCGAAGCAGGCCATCAAAACGGCAAGGGCTGCCCCTTGCCAGCCCAGGTTTTTCACAACGGCGCCCGGGGCGCCGCCTGCGTATTTCATGCGATCCATGCCTAACTTTCTCCTGCTGCCATTTCCGAAAGGTTGCGCACCCGAACGAGCTTCCACTGGTTGGCGTCGTCGCGCACCCCAAGAGATTTGATGGTTCCGTCTTCCATTTTGACCAGACGGTCCGAAACATCGACCACCTTCTGGTCGTGGGTCGAGAAAATGAAGGTCGTGCCCAGGTGCTGGTTGATGAGCTTCATCAAACGCAGGATTTCCTTGCCCGTCGCCTTGTCCAGGTTGGCGGTGGGCTCGTCGGCAAGAACGATCGCCGGCTGGATGGCCAGCGCCCGGGCAATGGCGACCCGCTGCCGCTGCCCGCCGCTCAGCTGGTTGGGACGGTGATGCACGTATTTGGACAGACCGACGATATCGAGAAAGTAATCGACCCGCTTCTTGCGGTCGGAAGCCGTCAAGTCCTTGCGCTGCAGCAAGGGATATTCGACGTTTTCGGCAGCGGACAGCACGGGAAGGAGATTGAAGGTCTGAAAGATGAAGCCGATCGAACGCGACCTGAGGTCGGCAAGTTGATCCGAATTCTTTTCGGTGACGTCCTCGTCGTTGATGTAGATCTTCCCGCTGGTCGGACGATCGATACAGCCGATGAGGTTGAGCAGCGAGGTCTTGCCGCTCCCCGAAGGCCCCGAGATGGCAAGGAACACCCCCGGCTCGACGGACAGTGTTATATCATTGACCGCCTGGACGATCTGCTCCCCAAGCAGATAGTCCTTGAACACACGCTCTATGCGCACAACACTCATGGTCTGATCCTTGCAGCATTAGCCGAGGTTCGCCGAACCGACACAGGTGAAAGCATGATTTCCATTCGTTCCCCGTTCCGCAAGGGCGCCCTTCTTTTTACCCTGTCCACCCTGCTTGCAACCCCATTTGCGCTTGCGGAAGAGCAGCCCCCGGTTGCCCCTGACGACGCCTATGCCCGGAGTATAGTGGAAAAGGCAGACCAGGTGCGCTTTCCCGCCGAGGGATTTCAGGTCGAAATCGGCATCTCCACCACACAAACCGACAAACCCGCCGAAAATCGCAAATATCGCATCCTGTCCAAGGGCAACGAAAACACCATCGTCATGATCACGGAGCCTGCCTCGGAACGAGGCCAGATTCTGCTCATGAAGGGCCGCGACCTGTGGGTGTTCATGCCCGAAGTTTCCCAGCCGGTGCGGATTTCCCTCGCCCAGCGCCTGACCGGTCAGGTGGCCAATGGCGACCTCGCCCGCGCCAACTTCGCGGGTGACTACAAACCCAAGGTGCTGCGCTCCGAATCCATCGGCAACGAGGACTATTACGTCCTTGAACTGACCGCCGTGGATCGTGGCGTGACTTACCAGAAGGTCATGTACTGGGTTAACAAGAAATCTTCGTGGCCGCTCAAGGCGGAGTTCTACTCTCTCTCCAACCGCCTGCTAAAAAAATGCCGTTATGAGAAATTTGAAACCATGCAGGGCAAGATGCGCCCCACGCGGCTGGTGATGGAGGATGCCCTGCGCGGCAACGAGCAGTCGGTTCTAGATTACAGCGGCATGAAACTGCGCGACCTGCCGGACAAAATGTTTACCAAGGAGTACCTCAGCAAACTGGGGGGCGAGTAAGCGTAACCCGCTGCACGCCGCGCCAGCCTCACGGCTCCGCCTCAGGGACCGCCCGCCTTAGCCCCCGCAAGGCCGCGCCCTCCTCCTCAGAGCGCCCTGGCCCTCATTTCCTTGACCACGCCCTCGGCCCCTCTTTCGCACAGTTCAAGCACACGTTCGAAACCCGCGAGATTGCCGTAATAGGGGTCGGGGACGTCCCCTGAGCCCACTTGGGAAAATTCGAGGAAGAGGCAAATCTTGTCTTGCAGTTCCGCCGGGCAACGGCGACGCAGGGTCTCCAGATTATCTCCATCCATGGCGAGAATGCAGTCGTAGAGGGTGAAATCATCCAGCCGAATCCTCTTTGACCGGATGCCGCTCAGGTCGTAGCCTCGCTTGGCGGCCACCTGCAGGGCTCTGTTATCCGGCGCCTCGCCGGCATGAGCCCCCGCGGTTCCAGCAGACGCAACGCTAACCCGCGCGCCCAGGCCCGCACGCTGGAGATGCGCCCTGAGCACGCCTTCGGCCATGGGTGAACGGCAGATATTGCCCATGCACACCAACAGAATCTTGAACATTCGTACTCCGCGGGGACGGGAAGGACCAGAGGGAGTCGCTACTGGGGAATGTTTGGTCGGAGTGACATGATTCGAACATGCGACCCCTGCGTCCCGAACGCAGTGCTCTACCAGGCTGAGCTACACTCCGAGGGCAGTCGAGGCGGTCAGTGGTTCCGCTCGACAGCAAAGAGGGTTAATTGTAGCAGAGCATCACGATATTTTGAAGGCGAAAGCTCTGCCAGAGCACCTCTCGCCAGCGCGGCCTCTTCACTTGCCCGGCGCCGCGCATGGTCGAGAGCACCGGTGAGCCGGATGGCCTCGAGCACCGCAGGGAAGTCTTCCCGCCCGCCCGATTCGATGGCCCGCCGAACGCACGCGGCCTGCTGAGAACTCCCGTTCTGCAGAACGAAGATCAAGGGCAGGGTCGGCTTGCCTTCCGCCAGGTCATCCCCAAGATGCTTCCCCGTATCCACTTCCTGCCCGGAATAATCCAGCACATCGTCGACGAGTTGGAATGCCGTTCCAAGATGCATGCCGTAATTCGCGAATTCCTCGACGCATCCCGGCGCTCCACCACCGATCAAAGCCCCGAGCTGAGCCGCCGCCTCGAAAAGCTTGGCGGTCTTGTAGCGAATCACTCTCAGGTAGCGCTCCTCGTCGACGTCGGCATCGTGACAGTTCATCAACTGCAAGACCTCGCCTTCGGCGATCACATTGGTAGCATCCGAAAGCACGCGCATCACCCGCATGTCGTCAACACCAACCATCATCTGGAACGCTCGCGAGTAGAGGAAATCGCCCACGAGCACGCTAGCGGCGTTGCCAAACATGGCGTTGGCCGTATCCCGCCCACGCCGCAACGAAGACTCATCCACCACGTCGTCATGCAGAAGCGTTGCAGTGTGGATGAACTCCACCACTGCGGCGAGTTCGTGATGATGGCTCCCCCGATACCCGAGGGCGCCTGCTGCGAGGAGGACGAGCGCAGGTCTGAGCCGCTTTCCCCCACTTCCGATGATGTATTCAGCTACTTGACGAACGAGAACGACGTCGGAATGGAGTCGGCTCCGGATGACCGAATCGACAGCCCGCATGTCCGGCCCGATCAGAGCATTGAGTTGGTCCAAAATCTATTGCGCCGCCGCTATGCAGAAGGGCGAGATGTTAGGCGGCGCCCGCAGCAGCGTCAAGGCGACGACCTTCCTGGTTTCGTGTCTTGTTCCCCTGCCCTCTGCTCCGGCGCAGCTTTGGGCTACACTTGGACGCTTACACGAAGCGCAGGGAGATTGAACCGATGGATGTGCGAAACATCATCGCCCCGGTCGTCAGCGACCGCGGCGCCCTTGAGGAATTCGCCGACGCCTTGGCCGACCGGGCACCGGAAATTGAAAGGGATGTCACTCGCCTGCGCAAGGCGCCCCAGGATCGGGAACTGATTGCCGATTTGTTCCGTGCGGTCCACAACGTCAAAGGCGATGCTTCGCTATGCAAATTTGATCTTGCGGTGGCGATTGCCCATCCCATCGAATCGGTCCTTGCCCGCTTCCGCTCGGGCGAAATTCAGTTCTCTGATCTGCTCGCCGAAGCGGTACTGTTATCCGTCGACCGGCTGGAGTTGGCCACTGACGGCATCTTGTCAGGGAAGTCTCTCGAGAATTTGCGCCTTCTCCCCTTGGTCAACGGTTTGGAGCGCATCGCTGTCGCACTAGATGAAGAAGTCGATGACCTGAGCCGGCAGCTGATAGAGGCGGTGACCGGTTTCCCCCCCGTGATCGCAACGCTTTCGACCAAACCCCCCCGTAAGTCTTCGCCTCCCCCGGGGCAGCAGAACGCCCCGGCCGATCTACAATTCTTCCGCTCCCTCGCCCTTCAATTCGAGAGTCGCTCGCCGCTGTTCAAGGGGCGTACGATGCGCATTCTGCGTCTGGCGCTTGAAACCAATCGTGCGGTCGGTAGCACGGTCGACGCGGTACAGCTTGAGGCCGCGGTCTACCTCCACGATCTTGGGATGATGTTTCTTCCTGAATCCACTTGGCTCAAAGTGGGCAGGATGACTGACGAGGATCGCGCCGCGCTGCGCAACCACCCGGGATTCGCAGCAGGACTCCTCCAGCGCATGGCGGGATGGGAGGCTGCCGCCCAGATGATCGCCCAACACCATGAAATGCCCGACGGCAAGGGCTACCCAGCGCAGTTGGCTGGTAATGCCATATGCGATGGCGCAAAAATCCTCGCCATCGTCGATGCGTTCGAAGCCGTCATGCTCAAGCATATCCACCGGGGCAAAAATCGATCGGTTTTGCGTGCCATCGCCGAGGTCAACGCTTGCGACAATCAATTCGCCCCTGAGTGGATTGCCCCATTCAATCTGGTTATCCGGAAGACGATCGAGGCTTGATGTCTGGGGCCGATGAGCGGCGCTTTGGCGGTATCGCGAGGCTTTACGGAGCTGACGGCGCGCACCGATTAGGACAGGCGCACGTTGCTATTGTGGGCATCGGTGGAGTTGGGTCGTGGTCCGCGGAAGCCTTGGCCCGAAGCGGGGTTGGAACACTTACACTGATAGATCTCGATGTCGTCGCCGAATCCAACGTCAATCGCCAGATCCATGCCCAGGACTCGAATTTCGGCAAGGCCAAAGTCACGGCGATGGCCGAGCGGATACGGGAATACAGCCCCAGGTGCCAGGTCCACACCGTGGACGATTTCCTCTCCCCGGACAACGCGGAAGCCCTGCTCGACCGATCGTTTGACGCCCTCATCGACGCCACGGACCAAGTCAAGGCAAAGTGCGCCATGATTGCGTTCTGTGCGCAGCGCACCACGTACTTGGTGACCATTGGCGCCGCTGGCGGGCAAATCGACCCAACCCGTGTTCGCGCTGACGATTTAGCGCGTACCGTCCAGGATCCCTTGCTCGCAAGAGTTCGCGCTGAGTTGCGCAAGCAGTACGGATTCCCGCGCCAGACGGGAAAACGTTTCGGAGTCGATGCGATTTACTCGGAGGAGCCACTGCGAAATCCCCCAGCCGCTTGCGCACCGCCCTCTGGAAGTGCAGGACTCAATTGCGCAGGGTTTGGGTCCTCCATCTGCGTAACAGCGACCTTCGGGTTTGCAGCCGCCGCCAGCGTGATCAA
>JADJXY010000001.1:300000-457500 GCA_016720065.1 Betaproteobacteria bacterium | reverse complement strand
CATCCTGGCCATGGATAGATCATCCGGTTTCGGGTCTACGCCATGCTACTCAACGCCCTTATCAGACTCGCTTTCGCTACGCCTCCCCTATTCGGTTAAGCTCGCAACATAACGTAAGTCGCTGACCCATTATACAAAAGGTACGCAGTCACCCCACAAGGAGGCTCCCACTGTTTGTATGCATGCGGTTTCAGGTTCTATTTCACTCCCCCCCCGGGGTTCTTTTCGCCTTTCCCTCACGGTACTTGTTCACTATCGGTCGATCACGAGTATTTAGCCTTGGAGGATGGTCCCCCCATGTTCAGACAGGGTTTCACGTGCCCCGCCCTACTTGTCGCAAACTTAGTACCACAGCGATGTTTTCATGTACGGGGCTATCACCCACTACGGCCGGACTTTCCATTCCGTTCCATTAACAAAGCTGCTATCACTTGCAGGCTCTTCCCCGTTCGCTCGCCACTACTTAGGGAATCTCGGTTGATTTCTTTTCCTCGGGCTACTTAGATGTTTCAGTTCACCCGGTTCGCCTCCCAACCCTATGGATTCAGGTTGGGATACTCCTTGCGGAGTGGGTTTCCCCATTCGGACATCCCCGGATCAAAGCTTCGTTGCCAGCTCCCCGGGGCTTAACGCAGGCTTGCACGTCCTTCGTCGCCTGTGATCGCCAAGGCATCCACCACATGCACTTAGTCGCTTGATCCTATAACCTTGAACTCTCTCCCGAGAGTGGCCATAGGCAACTCATTTGTGCCGATATCAACGCCTAGCTGTAAGCGTCAATATCAGATGCAATCACACGTACCACTCGCCTTCTTGTCGGCAACGAGTGATACAACCTTCTTCCGTTTTGTTAAAGAGCAAACAGCATTTAAGCTTTTTGGCCAGAAGCCAAAGCTAAGCACAACGCCTGTGCTTAGCTTTAGGTTCTGGTGGAGGATGACGGGATCGAACCGACGACCCCCTGCTTGCAAAGCAGGTGCTCTCCCAGCTGAGCTAATCCCCCTCCCGGTGCTTTGCCTAAGCCGCGCATTACTTGCTTATTCAAAGCCCCGCAACCTTGATAGACGTTTCACTGGGTTTCGATAACCAAGCGATTCAAGCCAGAGAGCGGCGCCGCGTACTCATGTACACAAGCCTCTCGACAACGCCGAAGCGCGCAGGTTAGCGAAAGCCAGTTGGTGGGTCTGGTTGGAATCGAACCAACGACCCCCGCCTTATCAAGACGGTGCTCTAACCGACTGAGCTACAGACCCTCGTCTGTGTGCTGTTCTTCGAACAACCGATAGGTTGTGGGTGCCAGGATGCTTATCTCTAGAAAGGAGGTGATCCAGCCGCACCTTCCGATACGGCTACCTTGTTACGACTTCACCCCAGTCACGAACCCCGCCGTGGTAAGCGCCCCCCTTGCGGTTAGGCTACCTACTTCTGGCGGAACCCGCTCCCATGGTGTGACGGGCGGTGTCTACAAGACCCGGGAACGTATTCACCGCGACATGCTGATCCGCGATTACTAGCGATTCCGACTTCACGGAGGCGAGTTGCAGCCTCCGATCCGGACTACGATCGGCTTTCTGGGATTGGCTCCACCTCGCGGCTTGGCAACCCTCTGTACCGACCATTGTATGACGTGTGAAGCCCTACCCATAAGGGCCATGAGGACTTGACGTCATCCCCACCTTCCTCCGGTTTGTCACCGGCAGTCTCGTTAAAGTGCCCAACTAAATGATGGCAATTAACGACAAGGGTTGCGCTCGTTGCGGGACTTAACCCAACATCTCACGACACGAGCTGACGACAGCCATGCAGCACCTGTGTTCCAGCTCCCTTTCGGGCACACCCAAATCTCTTCAGGCTCCTGGACATGTCAAGGGTAGGTAAGGTTTTTCGCGTTGCATCGAATTAATCCACATCATCCACCGCTTGTGCGGGTCCCCGTCAATTCCTTTGAGTTTTAACCTTGCGGCCGTACTCCCCAGGCGGTCAACTTCACGCGTTAGCTCCGGTACTAAATGGTTTTACCCACCCAACACCTAGTTGACATCGTTTAGGGCGTGGACTACCAGGGTATCTAATCCTGTTTGCTCCCCACGCTTTCGTGCATGAGCGTCAGTATCGGCCCAGGGGGCTGCCTTCGCCATCGGTGTTCCTCCACATCTCTACGCATTTCACTGCTACACGTGGAATTCCACCCCCCTCTGCCGTACTCTAGTGAGACAGTCACAAGCGCAGTTCCCAGGTTAAGCCCGGGGATTTCACGCCTGTCTTATCAAACCGCCTGCGCACGCTTTACGCCCAGTAATTCCGATTAACGCTCGCACCCTACGTATTACCGCGGCTGCTGGCACGTAGTTAGCCGGTGCTTCTTATTCCGGTACCGTCATCCACACAGGGTATTAGCCCGTGCGATTTCGTCCCGGCCGAAAGAGCTTTACAACCCGAAGGCCTTCTTCACTCACGCGGCATGGCTGGATCAGGGTTGCCCCCATTGTCCAAAATTCCCCACTGCTGCCTCCCGTAGGAGTCTGGACCGTGTCTCAGTTCCAGTGTGGCGGATCATCCTCTCAGACCCGCTACAGATCGTCGCCTTGGTAGGCCTTTACCCCACCAACTAGCTAATCTGATATCGGCCGCTCAATCAGCGCAAGGTCTTGCGATCCCCTGCTTTCCTGCTCACAGAATATGCGGTATTAGCGTAACTTTCGCTACGTTATCCCCCACTGAAAGGTACGTTCCGATACTTTACTCACCCGTTCGCCACTCGCCACCAGGATTGCTCCCGTGCTGCCGTTCGACTTGCATGTGTAAGGCATGCCGCCAGCGTTCAATCTGAGCCAGGATCAAACTCTTCAGTTCAATCCAACAAACTCGCAAATTCACTGACGGTAGATTTCTCTACCTATTACTCGGTGTATTTGCCTTAATACTTTCGCGACTCGCGTCGCTTCGCATCAAGACACCCACACCTATCGGTTGTCCAAATTTTTAAAGAACATCGCCAGAAAAACCACCAACCAGCGAAGAAGCGGAATTATGAAGCACCTAAAACTACCAGTCAACTCCAACAACCAACTTCTTACTTACGAGGATCTGCGGACCCTCGCAGCAGCGCCGCTCGGAAGCGAAGAAGGTGCGCATTATACGGAGCATTGACGGCAGGTCAACACCCCCACCGCGGCGCCTTCGAGTGGCTCTTTGGCGTCCCGGCCCGGGTCATCATCGACAACGCCAAGTGCGCCATCATCAAGGCCTGCCAGAACGATCCCGAAGTGCAGCGCTCCTACGCCGACTGCGCCGAAGGCTACGGTTTCAAGATCGATCCCTGCCCGCCCCATGACCCGCAGAAGAAGGGCATCGTCGATTCCGGGGTCAAGTACGTGAAGGGCTATTTCCTGCCCTTGAAGGCATTCCGTGACCTCGCCGACCTCAACGCCCAAGTGAAGCGCTGGGTCATGGAGGAAGCCGGGCTGCGTCGCCACGGCACCACAGGCGAAGCGCCGCTCAGTCGCTTCGAAGTCGAGCGGGCGGTGCTCTCGCCTCTGCCGGGGGTCGCCCCGGATCTCGGCGTCTCCGGTCTGGTCACGGCGGAGCCACCACGAGTGGCGATCCTTGTTGGCGAAATTTGACGACAGCGGCCTGGGCGTTGCCGCCTTCTGCCGACGGGAAGCGATCAGTGCGGCGAGCCTGTACCGCTGGCGCCGCCTGCTCGGCGAAGGTGCCCTAGTTAGCTCAGAGTCACTCGCGCGAATTTCCGCTTCCCCACCTGTAATACGACAACATCGCCCCGCATGAGACTCAGAGTTTTGTCGGAAACCTTCTCGCCGTTCGCGCGCACGCCTCCCTGATCGATCATTCGCAGGGACTCAGATGTGCTCGTCGTAAGGCCAGCCAGTTTGAGAACTTGCGCGATAGGAAGCTCGTCCCCGCAGTTCAGCATAATGGCGGGCATGTCTTCTGGAAGGACCCCTCTCCGGAATCGGGCTTCGAACTCTTCCTGCGCAGAGAACGCCGCCGTAGACCCATGGAAGCGGGTAACAATCTCCTGAGCGAGCAGTATCTTAATATCCCGAGGATTTCGACCGGCAGCAACTTCTGCCCTGAGTCCCGCGATATCCGCCTCCGATCGAAACGACAGCAACTCGTAATAGCGCCACATCAATTCGTCTGAGACAGACATCAGCTTGCCAAACATCTCACGCGCCGGCTCATTTATGCCGATATAATTTCCAAGGGACTTGGACATTTTATTAACGCCGTCCAGTCCCTCAAGGAGGGGCATTGTCAGCAGGCACTGTGGCAGTTGACCGTAGTGCTTCTGCAATTCTCTACCCACCAGAAGATTGAATTTTTGATCCGTCCCGCCCAACTCGACATCAGACCGCAGCGCCACAGAGTCGTAGCCCTGACACAGGGGATAGAGGAACTCGTGGATAGCAATAGGCTGCCCGCCAACATACCGCTTGGAGAAATCATCGCGCTCAAGCATCCTTGCCACCGTATGCTGGGCAGCCAGTTTGATCAACCCACTGGCCCCAAGCGAGTCAAACCAACTGGAATTAAAGCAAACCTCAGTTGCCTCGGGATCTAGTATCCTGAATATTTGTTCTTGGTAGGTGAGCGCGTTCTGGACTACCTGATCCTTGCTAAGAGCCGGGCGCGTGGCGTTCTTTCCAGTTGGATCTCCGATCATCGCAGTGAAATCCCCAATCAGGAAAAGCACCTTGTGCCCCAGTTGCTGAAAATGCCTCAGCTTGTTGATCAGCACGGTGTGCCCAAGATGCAAATCCGGCGCAGTCGGATCGAATCCCGCCTTTACCCTCAAGGGGCGCCCGAGCTTTAGTCTTTCGATCAACTGCGCTTCTACGAGCAACTCGTCGCACCCTCTTTTGAGTACGTGCAGAGAATCTTCGACATCGCATATCATGAGCTTGCACTACCTTTCTCGCTAATTTCATCGCCTCCGGCGCACACCGGACAGTCTCGTAACCCTCTGAATATTAAATCTTGAGGCACGACAACCGCCTGCGCACCACACATTCCACACGGTCGAATCGACCTGCAACGAGGCGCGTTGCTAATGGCCAGAAACAACGAAGGGCGGCCTTGGCCGCCCTTCGTCTGAAAAACTACGATCACGCCGAAAATGAGGACCCACAACCACATGTAGAGGTAGCATTTGGATTGCGGATCACGAACTGCGACCCCTCCAAGCCCTCGGTGAAATCGATCTCCGCGCCCACAAGGTACTGATAACTCATTGGATCGATGAGCAGCGTCACACCGTTTTTCTCCATGGTCGTATCGTCTTCATTGACTTCCTCGTCAAACGTGAATCCGTACTGAAAGCCCGAACAGCCTCCACCAGTCACAAAAACGCGAAGCTTCAATCCAGGGTTGCCCTCCTCTTCGATCAGTTCCTTCACCTTGCTCGCCGCACTATCGGTGAAAACAAGCGGCACTGAAGTTTCTGCAATTGAATTCATGGGTAACTCCTTGAAAAATTGAGGCGGGATTATCAGAGTCAGCGCGTACGCCGTCAACGGGTTAGTTGGAAGCCGCCAACTTAAGTTCAACCGACTTCCCGGGCTGATGGACCAGCCTGCCCTCGATAACCGCCCCTTGATGCATCTCGATAAGCGAGTATTCCACATCGCCAACGATTCTGGCTCTAGGTTGCATTTCTAGTGACTCTGCAACGGTAACCGGGCCAACTACGGTGCCATTAATGACGAGATGCGCAACATCGACCGCGCCCTCGATTCGCGCCTGCTCGCTCAAAACCAGGGTCGACGCGCTCGCGCCCTCGCCGGCTACTACGCTACCTTTGACCTCACCGTCGATCCGGAGCCCTCCGGAAAACTTGATATCCCCCTCCACTCGCGTGCCAGCGCCGATCAAGCTATCGATCCGGTTTTGGGGTTTTGCATCAGGACGCTTACCGAACATGACAATCTCCTACAGGGTAGCGAAGCGCTTGGCTCGCAGTGTACCACCGTGAAGAATTCGCGCCTCGACGCTCTTGAGCCGCGCGGCGTTCGGCAGTCGAAAGCCCCCTTCTTTCCTAAGGAAGTGCTTTAACTCCACCAGCATCACACTGGCATTCTTTCCGTCTTCCGGCAGAGTGAGCAAAGCATCCTTCCCCTCCAGAACGTAAGTTACAGAAATTTGGAGCGTCCCCTTGAATTCTCGAACTTGCTTACTCGCCTCAAACGCCAACAGTAACCGATACCGGTACCCTCCGGCCTCAGGGTCGCGCGTGACATGGAATCGTTCGATCCGCACCGAGGCCTCTCCACCGGCAAGCGGAACGAGTCGCTCAAAATACGCTATCTCTTCTTTCAGAGCCGCATTCTCGGATTCAAGAGCCTTTACGCGCACCTGGAGCTGCTGCCGAACGGTACGCTCCAGCTGGACACCGCTGACTTCGGTACCGAGCGATCCGCGCAGTCCTGCCAACTTGGCTTCCGAACTTGCAAGGCTCTCTCTGAGATCACTTATTTCCGCGACAAGGACAGCCTTTTCCCCTCGCTGGGCGACTACCCAAACCGTAATCGCCACACCCAGAATCAGTACCAGCAGCGCGACCCCATACCATGGCCACGGAATGTGAGTACGCACAACGACCTTCGGAGCCGC
This sequence comes from Betaproteobacteria bacterium, assembly GCA_016720065.1. Classification (NCBI taxonomy): domain Bacteria; kingdom Pseudomonadati; phylum Pseudomonadota; class Betaproteobacteria; species Betaproteobacteria bacterium. Next base: position 450,867 of record JADJXY010000001.1, on the reverse strand, counting down.
AATGCCAAAGTGACGTCGGAAGCGCCGAATTTTCAGGGTAGAACCGGGGGTCGGCATAGCCCTAAGGTTTCGTCGAGTCCGAACATGAGGTTCATGTTCTGAACCGCCTGTCCCGCGGCCCCCTTCACAAGGTTGTCGATGACCGAAAGCACTACCAAGATACGCTGCCCCTGAGGTCTGTGGATGGCCAGACGACAAACATTGGCCGATCGGACCGAACGCGTCTCCGGATGCGATCCGGGGGGCATGACATCTACGAACGGCTCATCTGCATAAGCGGTGTCGAAAAGCGCTTGGAAATCCACTTCTTCTCGAATGCGGGCGTATAACGTCGCATGAATACCCCGGATCATCGGCGTGAGGTGCGGCACGAACGTTAGTCCGACTTCTCCACCCGAAAACTGCGAAAGGCCCTGGCGAATTTCCGGAAGATGCCGATGACCCGAAACACCGTAAGCCTTGAAATTGTCCGCTGCTTCGGAAAACAGGATGTGCGTTTCAGCTTTTCTGCCCGCCCCGGAAACGCCGGATTTGGCATCGGCGATTAGTGTATCCGTATCGACCAGCCCTGAACGCAGTAATGGAAGAAAGCCCAACTGAACGGCCGTTGGATAACACCCGGGGTTTGCGACAAGCCTCGCTTTCTTGATCCGGTCGCGATTCAATTCCGGCAACCCATACACTGCTTGCCCTACCCACCCAGGAGCAGCATGGGACATGCCATACCACTTCTCCCACTCGCGCACATCACGTAGCCGGAAATCGGCCGCAAGATCAATTACCTTGACTCCGGCCTCAAGCAGGACCGGGGCCTGCTGCATGGCGATGCCATTCGGGGTCGCGAAGAAAACGAGATCGCATGCGCCAAGGCGAGCCGTGGCTGGATCCTCAAAGGCAAGGTCGATGAAACCTCGTAGACTGGGGAACATTTGGGTGACCGGCGTTCCTGCATCTCCACGAGAGGTGATGGTCACCAATTCCACCTTTGGATGGGGTGTGAGCAACCTAAGCAGCTCGACCCCGGTGTACCCCGTTCCGCCAACAATACCGACTTTTATCATTACACATCTCCCTCAGCGGCTTTGATCATATCCCCAGGCCAGAAAAGGAAAAAGCCGCCATGAGGCGGCTTCTTGAAGAAACGTCAATTTAGCGCTTCGAGAATTGCTTGCGACGACGAGCTTTGTGGAAGCCGACCTTCTTACGTTCAACCTCACGCGCATCACGGGTAACAAAGCCCGCCTTGGACAAAGCGGGCTTCATCGCGGCATCGTACTCGATGAGCGCACGGGTGATCCCATGCCGAACGGCCCCCGCCTGACCAGACTCGCCCCCTCCGGTGACGTTGACCTTGATATCAAAGCCCTTGAGTTGGTCCACCAACTCCAACGGCTGCCGCACGATCATGCGCCCTGTCTCGCGGGAGAAAAACTCGTCCACCGGCTTGCCATTGACAACAATCAGCCCACCGCCTCGCTTCATGAACACGCGAGCCACCGCGCTCTTGCGGCGCCCAGTACCGTAAAAATAAGCTTCAGCCATTTCCTACCTCTTAGAGTTCCAGAGCCCGGGGTTGTTGCGCTGCATGCGGATGCCCCCCCCCGGAATAGCACTTCAGTTTCTTGAGCATCGCATAGCCTAGCGGCCCCTTGGGCAACATGCCTTTAACAGCCTTTTCCAGCGCACGGCCAGGGAAACGCTGCTGCATTTTCTTGAAGGTAGTCTCGGTCACACCGCCCGGGTACCCCGAGTGACGGTAATACTTCTTGTCTTCGGCCTTGTTACCCGTAACCGCGAGCTTTTCGACATTCGTCACGACGATAAAATCGCCGGTGTCGACATGGGGGGTGTAAATGGCCTTGTGTTTGCCTCGCAAACGGCGAGCGATTTCGGATGCGAGGCGGCCGAGCACTTTGTCCGTGGCATCCACCACAAACCACTCGTGCTTCACCTCTTGCGGCTTGGCGGAGAAAGTTTTCATCTGGCCGTCCTTGGGGTCGGGTTGATTACAGAAAGCCGCGCAGTATAAGGCACCCAATTCCTATGTGTCAAACGCACTTCCTGAGTGTGCCGTTCCACGCTTTCGGCAACGCGCAACCCGAAATGCCGACTGGCCACCCATCGATATCTTACGGCCCCCGCACATATTTCAGGGGTCACCGCATCTTGCCAGTCACAAACTGCGTCTGACACATGTCAAGCGACACCAGGAATTGACCCCCTGGCGACATTGAGAACTGACCCCCTACGCGGGTTGATGAATGGTTGATGGGGCTGCGACGGGGGGCTGCTGGAGCAGTGCCCCGGCGCGACGCTTGTCTTTGAGACGGTAGCTGTCACCGCGGATGGTGATGACGTGGCTGTGGTGCAGCATGCGGTCGAGGATGGCAGTGGCGGCGATGGCATCGCCGAAGACCACGCCCCATTCGGACACGGTGCGGTTGCTGGTGATGAGGAAGCTGCCGCGCTCGTAGCGCCTTGAGACCAGTTGGAAGAACAGGTGGGCGGCCTTGGGCTCGAACGGCAGGTACGCCCTGCAGCCGTTGCAGTTCCTGCCGCACCACGTCGCAGTTGCCCCGGTGCTGCGCAAACTGCGCCTGCAGCCACGTCCCCAGTCCCGCCAACTTCCCTTGCCGGGCCGGCGCCCGATACGGCACGTAGCGACCCGCCGCCACATACCGCTTCACCGTATTGCGCGCCACGCCCAGCTCCCGCGCAATCCGCTTCGTCCCCTACCCCAGCCGCTCCAACGCCAACATCTGCCCGACTGCTTCCGGCTTCCGGTTCCAGCATCCGTTCTCTCCTGCTTCCTCGCAGGCCCGGATGCTGCTCTCTTGCTTCCTTCATGACACCTCCTGGTTCGCGCCCAGGGGGTCAATTCTTCCTGTCGTCAGGGGGTCAATTTAACGTGTCGTCTGCACTTGCATGCAGACAGCGTACCCGTGGGGACGCGCAGCGGCGTGAGTTTCGGACCCAGGCGTGCCCCCCCCCGCACGTGCGAAAAAAAACGCGGCTCGGAGAGCCGCGTAAATCCACACCAAAGGAGGAGGGTGGAGGAGACAAGCCTGAACCAAGCGACCAAGACCTCAGATCGATCACGGTTCCAACGCTGTGCATTGTGCCTGTACTCGCCAAAGCAGACAAGCTATTGTTGTGCATTCCAGCATTGTTTTTTAGTTTGTCGATGTTGTTTTACAATTGCATTTAACCACATGGTTTATATCGGGGGTTTTTGGGGGGGGCCCGGGGGTCGGGGGGGCCGGGGGGGGCCGGGGCCCGGCGGGGGGGGGGGGGGGCGGGACGCGGGGGCCCGCCCCCGGCTGGCCCGGCCCTGCCGGCCCCGCCGGCCCCGGCCCCGGGGGGGCCGCCCCCCCCCGGCCCGGCCCTCGTTCCGGCTTATTGTATGTTTATAACAATTTATTCAATATAAAGCACCGCCACTTACGCCACGTTCGCACCATAAAACAGGCAATACTGCTGCAGTGCCGCAATGCTGATGCTCCAGTGCCCCGATCAAATGCACTACAATCCGCGCATTTGAGGTCCGCCATGGAATGCACGGTTCGTTGGCTGGGTAGCAGCTCCGGAATGTCCTTCCTCGGGGAAACTGGCAGTGGTCACGCCGTCGTAATGGACGGCGCCCCGGAAGCTGGTGGCCGTAATCTTGCACCGCGGCCAATGGAGTTGCTGCTTGCCGGAACGGGGGGCTGCACGGCCTTCGACGTTGTTATGATCCTGAAGAAGGGCCGCCACAAAGTGACTGCCTGCGACGTCCAACTCAGTGCCCAGCGCGCAGACTCGGACCCGAAAGTCTTCACGCACATCCATTTCAGTTTCAGGATCGCGGGCTCTGACCTCAAACCCGAGACCGTGAAGCGGGCCATAGAGCTGTCCAAGGCAAAGTACTGTTCAGCCTCGATCATGCTCAGCAAGACCGCCGAGATCACCTATGACTTTACCTTGACGGAAGTCACTCCCTGAGAACTAGAGGTCGGACAGGTTTGCGTCGATGCTGAAGCGCGCGTCAGCACCTCCATCGCGCGAAGCGAACCGCATCCTCGCCAAAGCTTTGGCGAGGATGCGCGAGCAGCGGAGATGCGTTGAGTGCCGAACCTATCTGACTACTAAGATGCCGCGTCAACACCCTTTGCACTTGAGCTTGCCTAGCAGGTCTGCGAGGGATTGAGACTAAACGTAATAAGCGGTGCGGGTCATGAATCGCGCGGCAAGTTTCATCGCCACGACAATCGGCACCGGCAAACGGCCCCCCCCAAGTTCCAATGCCATCTCAGCATGTCTAATTTCGTCGAGCCGCATCTGGTCCACGATCGCGCGGGATCGAAGGTCTCTAGGGGGCAATTCGCGCAAATGGCTGTCTAGATGTGCCTCCACTTGGCGCTCGGTCTCGGCAAGGAATCCCAGATTCCACCTATCGCCCGCTGTTCCAGCCAAAACCCCCAGCGCGAATGCCCCACTGTACCAAAAGAGATTCAGGCAGCTTTTTCGCCCCATCAGTTCCTGAATGCGTTGCTCGGTCCAGGCCAAGTGCTCCGTTTCCTCATTAGCTGCTTCGACCAGCGCGTCCTTGGTGACTGAATTGCCGGATGAGAGGGCCTGCCCTTGGTAGAGCGCTTGCGCACAGATTTCTCCAACATGATCCACACGCATCAGGCCAATGACGTGACACCTTTCCACCTCGGACAGGTTTGCTTCCGGGAATTCCTTCCCCGGCCGAGGACGCACGGTTATCGCTGGTGCAAAAAGTGTCCGAACGATTTTGTCCACTTCTATGATGACCCTATCGGAAACCAAGCTACTCTCCAGCAAAGTTATCTTACTGCACCAACTGGCCTACCCATTCGGACTGACTGGAGAGGCCTCTGACAAGTGGAAGAGGAATCGCCCCGGCAAGAAAGCCGGACCCAGCGCCCTTCCTTCCAAGAATTAGGCCAACCTGACCGCTTACCAAATCTGATTTCTGGACCGGCGCCCACCTCTGCGAAGGTTCGCAAGCGCCTCGTCACCCTGGGCAACAATGACCCCATCCGGGCAGAAATGCTCCAGAAAAAGGGTCGCGTGGTGGCGGTTGGCCCCAGCCTCGGAAATCCTGCGCCAACGCTCGCCTCTGGATTTTGACCAAGACCCGTCACTCTGGCCCAAAGCGTACAGGCGTACCTCACGGGTCTCACAGCGCATCCCTTCGAAGCTCACGTTCCGGACTCCGGAGGGCGCTGAAATCATCAGTGTGTATCGCACAACGCCGTCTCGGCCGACCGAAAGAGACTTCGCGTCTACACAAAAACGATTGACGGTTGCGGCACTGACATAGAACGGCAGACAGTCCACCTCACTCGGCGCCACAGGAAATCCAACGTCGGCTTCCTCCCAGCGCTGTAGACGAAAATCGTCTTCGACCTCGGCCACAGCGCTACCGGCCGCCCATACCAGCAGTGCGGCGGTAACGCCTAAAACAGAACCACTACACCGTGGCATCTTGCGAAATGGCAGCCTCAATCTCGGCGAAAGTGCGGGCAACTTCAGTGTTGTGCATAGGAATCCCAAGTTGCCTTGCAACCTGGGAAGCGGAGAATATTCCCCTCACCATCTGCCGATTGGCGACCACATCATGGTCTACCACCAAGGCATGCTGCCGCCCTGTCCGCTTTAGCGTCTCGACGATCGCACCGACCCGCGCCCGCAAGACATCTCCCATTTCGAGCACTTCGATTTCAGACCCCGGGGTCATGACATCCACCACCCGAATCTCATCATGCCGCATGCCTCGCTTGCTCACCATCTGCATGGGACGCTCGCCGAGAATGTCGCGCGCCGTGACGACTCCGATGACGTTAGCCCCCCGATCGACAACCAGCAGCGAGCGAACCCCCCGCGCGATCATGGCCTGATTCGCCACGTCGATATGGGTTTCAGGATCTATCGTCGCAGCAGGAACCAGCCTGAGATCAGTCATGACCTCTAGTGCGGGCGACTCGACGGTGACCGGCTGCGGGGAAAACGACGCCGGCTGATGATATCCGGCTCCAGATTCGAGCCGGGAAGAGGTGAGCTTTTTCTCCGTTACCATGATTCCTCCTTCTCCTTACGCGGGTTGATCGACCTTCGTCAGCTTGTGGGAGTCAGATTCATTTGCCTGCTTTCGGTTCCGGCGGCGCAATCCGTGCCTGCGATCCGCATCAAGATATCGGACCAACTCGTTGAGAGCCAACTGGTACACGTTGCGCTTGAACTCGATAACGACATCCAGAGGCACCCAATAGTCGTTCCAACGCCATGCATCGAATTCAGGTTTTTCCGTCGCCCTGAGGCTCACGTCAGTGTCACGGCCCACCAATCGCAGCAGATACCAGATTTGCTTTTGCCCACGATAAGAACCGCGCCACTCCCGCTTGATCCATTGTGTCGGCACTTCATAGCGCAACCAGCCCTTGGTCCGTCCGAGGATTTGCACATGCTCGGGCTTGAGGCCCACCTCCTCGTAGAGTTCGCGATACATGGCATCCTCGGGCGATTCACCGCGCTTGATACCACCCTGCGGGAACTGCCACGAATGCTCGCGTATGCGCTTACCCCAGAAAACCTCGTTCTTGGCGTTACATAGAATGATGCCGACGTTCGGGCGATAGCCTTCACGATCGAGCATAGATTTTCCTGCTATAACTTTGGTTGGGTTCATTCTTTCACAAAGGCGGCCCGCTTGCAAAAGATAGGCCCCGTGTAGAATTTCGGCTTTTGCCCTGTCTGAGAGCCTGCCATGCGTACCACCCAGTTCTTCTTCACGACCCTCAAGGAAGCCCCCGCCGACGCCGAGGTCGTCAGCCAGAAGTTGATGTTGCGGGCCGGTCTCATCAAGAGGGCCGCAGCGGGGATTTACACATGGATGCCGCTTGGGCTCCGCGTATTGCGTAAAGTTGAAAGTATCGTCCGCGAGGAGATGAACCGGGGAGGTGCGCAGGAATTGCTCATGCCCGCAGTTCAACCAGCCGAACTCTGGCAGGAATCCCGCCGCTGGGACCATTACGGACCCGAATTGTTGCGATTCAAGGATCGGCATCAGCGCGACTTCGTCATTGGTCCGACACACGAAGAGGTCATCACCGACGTCGTACGACGGGACGTCAAGAGCTACCGGCAGTTACCCATCCACCTTTACCAGATTCAGACCAAGTTCCGGGACGAAATCCGGCCGCGTTTCGGCGTCATGCGCGGCCGAGAGTTTCTGATGAAGGACGGCTATTCATTTCATTCCTCTTTCGCTGATCTGGAACGTGAATACCGCAACATGTACGACACATATGGCCGCATCTTCAGCAGGCTCGGTCTGCGCTTTCGGGCTGTAGCGGCTGATACGGGATCAATTGGGGGAACGGGATCCCACGAATTCCATGTCCTCGCCGACTCCGGCGAGGACGCCATCGCCTTTTGTCCGACCTCCGATTACGCCGCCAATGTCGAACTCGCGGAAGCTGTCGCCCCGTCGCAGGGCCGACCAGCCCCCCTGGAGGCCCTTCAGAAGGTCACGACTCCCGGGCAGACCGCCTGCGCGGACGTCGCGGCCTATCTGCGGACTACGCCGGACCGCATCGTCAAATCGATCGCGGTGTTCTGCGACCGAGACCAAGGCGAGAAATCGTTTGCTTTGCTGCTTCTGCGGGGTGACCACGAACTCAACGAGATCAAGGTCGGAAAACTTGCGGGCCTGTCACCATTCCGATTTGCTTCGGAAGTCGAAATTCTCGATCATCTGGGATGCAGGCCGGGCTTCATCGGGCCGGTTGGCGTGGATACGAAACGTGTAAGAGTGATCGCCGACCGCAGTGTCACCGCACTCTCGGATTTCGTGTGTGGCGCCAACGAACCCGATGTACACCTGACCGGGGTCAATTTTTCCCGAGACCTGCCCGAACCCGAAGTCGCCGATATCAGAAATGTAGTCCCCGGCGATCCATCGCCCGATGGTTACGGCCGACTGGAATTGTGCCGCGGCATTGAGGTCGGGCACATCTTCCAACTGCGCCGCAAATATTCCGAGTCGCTCCAATGCAGCTACCTGGACGAAACCGGCAAGAGCCAGTTCATGGAGATGGGTTGCTATGGCATCGGTGTGACCCGCATCGTCGGCGCAGCCATCGAACAGGGGAACGACGAAAAGGGAATTGTATTTCCGGCCGCAATCGCCCCTTGGGAAATAGCGATCATCCCAATGGGCTACAAGAAGAGCGAACCCGTGCGCGTGGCTGCGGACGCGCTGTATCGGGAGCTCGCCGATGCAGGAATGGATGTCGTTCTGGATGATCGCGACGAGCGTCCCGGTGTGATGTTCGCCGATATGGAACTGATCGGAATTCCCCACCGCCTGGTTGTGGGCGAGCGGGGTCTTAAGGAAGGGCATGTGGAATACAAGGGGCGACGCGACACAGAATCCGAGATGCTTTCCCGTGAATCCATAGTCTCGGCACTCCGGGCAAAACTGTGCTCAGGCTGATCACAGCGCTGTGCCTAGCCGCCCTTCCTGGCGCAGCCCTGGCCGGCGCCCAGAAGTACGAACCTCTATCGGCAAGCGTTCAGGCAGCTTTGCACAAGGCGGTTTCTGATGCCCGCCCGCCGGCAAGTTCGTTTCGCAATCCGATAGAAGCGGCCAACTGGCTCGCGGAGATGTCGCGACGACTCGAGAATCGCATCGCGAACCGGGATTACCGAATTGAACTGTTACGCACCGTCCATTACGAAGCAACACGGGCCGGACTCGACCCCCAACTGGTTCTAGGATTGATGCAGGTCGAATCAGGATTCCGCAAATATGCAGTCTCCTCTGCGGGAGCACGCGGTTACATGCAGGTTATGCCATTCTGGATCAAGATCATTGGCCGCCCGGACGACAACCTCTTCCACCTGCGAACAAATCTGCGCTATGGATGCACCATCCTACGGCACTACCTGGATATCGAAAGAGGTGATCTGTATCGGGCTCTGGGCCGCTACAACGGCAGTCTAGGAAAACCGGAGTACCCCAACATGGTACGGGCCTCCTGGGAACGCAACTGGGGTTGGCAACCACTCCCACGCACTTGACGCCCTGTTCTGTCCGCGACGACCCGAGCGGCAGGATGGGCAGGATTCCCCTGAGGCGCCCCGCAGACAAGGAGTCGCTCAAGGGATTCCGCGCGACTCAGCGCGACTCAGCGCATCCCTGGCAGCATCCCCCGCATTCCCCGCATGAGCTTACCGACCCCACCTTTGGTCAGTTGCTTCATCATCTTCTGTGACTGTTCGAACTGATTCAGCAGACGGTTGACCTCCTGCACCTGGACTCCCGCACCAACCGCAATTCGCCGCTTGCGGCTTGCCTTGATGATATCCGGCCTAGCCCGCTCCGCCGGCGTCATCGAATTGATGATCCCTTCGATTCGCCCCACCATTTTTGCCTCTGCACCGACCGGCATCTGACCTGCCATTTGCGCCACCTGCGCCGGCATTTTGTCGAGCAATGCGCTGAGTCCGCCCATTTTGCGCATTTGTCCCATCTGCTCTTTGAAGTCGTTGAGATCGAACCCCTTACCAGACTTGAGTTTCTTCGCAAACGCGACTGCCTGTTCCTCGTCGATGCCTTTCTTGGCCTCTTCGATCAGGGAAAGGACGTCCCCCATACCGAGGATACGGGAAGCCATCCGTTCCGGATGAAAGGCTTCGATACCTCCCAGCTTTTCGCCGACTCCAGCGAACTTGATCGGCTTGCCTGTTACGTGGCGGACCGAAAGGGCCGCGCCCCCGCGGGCGTCACCGTCGAGTTTGGTCAAGACCACACCGGTGAGCGGTAGCGCTTCATTAAATGCGCGAGCAGTATTGACCGCATCCTGACCCAGCATCGCATCGACCACGAAGAGGGTCTCGATAGGCCTCGCTACCGCGTGCAGACGCTTGATCTCGGCCATCATTTCTTCGTCGATGGTCAGACGCCCCGCCGTATCGACCAGCAGGACGTCATGGTAGTGCCGCTTTGCCCAATCGACCGCTGCCAGGGCAATCGCCTCGGGCTTTTCCCCGGTCGATGAGGGAAAGAAGTCGACGCCAGCCTGTCCGGCCACCGATTTCAACTGATCGATGGCGGCGGGGCGGTAAACGTCGCAGGACACCACGAGCACTTTTTTCTTCTGTGTTTCCCGCAAGAGTTTGGCCAACTTCCCTACGGTAGTGGTCTTGCCAGCACCTTGCAGGCCTGCCATGAGCACCACGGCGGGCGGTTGGGTTGCGAAACTGATGCCCTCATGCGCCCCCCCCATGATCCGGGAAAGCTCCCGGTGGACCACGCCAACCAAGGCCTGGCCTGGGCTCAAGGAGCCCATAACCTCCTCGCCCACTGCCTTTTCCTTCACCGCGGCGATAAATTCCTTGACCACCGGCAAGGCCACATCGGCCTCCAGCAAGGCCATGCGAACCTCACGTAGCGCATCGGCGATATTGGATTCGGTAAGGCGTGCTTCGCCCTTGAGCGTCTTCATGACGCGGGCGAGCCGCTGGGTCAGGTTGTCGAGCATGGGATTGGGGCTTCGTTTAGAATGGTCGGATGGGCGCTATTGTAATTCAGCTGATGCCGCACATTCTGGCAGCCGCACTGTACGGGGGACTCGGCTACCACTTCTGGAATTCCCGCTGGCGAGAAATCGACAGATCTGGTGTTGCCGTCCCCATGCAATCCTGGGAGCGCGCGGCGATCGGCAGCGCTTTGCTCGTCCATGGTTTCGGCATCCACAGTGCTCTGTTCAGCGAAGTCGGCATGCGCTTCTCGTTCAGCTTCGCGCTTTCTCTGATGATGGCCCTGGCCGTCCTCATCTACTGGCTGGAGAGTTTCATGGCCCGCATGGAAGGCCTGCAGCCCATGGTGCTCCCCCTGGCATCCGTCTGCGCCCTCCTTCCGGCCATCTTCCCCCACGTTCATCTGGTGGCACACGCCGAAGCAACGGGCTTCAAGCTCCACTTCCTGGCGGCAATGCTCGCCTATAGCCTGTTTACCCTGTCGGCACTCCACGCCATTTTCATGGGATTCACCGAGCGTGCCCTGCACCAGCGCACACTGACCCGCAGCCTCGCCAGCCTACCGCCGCTCCTGACCATGGAGAAACTGCTTTTTCGCATGCTCCTTATGGGCTTCGTATTGCTCAGCCTCACTCTGGGGAGTGGCGTCTTTTTTTCGGAAAAGATATTCGGCAGGGCACTGAAGCTCGACCACAAGACCCTCTTCGCCTTCGCCTCCTGGGCCATATTCGCCACCCTACTGGTCGGCCGGCACGCCTGGGGCTGGCGCGGAAAAAAAGCCTTGCACTGGACCCTGTCTGGGTTTGCAGTGCTCCTTTTGGCCTACGTGGGCAGCCGCTTCGTCGCTGAAGTCATTCTCGGGCACTGATCCGCCTTGAGCGAGATTCCTCTTTCGGCTCTGTCGCTGACGCTCGTCGCCCTGTTGGCACTGTCCGGCTTCTTTTCGCTGAGCGAGACGGCGATGATGGCGTCGAACCGCTTTCGGTTGCGCCATCTGGCTCAGAACGGGCACCGTGGCGCCCAGGTAACGCTGGCACTTCTGGATCGGACCGACAAGCTCCTGGGCGTCATCCTTCTCGGTAACAATCTCGTCAATTCAGCGGCGGCCACCCTGGTCAGCGTCATCACCATCGAGTTGTTCGGCGAAGGAAAATGGGCACTGGGGATTGCCACACTGTCCATTACCTTCGCCATTCTGGTCTTCTCCGAGATTACACCCAAAATCATCGGGGCCACCTACGCCGACAAACTGGCCTTGGGCCTGGGATTTCTGCTGACCCCACTCCTCCGGCTGTTTTACCCAGTCGTATGGTTTGTCAATCTGTTTGCCGCCGCGCTCCTACGCCTTCTCCGTCTTTCTCCGACACCTGAGCAGGAGTCGGCGCGGTTCTCGCCCGAGGAGCTGCGCTCGCTCGTCCTTGAATCGGCTCATCTGATTCCCGCCAAGCACCGAACCATTCTCTCCAATTTGTTCGATCTGAATGCCATTACCGTCGAAGATGTCATGACACCGCGGGCTCAGATCGAGATCCTAGACATCGACCGCCCCTGGGACGAGGTACTCGACCAGATGGGGACCAGCCACCACAGCCGCCTTCCGGTCTGCCGGGAATCTCTGGACCAACTGCTCGGGGTCCTCGCCCTTCGGCGAGTATTGGGGGAAGCCAATCGCGGCCCCCTGAGGGAAGAAGCCATCATGGATTTGCTTTCGGACCCGTACTACGTGCCGGCCGGTACCGCGGCTTTCACGCAACTGGCCTACTTCCAGGAAAATCGTCAGCGGATCGGCTTCGTCGTCGACGAGTATGGCGACATTTTAGGATTACTGACACTGGAGGACATCATTGAGGAAATCGTGGGGAAATTCACCACTTCGCTTCCGGGTCTGGACAATTCGCTTGCCTGGGACACTACGGGAGCTGCGCTCGTCGAAGGCAGCCGACTCCTGCGAGACATCAACCGGATGCTCGCGCTGGACCTCCCCGTAGATGGCCCCAAAACCCTCAACGGCCTTCTCTTGGAGCAACTCCAGGACATCCCGGAAGCCGGGGTAAGCGTCAAGATTGCGGGTGTCGCCATTGAGGTCGTCTATACCGAGGACCGCAGCGTCAAGACAGCACGCCTGTTCCGACCCCACACCTAGGCGATTCCCGCGCCCGAGAAGGCTTTACAAACCTTGGGCTACGTAGCATCATCGCCGGGATGTATCCGGCATTTGATCTATTCTGATGGCTTCCACACCTCAGACTGCACCTCTGGGCGGCTTGGCTCGTGCCATGGTTCAGGCCGGCCGGCTCAAGGAAGCCGACGCTGAGCAGCTCCTGTCTCAGGCCACCTCCAACAAGACAACCTTCATCGAGCAGTTGGTCGCAAGCCAGAAGGCAAGTGCCCTCGATGTCGCCCGTTTTGTCGCAGAGACCTTTGGCTATCCGCTGCTTGACTTGGCCACTTTTGATGAAGTCCACGTTCCGGCAAACGCGGTCGACCGCAAGCTGATCGCGACCCATAAGGTCGTTCCCCTCAACAAACGCGGCAACCGACTATCGGTCGCGATTTCGGATCCCACCAACCTGCGGGCGCTCGACGAGATTCGCTTTCAGACCGGCCTGGCAGTGGACCCCATCGTCGTCGAGGAGCCCAAGCTTCTTCCCCTGGTCTCCAAGTATTCGGAGTCCGCCGAAGACAGCCTCAAGAATCTCGCATCGGATGACATCAATCTCGACTTTCTTGACGAGGAAGCCACAAAACAGGACGAAGCGGCCAGCCAGGACATAGACGACGCCCCGGTCGTCAAATTCATTCAGAAAATGCTCCTGGACGCCATCAACGACGGCGCGTCCGATATCCACTTCGAACCCTACGAGAAGTTCTACCGCATCCGCTTCCGCGTCGACGGCATCCTGCGGGAGGTTGCCACCCCCCCCCTTGCGATCAAGGAAAAGATCGCTTCCCGGATCAAGGTCATTTCCAGACTCAACATTGCTGAGAAACGCGTTCCCCAGGACGGTCGCATGAGGCTGGTTCTGTCCAAGAGCCGCGCCATCGACTTTCGCGTCAGTACACTCCCGACTTTACAGGGCGAGAAAATCGTCCTGCGGATTCTAGATCCAACGTCTGCAACTCTGGGCATCGAAGCCCTAGGCTATGAGCCCGAGCAAAAGGCTGCTTTGCTCGATGCGGTGAGCCGCCCCTACGGCATGGTGCTCGTTACAGGCCCAACCGGTTCGGGCAAGACGGTCTCCCTCTATACCTGCCTGAATATCCTCAACAAGCCAGGAGTCAATATCTCCACTGCTGAGGATCCGGCCGAAATCAACCTGCCCGGCATCAATCAGGTCAACGTGGACGACAGAGCGGGCCTGACTTTCTCCGCGGCGCTCAAGTCCTTTCTGCGACAGGATCCCGATGTCATCATGGTGGGCGAAATCCGCGACATCGAGACCGCAGAGATTGCGATCAAGGCTGCTCAGACGGGTCACATGGTGCTGTCCACCCTGCACACTAACGACGCACCCCAAACCCTCACCCGGCTGATGAACATGGGCGTACCAACCTTCAACATCGCGTCCAGCATCCTGCTGATCACTGCCCAACGGCTTGCACGACGCCTGTGCAACTGCAAGAAACCGGTCGACGTCCCGAGAGAGGCGCTGCTTAACGCGGGGTACACGGAGGCCGAACTGGATGGATCCTGGGCGCTCTACGGCCCCGGTGGCTGTGATCGGTGCAAAGGCTCGGGGTATAAGGGCCGGGTTGGCATCTATCAGGTCATGCCGGTATCCGAAGCCATACAACGTATCATCCTGGCCGGCGGAACCTCGCTCGACATTGCCGCTCAGGCACAGAAGGACGGCGTCAAGGATTTGCGGACTTCCGGACTTCTCAAGGTCAAGCAGGGTGTTACCTCGCTCGATGAAGTCTTGAGCACGACCAACGCATAACAGGGAAGGGGACAGGCGATGGCCACTGCCGCACAAGCCAGGAAATCGGTCGTCAAGGAAGCGACCTTCGTCTGGGAAGGCAAGAACAAGGACGGCAAGGTCGTCCGGGGAGAGATGCGGGCTGCCAGCGAGGCCGTCGTTCAAACGACGCTTCGGAGGCAGGGTGTGCTTGTCGGTAAAGTCAGCAAGCAACGTTTCCGTGGGGGCAGCAAGGTCACTGAAAAAGACATCACGCTGTTTACGCGCCAACTGGCCACCATGATGAAATCCGGGGTACCGCTCCTGCAAGCGTTTGATATCGTCGGTCGCGGCCACTCCAATCCGTCTGTCGGCAAGCTTCTACTCGATATCAAGGCGGATGTTGAAACCGGCAGTTCCCTTTCCCAAGCCTTTCGCAAGTACCCGCTCTACTTCGACGCGCTCTACTGCAATCTCGTCGGCGCAGGCGAGCAGGCAGGCATACTGGACAGTCTTCTGGACAGGCTCGCGACCTACAAGGAGAAGATGCTGGCAATCAAGGCCAAGATCAAGTCAGCGTTGTTCTACCCGCTTACCATCATCGTCGTCGCCTTCGTTATTACGGCGATCATCATGATCTTTGTGATCCCTGCCTTCAAGGAAGTGTTCAAGAGCTTTGGAGCAGATCTGCCCGCCCCGACGCTCATCGTCATCGCGATTTCAGACTATTTCGTCGCCTATTGGTGGGCCATATTTGGGGCCATAGGCGGCGGTATCTACGGTTTCTTCGCGGCGTACAAACGATCCGAGGCCATGCAAATCGCATTCGACCGATACGCCCTGCGGACCCCTGTCTTCGGTGACATCATCCGCAAGTCTGTCATCGCCCGATGGACGCGGACTCTCTCCACCATGTTCAGCGCCGGTGTCCCGCTGGTGGAATCACTGGAGTCCGTGGGGGGCGCAGCCGGGAACTACGTGTATAAGGTTGCCACCCGCAACATTCAGGGCGAAGTCTCGACCGGAACGAATCTCACCACCGCCATGCAGAATACCAACCTCTTCCCGAATATGGTGACTCAGATGGTCGCCATCGGAGAGGAGTCCGGCGCCCTGGACTCGATGCTCTCCAAGGTTGCCGACTTCTTCGAGGCGGAAGTGGATGATGCCGTTGCCGCCCTGTCGAGCATGATGGAGCCGCTGATCATGGTCGTCCTCGGCGTCCTCATTGGTGGCATGGTCATCGCCATGTACCTGCCCATCTTCAAACTGGGTTCCGTGGTCGGCGGCTGATGCTGGAAACTCCGGGCGGCTTGGCCGCGGTAGCGGGGCTGCTCGGCCTGTGCGTGGGCAGCTTCCTCAATGTCGTCGCTCACCGCCTGCCGCGCATGCTGGAGCGGGAGTGGGCAGCGCAGTGTGCCGAATTGCAAGCCGGCTCCGACGCAATGGCTACTCGGCTCCCCGACGACGCGCCCTTCGACCTCGTTCGGCCCCGCTCCCGCTGCCCGAGCTGTGGTCATGCCATCACGGCGCTGGAGAACATTCCGGTTCTGAGCTACCTCCTCCTCGGCCGCAGGTGCTCGGCCTGCCGCAGCCCGATTTCTGTCCGCTACCCCCTGGTCGAAGCCTTCACTGCACTCGGTTCCGCCGGCCTCGCATGGCACTTCGGGGCGCCATGGCCCACCCTGGGAGCCCTGGCGCTGCTCTGGGCCCTGATTGCCTTGTCGCTCATTGATTTCGACACCCAACTTCTCCCGGACGGCATTACCCTCCCCCTCGTGTGGCTGGGCCTCGCTTTCAACCTGTTCGGTACCTTCACGGACCTTCAATCGGCAGTGATCGGTGCAATGGCAGGCTATCTCTCGCTCTGGTCGGTCTATTGGCTCTTCCGGCTGGCCACGGGCAAGGAAGGCATGGGTTTCGGGGACTTCAAGCTGCTTGCCGCGATTGGCGCATGGCTGGGTTGGCAGCTGCTGCCTGTAGTGATCCTGTTGTCGTCCCTGGTGGGTGCGCTGGTTGGACTGTCGCTCATCTTTTTTGCCCGGCACGGTCGCCAGGTCCCCATTCCTTTCGGCCCGTATCTTGCCGCCGCCGGGCTGATTGCCCTGGTGTGGGGAGCACCTCTCACCGCGTATTACCTGGACACGATTCGCTGACCGGACCGTCAGCACACGATAACGATCGGTTATAATTCAAGGTTTTGGAGGATTCCCATGCCGATCTACGAATATCGCTGCGACGCCTGTGGTTTCCAGAAGGAACACCTGCAGAAATTGAGTGACCCCGTGCTGACCGTCTGCCCTCAGTGCAACGCCAGTGCTTATCAAAAGCTGTTGTCTGCGGCCGGCTTCCAGTTGAAGGGAAGCGGATGGTACGCCACCGACTTCAAAGGCAATTCTTCGCCCCCCGCAAAACCCGCAGAAACCAAGCCTGAAAGTGCGCCCCCCTGCCAGGGCGGCACTGGAGCTTGCGCGTGCGCCGCCAATTGATCAAACGCTGGTTCATCACCGGGCTGGTGATCTGGGTTCCCCTGGTCATCACGGCCTGGGTGCTGTCGGTGATCGTCAATACGCTGGACCAATCCCTGCGTCTCTTGCCGACCGCCTTCCACCCCCAGCAGCTCGTAGGCTTCATGATCCCCGGGGCTGGCGCGCTCCTGACCCTGCTCATGATCCTCCTGACCGGGTTCTTGGCGACAAACTTCATCGGGCAAAAGCTGGTGTCCTGGTGGGAAAAGCTTTTGGCCCGCATCCCGGTGGTCAATTCGGTCTACAACAGCGTCAAGCAGGTTTCCGACACTCTTTTCGCGCCCAACGGCAATGCCTTCCGCAAGGCCCTGCTGGTTCAGTACCCGCGGGAAGGCAGCTGGACCATAGCCTTCCTTACCGGGCAGCCGGGGGGCGACGTGCGCAACCACCTGGGCGGCGATTACGTCAGCGTCTATGTGCCGACGACCCCCAACCCCACCTCCGGCTTCTTCCTCATGATGCCGGCCTCCAGCGTCGTCGAGCTCGACATGACCGTCGACGAAGCCCTCAAATACATCATTTCGATGGGCGTCGTGGCCCCTCCGCCGCCCCATCGCGCAACGAAACCCCAACTGAAAACGGAACAGCTTCATGCGTAGCCACTACTGCGGACAACTCAACGCCACCCTCGACGGCCAGATCGTCACCCTTTGCGGCTGGGCCCATCGCCGCCGCGACCACGGGGGCGTGATCTTCATCGACCTGCGGGACCGCGAGGGCCTGGCCCAGGTGGTCTGTGATCCGGACCGGGCCGACGCCTTCAAGATCGCCGAGTCCGTGCGCAACGAGTTCTGTCTCAAGATCACCGGCAAGGTGCGCCCCCGGCCGGCCGGCACCACCAATGCCAACCTCGCTTCCGGCGAAATCGAAGTGCTCTGCCACGAGATCGAGGTCCTCAACCCGTCCGTCACCCCCCCGTTCCAGTTGGATGAGGAAAATCTCTCCGAAAACGTGCGCCTGACCCACCGCGTCATCGACCTGCGCCGCCCGCAGATGCAGAACAACCTGATGCTGCGTTACAAGACGGCCCGCGCCTTTCGCCGCTTCCTCGACGACAACGGCTTCATCGACGTCGAAACGCCGATGCTCACCAAGTCCACCCCGGAAGGTGCCCGCGATTATCTGGTGCCGTCCCGCGTGCATCCCGGCCAATTCTTCGCCCTGCCGCAGTCGCCCCAGCTCTTCAAACAGCTGCTGATGGTG
The DNA here is from genome assembly GCA_016720065.1 of Betaproteobacteria bacterium. Classification (NCBI taxonomy): domain Bacteria; kingdom Pseudomonadati; phylum Pseudomonadota; class Betaproteobacteria; species Betaproteobacteria bacterium. The sequence goes on along the minus strand of JADJXY010000001.1, from coordinate 432,686 downwards.
GCCGGCTACGACCGCTACTACCAGATCACCAAGTGCTTCCGTGACGAAGACTTGCGCGCCGACCGCCAGCCGGAATTCACCCAGGTCGATATCGAAACCTCGTTCATGGGCGAGGCCGAAATCACCGCCCTGATGGAGCAGTTGATCCGCCGTGTCTTCAAGGAAGCCATCGACGTCGATCTCCCGCAATTCCCGCGCATGACCTACGCCGAAGCCATGCACCGCTTCGGCTCGGACAAGCCGGATTTGCGCGTCACCCTGGAGCTGACCGAAGTCACCGACGCCTTCAAGGGCGTCGCCTTCAAGGTCTTCGCCGGCGTCGCCAACAGCGAAGGCGGCCGCATCGCCGCCATGCGCATCCCGGGCGGCACCGCTCTGACCCGCGGCGAAATCGACGCCTACACCCAGTTCGTCGGCATCTATGGCGCCAAGGGCCTGGCCTACATCAAGGTCAACGACGTCACCCAGATCAATGAAACCGGCCTCCAGTCGCCCATCGTCAAGAACTTGTCCGAAGCCTCGCTGCGCACGGTCATCGAGCGCACCGGCGCCCAGTCCGGCGACCTCATCTTCTTCGGCGCCGACAAGGCCAAGATCGTCAACGACGCCCTTGGGGCGCTGCGCATCAAGATCGGCCACGAAAAGGGCTTCGTCACCGGCGCCAAGTGGGCACCGCTGTGGGTCGTCGATTTCCCCATGTTCGAATACGACGACGAATCCAAGCGCTGGACCGCCTGCCACCACCCCTTCACCAGCCCCAAGGACGAGCACATGGATCTGCTGACGAGCGATCCCGGCAAGTGCCTGGCCAAGGCCTACGATCTGGCGCTGAACGGCTGGGAACTGGGCGGCGGCTCGGTGCGTATCCACCGCGCCGACGTTCAGGAAACCGTCTTCAAGGCCCTGGCCATCGGGCCCGAGGAGCAACAGGCCAAGTTCGGCTTCCTCCTCGACGCCCTGAAGTACGGCGCCCCGCCCCACGGCGGCCTGGCCTTCGGCCTCGACCGCATCGTCACCATGATGACCGGGGCCGAATCCATCCGCGACGTCATCGCCTTCCCCAAGACCCAGCGCGCCCAGTGCCTGCTCACCGACGCCCCCTCCGGCGTCGACGAGAAGCAACTGCGCGAACTGCACATCCGCCTGCGTCAGAAGCTCGAGACCCAGGTGGAAGTCACGCCCCAGGCGTAAAGCACCGCCAATGGCTGCCGGGTTGCGCCTCCTGCTCGTCCTCTGGCTGGCGATCGGGAGTGCGCTTGGTCTGGCTCGCGAGTCGGGCACGGACTGGATTGCGGCCGCCGACCTGCCCATCGAAGCCCGGCAGACCCTCGCCCTGGTCAAACAGGGCGGGCCCTACCCCTACCGCCGGGATGGTGTCGTCTTCCGCAATTTCGAACGCCTCCTCCCCCTTCGCCCGCGCGGCTACTACCGCGAATATACGGTGCAGACCCCCGGCAGCCGGACGCGCGGCGCCCGCCGCATCGTCGCCGGAAGCAGCGGCGAGTATTACTACACCGAAGACCATTACCAGAGTTTCCGCCGCATACGCGAATGAGCTCGCCATGACGCCAATCCTGCCTTCGAACCCATCGCGCAACGGCGTCTATCGCCTGCCTGCTTCAGGCGTGGATGCCCTAATCAGCCAGGCCGGCACCAGCGGATTCACGCTCCATCGTGCCGACCTGAAGGGCCTGCGCGCCAGCCGGGAATGCCTTGTCGCCCTGGGAAAGAGCCTCGATTTCCCCCCATGGTACGGCGCCAATTTTGATGCCCTGGCCGATTGCCTGGGCGATCCCGACTGGCAACCGGTCGGCGCCCAGATGCTCCTCATCACCGGAGCCGAGTCCTGGCGCCGCGCCCACCCGCACGATTTCTCGACCTTCCTGGAAGTCCTGGCCGGCGCCGCCGATGAGCGCAGGAGCGCTGGCCAGCCCTTCTGGATTCTGGTCGATGCCGACGCGGAACTACCCGACCCGCCGCGGGGATGAGCCCCTACAAGCAGCCGGTCTCGGTCCTCGTCGTCCTTCATACCGTCAAGCTCGACGTCCTCCTCCTGGAGCGCGCCGCGCACCCCGGCTACTGGCAGTCCGTGACCGGAAGCCGGGAAGGGCAGGAAGCTCTGGCCGCAACCGCCCGGCGCGAAGTCCTCGAGGAAACGGGTTTCGACACCGCCCTGTACGAACTGCGCGACTGGCAACTCAACCACCGCTACGAAATCTTTCCCCATTGGCGCCAGCGCTATGCCCCCGGAATCACCGAGAACGTCGAACACGTTTTTTCCCTCGCCCTGCCGGAACGCCTTTCTCCCAGAATTGCCGCTGCGGAGCACCGGGATTGGATCTGGATGCCCTGGCAGGCTGCAGCGGCGCGTTGCTTCTCCTGGAGCAACCGCGACGCCATCCTCGCGCTGCCGCAGCGACAGTCCGCGCAAGCACTCACCCCCAGCGGCCCCATGCCATGAGTAGTCCCCTTACTTCCCGCGCACTCCCTCAGTCCCAACCCTGCCCACCGCCTTTTCTTTGTAAAATCTGCCGCGACTTCCTCCGGAGCCTGCCATGAGTCTCGACACCCTTTCCCCCGGCACCAAGGCCGCCGTCCTGGCCGAAGCCCTGCCCTACATCAAGCGTTTCCACGGCAAGACCATCGTCGTGAAGTACGGCGGCAACGCCATGATCGACGAGCACCTCAAGAACTGCTTCGCCCGGGACGTGGTGCTGCTGGAATTGATCGGCTTCAACATCGTCGTCGTCCACGGCGGGGGCCCCCAGATCGAAAACCTCCTCGCCCGGGTCGGCAAGAAGGGTGAATTCATCCAGGGCATGCGCGTCACCGACGCCGAAACCATGGAAGTCGTCGAGATGGTTCTGGGCGGCCAGGTGAACAAGGATGTCGTCAATCTCATCAACCAGCACGGCGGCAAGGCCGTTGGCCTCACCGGCAAGGACGGCAACTGCATCCGCGCCAAGAAACTGCTGCTCGAGAACAAGGACAACCCCGGCGACCTCATCGACGTGGGACAGGTCGGCGAGATCACACAGATCGACCCTTCGCTCATCGACCACCTGGACAGGGGCGCCTTCATCCCGGTCATCGCGCCCATCGGTGTCGGCAAGGACGGCGAGACCTACAACATCAACGCCGACGTGGTGGCCGGCAAGATCGCCGAAGTGCTGAAGGCGGAAAAGCTCGTCCTGCTCACCAATACTCCGGGCGTCCTGGACAAGGCCGGCAACCTGCTCACCGGCATCACCCCCAAGGAAATCGACGACATGGTGGCCGACGGCACCCTGTCCGGTGGCATGCTGCCCAAGATCGCCTCGGCCCTCGATGCCGCCCGCAACGGCGTCAAGGGCGTGCACATCATCGACGGCCGGGTCGAACATGCCCTGCTTCTGGAAATTCTCACCGACCACGGCGTCGGCACCATGATCAAGTCGCGCTGATGGTACCGGGCGGGCCGGTCTGGCTCTTCGATCTCGACAACACCCTGCACGACGCCACGCCCCACATCTTTCCCCACATCAATCGCTCGATGCGCGAATACATCGAGCGCCACCTGGGCGTCGATAGCGACGAGGCGACCCGCATCCGGCAGGATTACTGGGTACGCTACGGCGCCACCCTTCTGGGCCTGGTCCGCCACCACGGCACCGACCCGCGCCATTTCCTGCGGGAGACCCACCGCTTTCCCGATCTGCCGGCCATGGTACGGTTCGACCCCGCCGTGCGCGCAGCCCTGAGGCGCCTGCCGGGGCGCAAGATTGTCTTTTCCAACGCACCACGCCACTACACCGAGGCGGTGCTGGCGCTGACCCGCCTGGACCGCCTGGTGGATGCCGTCTACGCGGTGGAGAACTTGCGTTTTCGGCCCAAGCCGGACCCGGCAGGCTTCCGCACCCTGCTGCGGGCCGAGGGACTTCACCCCAGCCGTTGCATCCTGGTCGAGGACACCCTGGCCAACCTGGTCACAGCCAAGCGCCTGGGCATGAAGACCGTGTGGGTAAGCGCTGACTTACGCCGGCCGCCCTTCGTGGATAGGAAAGTCCGCTCCGTGCGTGACTTGTGCCGCGGGGCGACACGACTATAATCTGCGCAAATTCCACGAGGGGAGGAGAGGCCATGGCGCATAAACCCGGCGAACGTCGTTTGCAAATCCTGCAAACCCTGGCCGAAATGCTGGAAAACCCTCGCGGTGAGAAGATCACCACCGCGGCCCTGGCCGCCCGGCTGGACTGTTCCGAAGCGGCCCTCTACCGCCACTTTGCCAGCAAAGCGCAGATGTTCGAGGGCCTGATCGAATTCATCGAACAGAGCCTGCTTGGCGTCGTCAATCAGATCACCCGCGACGAAAGCGAGGGACTCAAGCAGATCGAACAGACTCTGGCTCTCCTGCTGCGCTTTGCCCAGAAAAACCGCGGCATGACCCGGGTGCTCATCGGCGACGCCCTGGTGGGCGAGCACGAACGCCTCCAGGGTCGCATCAATGCTTTGCTGGACAAACTGGAAGCCGCCCTGAAGCAATCCCTGCGCATCGCCGCCACCCAGGAAAACCTCAAACCCGACGCCGACTTCGGCGCCCTCGCCAACCTATTGCGCTGCTACGCCGTAGGCCGCTGGGAGCAGTACGCCCGCAGCGGCTTCAACCGCGAACCTCTGGCACAATGGCCGCAGCAGTGGCCCATGCTTTACTTCGCCTGCCTTTCCCAGTCCGGCCTGCCGGGGGCATAGGCTCAACGCCCTTGCAGCGCCTGCGCGGCGTCCAGGGCAAAGTAGGTCAGGATACCGTCGGCACCGGCCCGCTTGAAGGCAAGCAGGCTTTCCAGCATGCACGCTTCTTCGTCCAGCCAGCCGTTCTGGGCGGCGGCCTTCAGCATGGCGTATTCGCCGCTCACTTGATAAGCGTAGGTCGGCACTCCGAACTGGTCCTTCACCCGGCGCACGATGTCCAGGTAGGGCATGCCGGGCTTGACCATGACCATGTCAGCGCCCTCCTGCAGATCGAGGGCCACTTCCCGCAGGGCCTCGTCGCTATTGGCCGGGTCCATCTGGTAGGTGGACTTGTTGCCTTTGCCCAGATTGGCCGCAGAGCCGACCGCATCGCGGAAGGGGCCGTAGAAGCTCGACGCGTACTTGGCGGAGTAAGCCAGGATGCGGGTATGGATCTGGCCGGCCGCGTTCAAGTCGTCGCGGATGCGGCCGATGCGGCCGTCCATCATGTCCGACGGCGCCACCACGTCGGCACCGGCTTCCGCATGGCAGAGAGCCTGCCTGGCCAGAACCTCCAGGGTTTCGTCATTGAGCACGTAGCCGCTCGCGTCGATGAGGCCATCCTGACCGTGACTGGTGTAGGGGTCGAGGGCCACGTCGGTGATGACGCCCAGATCAGGAAAGGCACGCTTGAGGGCCTTGACCACCCGGGGCACCAGGCCGGCGGGATTGTAAGCCTCCTCTGCGTCCAGGGACTTCAGGGACGGATCGATGACCGGAAAAAGAGCGATGGCCGGGATGCCCAGGGAAACCGCCCGCTCCGCGGTCCGCAGCAAGCCATCCAGGGACTGGCGCTCGACGCCGGGCATGGACGCCACTTTTTCGACGCGTCCGTCGCCCTCCAGGACGAAGACCGGATATATGAAATCGTTGGCGGTCAATACCGACTCCCGCATCAGGCGGCGGGAGAAATCATCGCGGCGCATGCGACGCATGCGGATGGCAGGAAATCGTCCGGAAAGGCTCATGGCAATCCTAAAAAAGTTGATGCGAAAAATTCTCGCCTCAGCAGGAACTTTTGCCCATGACCCGCATCATACGGGCCAGATGGCACGCGCTGTCTCCCGCTTTACCTCCCTGAGCGGGTGCCTTACTGAGTTAAGGCATTTTGGCCCCCGGACTCCCCTTTTCCGGGGGCCTTTTTATTTCCGGCGCCGGAAGTCCCAGCCAGCCGGCGAGAACCGCTTCCGCCTCCTCGATTCCGGTCTTTTTGAGACTGGAAAAGAGCTGTACCGAATAGAGCCCCACCCGGCGCGCCAATTCGGCCTGCACGGCCCTGAGGGTCTTGGTCTGCTCCTGGCGCGAGAGCTTGTCCGCCTTGGAAAGCAGGATGTGGATCGGTCTTCCGGTAGGGGCGTACCAGTCCATCAGACGCTCGTCCAGCGGCGTCAAGGGGCGGCGCACGTCCATGATGACCACCACCCCGGCCAGCACCGCCCGCCCCTGGAGATAGGGGCCGATGAGCCCTTCCCATTGCGCACGGATTTCCTCCGGCGCCTTGGCAAAACCGTAGCCGGGGAGATCGACCAGATACTTGCGTTCACCCAGAGTGAAGTAGTTGAGATGCTGGGTACGGCCCGGCGTCTTGCTGACGAACGCCAGCCGCGTACGCCCGGCGAGGGTATTGATGGCCGAGGACTTGCCGGCGTTGGATCGCCCGGCGAAAGCGACTTCGCAGAGGGAATCCGTAGGGAGGTCGCGCAATTGCGCGACGGTCGTATGAAAGACCGCTTGGCGGAAGAGAGACATAAAAAGTGTGAGAAGCCGCCAGGGGCGGGCGAGATGGTATAGAATAGCAGGTTTGTAACTTCCCATCCCGGCCCCTGGCCCAGAGACGCGCACAAGGAGCTAACAATGATTCGCAAGACGGTCCTGGCAATCCTTCTCGCCACCCCCTTCATCGCCTTCGCCAAGGAGGAAGCCAAACCCAAGGCCGACCTCGCCCGTGGCAAGGCCCTGGCCGAAACCATTTGCGTGGCCTGCCACGGCGCCGATGGCAACAGCCCCGCTTCCACCAACCCCCATCTGGCGGGCCAGGTTGAGCAGTACATCTACAAGCAGCTGAGCAATTTCAAGGCCGGGGACAACAAGCCCGCCCTGCGCAACAACGCCATCATGGGGGGCATGGCAGCACCGCTCACCGACGACGACATGCGCGCATTGGCCGCCTGGTTCTCGCAACAGAAGCTCAAACCCGCCGCCGCCAAGGATGACAAGCAGATCGCCCTCGGCCAGAAACTCTGGCGCCAGGGAGATTTCGCCAAGGGCGTTCCGGCGTGCGCAGGTTGCCACGGCCCCGCCGGTGCCGGCCTGCCGGCCCAGTACCCGCGGCTTTCCGGCCAATATGCGGATTACACGGAAGCCCAACTGAAGGCCTTCCGCCAGGGCGAGCGGGCCAACGACCCGGAAAAGATGATGCGCACGATCGCCGCCAAGCTGTCCGACGCCGAAATCAAGGCCGTTTCGGACTACGCCGCCGGCCTGCGCTGATCGGCCCTCCCCTCGATAAAAAAGGCAGCCCCGCGGCTGCCTTTTTTGTTTCCCGCGCTTCACACCGCCCGGCGGCGGGGATAGACTCCCCCGTCTACCCGGTCATACCCCCACAAGAGGCCCCGCGATGAAAACCCTCAAGCAGTTGCTCGCCGAGAAGAAGGATCACCCCCTCGTCGTCGTTTCCCCCAAGGACACCGTCTTTCACGCCCTCAACGTCATGGCCCGGCACGAAGTCGGCGCTGTGATGGTCCTGGACGGCGAACAACTGGTCGGCATCTTTTCCGAGCGGGACTATGCCCGCAAGGTCATCCTGCAGGGCAAGAGTTCCAAGGAAACCCTGGTGCAGGAGATCATGAGCGACAAGGTCGCCTACGTCACGCCCTCCCACAGCATCGACCAATGCATGGCCCTGATGACCGAGAAGCGCTTCCGCCATTTGCCCGTTCTCGATGGTGAAACCGTGGTGGGCATCGTGTCCATCGGCGATCTGGTCAAGGAAACCATCAGTGCCCAGCGCTTCATCATCCAGGAACTGGAGCGCTACATCGCGGGCTGACGGGGATGGTCGTGCGCCTGCGCTCGCCTGAAGAGGCCCTTCGCCGGGCAGTCACGCGCTTCCCCCTGGCATGGGGCCAAGGCAACTGATGGACGAACAGGGCAATCCCCATTTCCGCCTGCTCGAGAGCATCGCCGGCGACCTCTCGGGCGAAGTCAATTTCCCCACCTGTCTGGACGCGGCGGTCCTCGTCCGCAATACCCTGCGGGATCCGGAGGTCAGCCTGGATCGCGTCGCCACCGTCATCGGCAGCGAAGCGCTCATCGCCAGCAAACTCCTGCGTCTGGCCAATTCCGTCCACTACAACCCGGGCGGGCGGGCCATCACCGATCTGCGCAATGCCGTCAGCCGCCTGGGATTCGAGACCGTGCGCACGGTCTCCCTCGCCGTCGCCATGGACCAGATGGTCAAGGCGCGGCACCTCGGCGCCTTCACCTCCATCGCCCGGGAAACCTGGGACCATTCCCTGCGCGTCGCCGCCATCGCCCGCGTTCTGGCACGCCGCATCGGCCGCATCAACCAGGACGAGGCCATGGTGGCCGGAATGGTCCGCGCCATCGGCGTCTTCTACCTCCTCTTCCGCGCCGCCGAGCGGGCGGAATACCGCGAAGACCGTGCCCTCACGCTCGAACTGCTGCGCGGCTGGCAGGGCAGCATAGGCGAAGGGCTGCTGCAGGTGCTCGGCTTGCCGGAGCGAATCGTGGGCGCCTTGCAGCAACGGGAACCCAATCTCGTCAATCCCTGCAGCCTGGGTGACGTCATTTTCTTCGCCTCCCTCCTGGCCACCCCCGCGCCGGAGTGGCTCGCCACCCCCCAGCCCCCGGGGGCCGAGGACAGTTCTGCCGCCGCACAGCGCTACGCCGACCTCCTGGCCGAGGCCGAGGAAGACATGGCGGAGTTGCGCGCAGCCCTGGCCGCCTGACGCGCCGGGATCGCGGCCCCGGGTGACCGGGAGGCCCGGCAACGCCTTGCCCTTCCCCCTCCCCCGTCTTGCCGGTGCGGAAGGCGGCGGCATTTTTCCGGCGCTTCGCGGTCCAAGCGGGGGATCGCCGCGCTGTAAGGAAACCCCTGCCCCAAGCGACCAATGTGCAAGATCGTCATCCAGGACTGCCATGCTCATCCGCCGCCCCCCCGAACTGCCTGCCTCCCACATCACCGACCCCGCGGTCTATTCCCGCCGGCGGGAGTTTCTCGCCACACTGGGCGCCGCTGCCCTGGCCCTCGCGACACCCCCAACCGCCCGCGCGGCAACGGCACGGGGGCCGCGCCTGGAGGGCGTCAGGCCGGGGGTCGTGACCCTGGACGAGAAACTCACCTCCTACGAAACCCTCACCACCTACGGCAATTTCTACGAGTTCGGCCCCGACAAGGAGAGCCCCGGCCTCAATGCCCATCGCCTGCGCACCCGACCCTGGACGGTGACCGTGGACGGAGCGGTCAAGGCGCCCCGGACCTTCGGCATCGATGATCTGCTCAAGTGGGCGCCTCTGGAGGAACGGGTCTATCGCCTGCGCTGCGTCGAAGGCTGGAGCGCCGTCGTTCCCTGGGTGGGCTTCCCCCTGGCCGAAATCGCCAAGCGAGTGGAACTCACCGGCAATGCCAAGTTCGTCGAATTCTGGAGCCTCGCTGACGCCGAGCAGATGCCCTACGTGCGCGTGCCCCTCCTGGACTGGCCCTACCTCGAAGCCCTGCGCATCGACGAGGCCCTGCACCCACTGACCCTGCTCGCCTTCGGGCTTTACGGCGAAGTGATGCCCAAGCCCAACGGCGCGCCGGTGCGCCTGGTCGTCCCCTGGAAATACGGCTTCAAGAGCGCAAAGTCCATCGTCCGCATCCGCTTCGTCGAAAAGCAGCCGGACACCTCCTGGATGAAGGCCGGCCCCAGCGAGTACGGCTTCTACTCCAACGTCAATCCGGACGTACCGCACCGGCGCTGGAGCCAGGGCCACGAACGCCGCCTGGGCGAATTCCTGCGCCGCAAGACCCTGCCCTTCAACGGCTACGGCGACCAGGTGGCCCGTCTCTATAGCGGCATGGACCTCAGCCGGTACTTCTGACCATGAACCCCGCTTCCGTGCCCATCGGCAAACTCAAAGCCCTGCTCTTCATAGCCTCTCTCGGCCCTCTGGGGCGCCTGGCCTACGCGGCCGTTACCGGCGATTTCGGCCCCAACCCGGTGGAGTTCCTGCAGCGCTACACCGGCACCTGGACCTTCAATTTCCTCCTGCTCACCCTCTGCATCAGCCCCCTGCGCGCCCTCACCGGGCTGCACTGGCTTCTGCGTCTGCGGCGCATGCTGGGGCTGTTCAGCTTCTTCTACGCCAGCCTGCACTTCCTCTCCTTCATCGGATTCGACCACGCCTTCGACCCGGGCGAGATCGCCCGCGACGTCATCAAGCGCCCCTTCGTCACGGTGGGTTTTGCCGCTTTCGTCCTGCTCATCCCCCTGGCGGCGACTTCCAACGCCCTGGCCATCCGCCGCCTGGGCGGTCGACGCTGGCAGGATCTGCATCGTGCGGTCTATCTCATCGCCCTGCTGGCCGTCGTGCATTACTTCTGGCTGGTCAAGGCCACGGCCCTCATCTACCCGATTGTGTACGGCCTGCTGGTCGTCCTGCTGCTGGGCTGGCGCATCCTTGACCGCCTGCGGCGCAATGGCCCCTACCCTGCCACGGCGGGGATCAGCGTGCGGCGAAGCGGATGATCGATCGCCCGTCGGCGGTCTTCTTGGGGGCGGCTTTCCAGGCGTGGCCGTACACCACCTCGAAAGTGGCGGGCAGCTTGCCCTCGCGGCGCCGGGTTTCGTAGGCGGCGTTCAGCGCCGCCCAGCTTGCGCGTCCCATGAGGCCGCGGCGACGGTCGCCCATGGCGCAGGTGGAACCGGCCGCCCGCAAATCCCTGCCCAGGGCGGCCAGGGAATCGTAGGTCAGGGTGATGACTTCCATATCCATCACCGGGTCGGCGAAGCCACAGGAAACCAGCATATCCCCCAGGTCGTGCATATCGATGGTGCGCTGGACATGGCCATGGCCGTCGGCGAAGCACTCACGCAATTCGCGCAGGGTGTCCGGCCCCAGGGTGGAAAACATCAGCAGCCCCCCCGTCTCCAGCACGCGATGGCCCTCGGCCAGGGCGGGCAGCGGATCGTCCAGCCAGTGCAGGAGCAGGTTCGACCACACGAGGCCGAAGCGATCCGCGGCGAAGGGCAGGCGGGCGGCGTCCGCCGCCACGAAGGTCGGGGACGCCGCCCCGGCGGCCGGCCACCAGCGCCGCCACAGTGGGCTTGCGGCCTGCCGCGGCAACATGGCCTCGACCCCGTCCACCCCCACCCCGCGCGCCTCCGGGTAGCGCCCCCTCAGGGCCGCCAGGCTGGCACCGCGGCTGCAGCCCAGATCCAGGATGCGTTGCGGCGCGAGGCGCACGTAATCGAGGCGCTCCAGCATGCGGCGGTCGATTTCCCGGGCGAAGAAATCCCCCTCGCCGTAACGGTCGGCGACCTGGGCAAAGGAACGCCGCACCCGGGCGGTGTCGACGAAACCGGCCCCGGACATCAGCGCCTGTGGATTTCTTGGGGGAACCCGAGCGGGATACTCGGGGGCCCCCGATCAGGGCGACCCGCACGGCCACAGCTGGGGCCAAGGCAAGCATGGGCCATGCCGGGCGGGCGCCGATGGGCCTGAGGTGCGGTGAGGCAGGGCACGATCACTGCCCTTCACACCGGCGTCAGACCCAGGCGCTCGAACAGGGCCTCGTCCCGCGCCACGTCCGGATTGCCGGTGGTGAGCAGACGATCGCCGTAGAACATCGAGTTGGCTCCCGCCAGGAAGCACAGGGCCTGCAATTCGTCGCTCATCTCCTGACGGCCGGCGGACAGACGTACCCAGGAGGTCGGCATGAGGATGCGCGCCGCGGCGATGGTGCGCACGAACTCGAAGGGATCGAGGCGCGGCTGCTCGGCCATGGGGGTTCCGGCGATGGGCACCAGATTGTTGATGGGCACCGACTCCGGCGGACGGGGCAGGTTGGCGAGCTGCACCAGCATGGCGGCGCGATTGCGCCGCGATTCCCCCATGCCGACGATGCCGCCGGAGCACACCTTGAGCCCCGCGTCGCGCACCTGCTCCAGGGTGTCGAGACGGTCGCCATGACCGTGGGTGGTGATGACCTGGCCGTAAAAATCGGCGTCGGTATCGACGTTGTGGTTGTAGTAGTCGAGGCCCGCATCGCGCAGGCGTTCGGCCTGACCGGGCCTGAGCATGCCCAGGGTGACGCAGGTTTGCAGGCCCAGGGCTTTCACTTCGCGCACCATGTCCAGCACCCGCTCGAGATCGCCGTCCTTGGGTCCGCGCCAGGCCGCCCCCATGCAGAAGCGCGAGGCTCCCTTGTCCTTGGCCGCCTGGGCGGCGGCCACCACTTCCTCCACCGGCAGCAGGCGCTCGCGCTCGGTGCCCGTGGCGTAGCGGGCCGATTGGGAGCAATAGCCGCAATCCTCGGAACAGCCGCCGGTCTTGACCGAAAGCAGGGTGGAACGCTGGACGGCGTTAGGGTCGAAATGGCGGCGATGAACCTCCTGGGCGCGCCACAGGATATCCATGAGCGGCAGGGCGTAGAGCGCGAGGACGGCATCCACGGTCCACAGGACGCGATCCTGTCCGGAGGCGGCTTGTTCGGCGGACGGGGAAGCGATTGCATGCATAATTGATAGCCTGATAGAGAGTCGCAAAGCGCCCGGCGGACTCGCCGGCCAATGCTGTAATTTTGAATTAAGTCCAGGTACGACCGGTGCCCATTCTACCCCATGCCCTGTCCACCCCCGTGGCCCGCGCGCTCGCCGCGACGCGGGAGGCGCTCCTGCCCGCTTCCTGTCTCCTGTGCGGCGGCGACGGCGCCCGGCCGGTGCTCTGCCCGGGCTGCCAGGGCGATCTGCCCCTGCTTCCCTCCGCCCACTGCCCGCGCTGCGCCGAACCCACCCCCTACGGCGAGCACTGCGGCCGCTGCCTCCACGCGCCCCTCCACTTCGACCGCGCCTTCGCCCTCTTCCTCTATGATTTTCCCCTCGACCGCCTCATCCACGCCCTCAAATACGGCCACCGCCTGGGCGTCGCCGCCTGGTTCGGCGCCGGGCTGGCGGAGGCCATTGCCCCCGCCGCCGGCTTCCTGGTCGTTCCCATGCCCCTGCATCCCCAGCGCCTCAAGGAGCGCGGCTTCAACCAGGCCGGCGAGATCGCCCGTCCCCTGGCGCGCCGCCTGGGGCTGAGCTGCGCGAGCGAAGCGCTCCTGCGCACCCGCGACACGGCAGCCCAGGCCAGCCTGCCCCTGGCCAAGCGCACCGGCAATGTGCGGGGGGCCTTCGAGTGCCGGCAGGACTTTTCCGGCCGCTCGATCCTGCTGGTGGACGACGTCATGACCACCGGCGCCACCCTGGACGAAGCCGCCCGCAGCCTCAAACTGCACGGCGCCACGACCGTATGGGCCGCCGTCGTCGCCCGGGCAGCCAAGCCGTGACGGCCACGCCCACCCTGCGCCTGCACCGCGGCCTCTGCCTCGGCGCCCTGGCCCTGCTGCCGGCCCTGCCCGCCCTCCTGCCGCACCACTACCAGCCCATCCCGACCTTCCATCAGGAGTGGAGCGCCGCGGCCCTCAGCCTGGTAGCCCTCACCTGGCTGCTGCGACCGGGCCCCGACGGGCGGGTCGATTTTCCCGAAATTGCCTGGCTTCCCCTCGGCCTTCTGGGCATCGCCATCGCCCAGGGGCTGCTCCCCGGCGCCGCCCTGCCGGAGCGGCTGCTCATGTTCGCCCTCTACCTGGTCTGGGCGGGCTTGATGATGCTCCTGGGCCGGCGTCTGACAGCCGACCTGGGTCTGGAGCGCCTCGCCGACCTGCTCGCCGCCGCGCTGCTGGCCGGCGCCCTCTTCCAGGCCCTGTGCGGTTTTGCCCAGGCCACCGGCGTCGCCCGTCTGCCCTGGGTTTTCGTCGGCCCCGCCGGCGGCCTGCGGGGCAACGTCGGACAGCCCAACAATCTGGCCGACCTCCTCTGGCTGGGCGTCGCCTCCGGCCTCTATCTGCGCAGCCGGGGCCTCCTCGGCTGGCCCGTCGCCAGCGCCGCCCTGCTCTGCCTGATCCCCATCGCCCTGCTCTCCGGCTCCCGGGCCATCTGGCTCTACGCCACCGCACTGCTCGTCCTGTCCGCGGTCTGGGGCGGGCCGGCGCGGCGTTCCCTGCTGGTGGGCAGCGCCCTGGCCCTGGCCCTGACCGTGGCGGGTGAAGCCCTGCTGGTCACGGGCCTCCTCGCCCCGCCCAACCCCGCCTCCAGTGCCGGTGCCCGCCTGGCCGCCAGCGGCGGCGGCGACCCCGTGCGCGGGGTGCTGTGGTCCACGGCCTGGCGCATCTTCCTGGAAAACCCCCTCCTGGGCGCAGGGTTCGGCCAGACGACGCGGCAGTTCCTCGACCACGTCCTCCAGCTTCCGCCCCGCAGCCTGCCCGGCCTGCCGGAGCACGTCCACAACCTGCCCCTCCAGGTGCTGACCGAACTCGGCATCGTCGCCGGCGCCCTGCTCGTCGTCCTCGGCCTGCGCTGGGCGCGGGACCGCTGGCGGCAGGAGCGGGATTGCGCAGGGTGGTGGATCGCTGCCACGGCCACCATCGTCGCCCTCCACTCCCTGCTCGAATACCCCCTCTGGTACGGATTCTTCCTCGCCCCGGCGGCCCTGGTGGCGGGGGCCGCCTCGGGTCGCGCACAGCCCCTGCAACTCGGGCCGCGCATCCCTCTGTTGATCGGCGCCGTCGTCGTTCTGGGCAGCATGCTGCTGGCCGTGCTGAGGAGCGACTACGCCCTGCTGGAAGATACGGTCAATGGCCGCCTGCCGGGGAATGGACCCCAGGCCCGACAGGAAGCCGCAGCGGCCGCCCTCAGCCGCCTGGCGGGTCAGGCCCTGCTGCGCCCCTACGTCGACCTGACCACCGCCAGTTTGATGGACGACAGCGCCGCAGCCCTGGAGATCAAGCGGGCGACCTGTAGCCGTGCCCTGGCTTTTTCCGCCAGCCGCGAGATCGTGTTCAAGTGCGCCTATCTGGAGGCTTTGGGGGGCGACCTGGAAGGAGCGACCCTCGCCCTGCGCCGCGCGGCCGCGGCCTACCCGGACCAGGCCAAACGCGTGCAGGCGGACTGGGCCTTCCGGGCCGGGGACGACCCGCTACGGGCCATGCTCCTGGCTCGTCTGGCGCCGGGGCAGCCTGCTACTTCAGACGGGACTCGGCCAGGGCCATCAGATCGGCGTTGAGGCTGCCGCTGGCCAGGGCACGGCGGTAGGCGTCCCGCGCCTCGGCGCCTCGGCCCGTGGCTTCCAGGGCCTGCCCCAGGCCGAACCACCAGCGGCCCTCGGCCGCCGCCAGGCGGGTGGCAGTGTCGTAGCGCTCGACGGCCGCCCCTGCCTGGCCCAGACGCAGCAAGAGATGGCCATGGAACCCAGCGTAATCGGCCTGGGCCCGGGCGTGGGCGGCGGAACGGGCCAGGGTTTTCTCTGCTGCCGCCAGATCGCCACGCTCCACCTGGAGGCGCGCCAGGGACATGGCCCAGCCGGTCTGGGCCGGGGTGATGTCCAGCCCCTGCTGCAAGAGCGCGGCCGCCTCGTCGAAGCGCTGCGCCTCAAGAAAGAGACGCAGCAGGGCCTGACGCGAAGGCCCGTGGGCGGGATCGTGATGCAGCGCGGCGACCAGGCTGTCCGCCGCCGCGGGAGTCTGGCCGGCGGACAGGAGCGCCTGGGCACGGCGGTACTCGGCCTCGGCCCTCTCCCGGGGGCTGGCGAGGACGGCGGTCTTTTCGATATGCACGGCGCCCGAAGACGGCGCGGCGGCGGCCTTGGGCGGGACCGGCGCGACGGGGGCGGTCCCCGCTCCTGGAGCGGGGCCGTCAGTCTGTACGGCGGCCGCAGGCAGGACAGGCGCCTTGGCCTGGACCGGAGCCTGGGCCTGAACGGGGGGCTGAACGGAGGTCGGACCCACAGCCGGTGACGGCACCGGAGTCGCGGCCGCTACCGCCCCTGGCGCCGCGCCCGCGGCTGGGGCTGGGGCAGGGGGGACCGGCGCCTGCGGGCTGCCCTGAGTCCCGGGAGTTGCCCCTTGCGGTGCAGCAACGGGGGGATTGGTCAGAGCGGGTGCCAGGCGCAGGCCGTCATCGGCGGGCGGCGGCGCCGCGGCAAGCACGGGGACGGAGTCCGCCTCGGCCACCGGGGGGGTGGCGCGCAAGTCCGGCAGACCCGGCGGGGTCGTGGCCAGAGGGGTAGGGGCGGCAGGCGCCACGGAGGGGGTGACGGCGGGGGCCACAGAGTCGGAAAGGGCTGCGAGGGGCGCGATCCGCTCCCGGGTGCTCCAGCCCAGGCCCGCGAGGACGAGGAGCAAGACTGCCAGCAGGGCCCAGGGCCTGCGGGAAGGGCTTTGCGTCGGCAGCGCCCGCACTTCCCTTTGCAGGGAGACGGCACCGATTTCGGCGGCGCGGCGCGCCTCCAGGTCGCGCAGCATGTCGTTTACCAGGCTCATGTCAGGTCAGACCGTAGGCGTTGGAGGGTGGGCGCTGCGGGGGGCGCAGGGTGCGACGGGCATGGGTCCACGCCCTTGCGGCAGGCAGGGGCACATGCCTCCGCAGGGATTCGGCATCGACCTGGGCTTCAGGCACGGGGACTCACCACCAGCCCGGATCCCGGGCCCCTTCCGTATCGCGGGCGGCGTGACGGACATGGCGGGTGCGCACCGTCTGGCGCCCTTCTCCGAAGACCGCCAGCAGGGCCTTGTTGGCCAGTATGTTGACCAGCCGCGGCGTGCCCTGGCTGGCCCGGTACAGCGCCCGGCTGGCGCCCTGGGCAAAGAGGCCTTCGCCCCGGTAGCCGGCCACGCGCAAACGGTGGGCGAGGTAGTTGCCCACCTCTTCGCGGGCCAGTCCCTTGAGGCGGTAGTGAAAGGCGATGCGCTGGCGCAACTGGCGCACGGCGGGTTGCGCCAGGCGCTCGTCCAGTTCCGGCTGCCCGAAGAGGACGATCTGCACCAGCTTCCTCTTTTCCGTTTCCAGATTGGAAATCAGGCGCAGGGCTTCCAGGCTTTCCAGGGGCATGGCCTGGGCCTCGTCGATGCATACCACCACCCGGCGCTCTGCGGCGGCGTGCTCCAGCAGGCGACGGTTGAGGCCTTGCAGCAGGTGGTAGTCGTCGGCGGCGGGATCGAGGCCGAGGCCGAGTTCTTCTCCCAGGGCCAGCATGAGGGTGCGGGGCGCCACATAGGGGTTGGGCAGGTAGGCCGAGACGCTGCCCTGCGGCAGGCTCTTGAGCAGCCGGCGACAGAGATGGGACTTGCCGGTGCCGACCTCGCCAGTGATCTTGATGAAGCCCTCCCCGCCGGCCAGCGCGACCAACAGGGTATTGAGCGCTTCCTGGTGGCTGGTGTTGAGGAAGGTGTAGGCGGTATCCGGCGTGATGCCGAAGGGCAGCTCGCTCAGGCCGAAGTGGTCCAGATACACGCCGCGCCCCGGCCCCTTACTTGACCGCCCACTCCGCCTTGCGCGGATCGAGGCCCTGCATGCGTTCCTGGGTATCGACCAGATCCTGGCGCCAGGAACTCTCGTTCTGGATCACGGTGGACTTGATCAGGATGACCAGTTCCCGCTTGCGGTTCGACGCGCCCTTCTGGCCGAAGAGCAGGCCCAGGCCGGGCACCCGGCTCACCCCCGGCAGGCCGTCGCGGCTATTGCTCTGTTCCTGGCTCATGAGGCCGCCGATGGCCACGATGTGGCCGTCCTGCACGCGCACGATGGAGTCGGTCTCGTTGATGGTGCTGGAGGCGAGTGGCAGGGTGAAGGACCCCAGGGTGCCGAGATTGACCTGCTTGGAGCGCTCCTCGACCACGGTCACCGCGGGGTGGATGTGCAGGATGATGTTGCCCTCGTCGTCGATCTGGGGCGTCACATCCAGCGCGATGCCGGAGAAGAAGGGTTGCAGGGTGATGGTCGGCGTGGTCACGGTACCCGTGCCGCTGGTGGTGGTCGAGGTGGAGATGTTGGTGACGAAATAGTCGTCCGAACCCACCTTGAGGACCGCCTTCTGATTGTTGAGGGTGGCGATGCGGGGGTTGGACAGCACCTGAAGGTCACCCTGGGTTTCCAGGAAGGAGACCAGGGCGGCGAAGTCCCTGGACTGGAAGGCCAGGCCGAAGAAGCCCTGTCCCAGGGCCGTGGCGGCGATGGCCCCGGCGGTCCCCGGGGTGATGGTGAGGCCGGTCCCCGCCGTGCCGGAAGTCGCCGCGGTGCCGGCCAGGGCCGCACTGTTGCCGCTCAGGGTCGTTCCAGGGGCGAGGACGCCGGCGGAGAAGCGCCGGTCATTGCCGCCGAACTTGGCCCAATTGACGCCGGTCTGGAAGGAGTCGTTGAGGGCAACCTCGATGATCTTGGCTTCCAGCATCACCTGGCGTTCGACCATCAACTGGGTGGCCTTGAGGTAGCTTTCCACCGCCCGCAATTCCTGGGGCAGGGCCTTCACCAGCACGACGCCGGACATGGGGCTGACGATGACGTTGCGCCCCTCGCCGCCGCCCACGATGGTGGTCAGGGCGGTGCGCAGGTCGTGCCAGAAGTCGTTGTCGGAGGAGGTGCGCACCCGGCTGGCATCGGTGTTGGAGACCGCGAGGCCACCGGCCGTGGGCGTGCCCCCCGCCGCCGTGGCAGCCGCCGCGGCCTGGGGGGTGGTGTTCGAGGTGTTGCTGCCGGAACTGCCCCCGCTGGAGCCGCTGGGATTGACCACGCTGGGCGAACTGGAGGTCACCCGCATGTCGGTCATGCCCTGACGGCGGCTGGCCAGGTAATTGAGCTGGTAGATGCGCGACTGGAGGGAATTGGTCTGGATGGTGATGCGATTGCCGGCGATCTTGTACTCGTAACCGTACAGTTCCCGGATGGCGTCCAGGGCCTCGCGCACCGTGACGTCCTTGAGGTTGAGCGTGAGCGCGCCGGACAACTCGGGCGGGAAGAGCATGCTGTAGCGCGTTCCCGCCACCAGGGCCATGAAGACCTGCCCGGCGGGGGCGTTGTTCACGGCCAGGTTGAAGCGGGGTTCGGGCTTGGCCGGGATCACCTCGGCCACCTGTACCGGCGGCATCATGGCGCGGCCCACCGCGTCGTCGGCGGGGGAGCGGCGCTTGCTTTCGGCCGCTTCCTTCATTTCGTTGCCGATGCGGTCAAAGGCTTCGCCGGGGCGGGACTGCAACAGATTGCAGGCCGACAGCATCGCTCCCAGGAGCAGAACGAGCACAATCCTCATGGCTTTTCCTTCTTGGCTCCGGCCTTGCGGGAGGCCGGGGGGTTCGTTTTGATCACATCGGGCGTCAGCGCCAGGCGCTCCACCCCCAGGGGGCCCTGGAGCACGGCTTCACCCTCGCTCACGCGGACCAGGGTGGCGTCGCCAAGCTTGCCGCCCAGGAGCACCACCTGACCACTGATGACCGCCCGGGGCTTGCCTCCCCGCGGCAGGATCACCGACTGGAGGCGCAGGCCCGGGTCTTCCACGCCGACGGGCGGCGGCCCGGCAAACTCCGGCGGCGGCCGGGTGGGGTCGGCCAGTTCCGCCCCCCAGGCAGCACCGCTGCCCGCCAGGACGGCGAATCCCAGAACTGCGGCACTCAGATGGCGAGCCATGTCTTGTCCGCTCCCAGGGTGTAGACGGTCACGGTGAGCCGCGCACGGGGATAGGCGACGACCGTCAGGGTCAGCGGCCCCCAGAGGAGTTTCTTCTCCGCCTTTTCCAGTTGTTCCAGATAGGCCAGCAGTTCCAGGTAGCTGCCTTCCAGGCGCAGTTCCACACCATGGCGGTAGATGTCGAACTGCCGCTCGGCGGCGGGCTTGCCCTCCTCCCTTGGCACGGCGCCCAGGATGCTTTGGGGCGGCAGGGTCTTGAGGGCCACCAGACGCAGGCCGCCATGGCGGGCCAGCAGATGCTCCAGCAGGCCGTTCATCTCCTCGGGCCGCACCAGGGTGTCCTGCAGGGCTCGCAGGCGCGCGTCGGATTCCGCCAACTGGCGTTGCAGTCCGGCCAGCTCCGCCTTGGTGGGCGCGTCGGGATCGGCCTGGGCCTGGGCTTCCAGGGCGGCCACCTGGCTGCGGGTGTCGTTCAGGGTCGCCTGCTGGCCTTGCAGGGTGTTGCGCAGGGTGCGCGCCCGGTTGAGGGCCGGGTCCGCGAAGAGCGTATAGCCCAGGAAGACGGGCCCCAGGACCGCCAGGGCCGCCACCAGCACCCGCTCGCGAGGCTTGAGCGCGGCGTAGCGCTTTGCCGCGCCCTGGAGAAAGGCAAAGCCGGGTTTCATCGCTCCCCTCCCGGCGGCGGCAATTTGCCGTGCAGGACGAATTCGGTAAAGCGCCGCCCGCCGGGTGCACCCTGCGGCACGGCGCTGGCGCTGGGCGCCGGGGCGGGCGTGGCGGCAGGCGCGACGGGGGCCGGTGTGGCGGGCTGGAGGCTGCCCTCGCTCATGTCCAGGGCGGCGAAACGGCGGCCCTTGAAGATGGGCTCGCCGTTGAGGCGCTGGATGTAATGGGGCAGGAGAGCGGCGTCGCTCAGGCGGCCGCGGATTTCGACCTCGCTTCCGGCCAGGACGAAGCCGGTGAGCCAGACGCCTTCCGCCGTCTGGCGGGCGAAGCCCCGCAGCACGCCGGAACTGCCCTCGCGGGAACCGGAACGGCCCGACTCGACCGCATCCAGAGCCGTATTGCGCTGGCGCAGGCCCTCGGCCAGACGCGCCACTTCCTCCTTGAGGGCCGGATTGGGCCGGCGGGCGGCCAGGGCCTGGCCCAGGGCCTGCACCCGCTGGCGCAAGGTGGCGAGTTCCGCTTCACCCTGGCGATGGCGGGCGTTGAGGGAATCGACTTCCCGCTGGCTCCAGACGGCGAGCCCGACGATCAACAGGAGCCCCGCAAGGCTCGCCCCGGCGACGATGGGGAAGGACAGCCAGTCCCGCCGCCGCCGCAGCTCGGGCAGGATGAGGTTGATCTGCTGACTCAAGCCTCCCCCTCCCGCAGGGCGGCGCCCAGGGCGAGCAGGCACTGGGCCTGGCGTTCCTTCTGGCGCAATTCGGGCACGGCGGGAAAATCGGCCACCGCGGCCAGGTCCATTTCCTGCACCGGGATGTAGAGGTTGTGGCCCAGGGCATCGGTGAGCCCGGAGCAGGCACCTTCGCAGGCGACCAGCATGCGCACCACGGAAATGAAGTTGTACTGACGGTCGAAATTGTCCAGGGTGCGTTGCAGTTCGAGCACCAGGCGTTCGAGCAGTGCCTGGCGGCGGTCCACATCGGCGTCCGCCAGGGCGGCGGCGGAAACCTCCATGTGGCGGGCGAGATAGAGTTCTCCGCGGTAGGTGATGGTGAGCAGGCCACGCTCGGCGCCCAGGTGAAGGAAGGCCAGACCGCGGTTGGCTTCCTCGAACAGGGCGGCGACGTTACGCTGGGCCAGCTCGGGAATGTCGATGGCGGCAAGGGCGAGACCGGCGGCGTCGAAGTCGCCCATGCACCGGCCCACGGCCGGCGCGCCGGCGGCGACGGCAAAGAGGTTCGGCGTACGATGCCCCCCCTCGCCGGCGGGGATGTCGAGGGCCGCCACCGCAGCCCCCTCGACCGGAAAATCCACCATGTCCTTCAAGCGCCAGCGCAGGGCCTGGATGCGCTCCTCGGGCTCCACCGCCGGAGCCTCCACCTGGAGCAGGCGGTAGTCGGCTTCGTCGAGCAGGGTGGTGCAGGCGAACTGGCCCAGCTTGCGCGGCCCCTTGAGCCGCCGCAGGGCCTCGCTGAAGCCGCCTTCGACGCGGAAGGTGTCGAGGGCTTCGATACGGGGCCGGGCGTCCCGCTGGCGGACGACATGGGCCAGGTCGATGCAGCCCTTGCGCCGCACCACCCCCAGCCAACCTTCCACCCGTTTTCCCCGAAAGACGTTCACCCCGCCACCAACTAAAGTATTTTGGAAAGGATAGCTTGCAACATATTATATTTCAACGATTTTTAGTATTTCTCGCGCGAATAGATGAGGGCAGCGCGAGGACCGCACCTGCCAAAGCAGACCCGGGACGTGGGCGCCGCGAGCAGAAGCCAGGTATTGGCCCCGCGCAAAACCGAGCCGGCGATGTCCACATAGCCGAAATTGCCGGCCCCCGGGGCGCTCAGGCGCAGTCCCAGGTTGCCGGATACGGCCGGAGAAGCCAGGGTGGCCGTCGTCTCCCCCGCCGCCAGTTGATTGAGGGGCGTCTGGGTGGCGAAGAGCAGGCCCCCATTGGCCGCCGTGGGCGTCACCACGGTGGTGCAGGTGTCCGCGCCGTGGCGCTGCCAGCCGGCGGCGGTCCACACCTGAAGTTCGGAGCGCACCGGCAGGGGCAGGAATTCGTTGCCGTAGGCGTTGCCGATGACCAGCCGACCGGAGTTCACCTGGGCGGCGCCCTCCACGGTCACCGCGGGAAGGCTGCGCAGGGAGGTGACGCCATCGCCATCCACGGCCCTGACCCGCACCGCGGTGGCAACCGTGGCGGAATTGGAGAAGCCGTAGGCCGGGGTTGCCACGCTTGCCACCCCGTTGGTGAAGGCGCCGGCCGCCACGGCGCTGCCGATGAGCGCACCGGGACCGGGATTGGCGGCGCTGCCGGCCGCGTCCCAGGCCGACAGGGTGGTGGCCTTGGCGAAGGCTGCGGCCCCGTGGTAGTTCAAGGTCGTGGCGCCGGCGGCGTTGCGGGCGGTGATCCCCACGGTGAAGGGCTGGCTGGCGTAGGTGAAGCCGCCGGCAGCGCAGGCCTGGGTGACGACGGTATCGAAGTGATCCGGGACGAAGCGGCCGAAGTGGCCGGTGGCGGCGGTATTGCCGAACTTGCAGCCGACCTTGCCGCTGCTGTCGGCCGTATTCAGGAAGTCATTGGGCGCCGTATTGATGCAGACCGTATCGGAACCGTCCTGATAGGCGGCGGTGAAGCCACTGTCGACCACGCCCTTGGCCTTGATGCGGAAGTACCCCACTTCGTCGTAGAGGAAGGCGGAACCGCTGGCACCGTTGCCGCTGGCCGCCGAGGCGGCGGTGATGAAGCTGCCGCTCAGACTGCCCGTGGCGCTGGGGGCCGAGAGCCATTCGAGCAGGGAGGAATCGATGCCGGGCGTTCCGTCGTAACCCGGCGTGGCACTGTCCGCGGTCAGGGTGAAGGGGGTGCTGCCAGCGCGCAGGATCGGCGTGGCAGCGGCATTCGTTCCGCCGCTGTCGGCGTTGGCGTCCGAGGAACTCACACTGGTGAAGGCGGCCGGCCGGATGGCGAAGCGATCGCTGGAGCACAGGATGCCCCCGGCCCCCTGGTTGAAGCGCACCCAGACGTTGCGCCTGGCCAGGACATTTTCGCCGGCCGGGACCGTATAGGTGGTGGCAGAGGCGGGGCGTCCGGCGGTGAAGAAGACCTTCTGGGGCATCACTGCGGGCAGGGCGGTCCCTCCCGTGGGACAGCGGGTGGTGCCATCGACGGCGGTGCCGGCGCTGCTGACCAGATCCACGTCCACCGGAGTGGTCGCGCCACTGTTGAACGCCGTATCGACCACCCTGGGCGTGTCCTTCAGGGCGACGAGATCGAAGCTCAGAGCCTGGCCGACGACCTTGGTATACAGGCGATTGCCCGAGGTGCCGCAGCGGGCCGGGCTGCCCACCAGATTGCTGCAGGCTTCGAGATCGGAGGCGAAGCAGGACAGCGACGGGGCAGTGAAGCTGCAGGTTTCGCTGCTGCCGTTCCAGCAGCGCACGCCGTTCAGGGGGGCGGTGCTCAGGCCGCTGGCGCCCAGGGTGACCGTTGCGCCGGCCGTGGATTCCTGGGCAGTCAGCGTGGCGGTGGGCGTACCCGCCGCGATGGAAAAGGCGCCGGAAGACGGCGTCAGGGTGACGCTGCCGCTGCTGCTCGCGGTGAGGGTGCCGCTCAGGTTGGCGTTGAGTTCGCTTCCCGCCGGGCAGGGAACGGTGGCGGAGGTGCAGCCCAGCACGGTCACGGTGAAGGGGCACAGGGCGCTGCCCGGGTCGTAGCGCAGTTCCAGGTGATCGTAGGGCGGCACCGCCGGCGAGCCGATGACGAAATCGTAGGAAAAGACGTAGGTGCCGGTGGCGGTGAAGTCGTATTCGGTGCCCACCCCGGTGTCCTGGTAGGTGGAGGTGACCGAACTGGTCCATTGACTGGGGTTGTAGACGGCGCAGTTGGCGTAGGGACTGGTGATGTCCCAGAAGTCGCTCCAGCGCGCCGTGCAGTAGCGGGTGAAATTCTGCCCGCTGCGCTCCCGGAAGGATTCGATGATGCTCACCCCGGACGGGATGCTGCTGCTCGACGGGCACGAGCTGCCCGAGGAAGGAGGATAGGTGCCCACCACGCGGCGGCCGTTGCTATCCACGAAGGTCACGCCGCAGCCGTTGTCGCTGCCCCCCAGATAGGTGTCGATGGCGTGGTAGTAGCGCACCGGGTTGGCGGCGCTCACCGGGTAGCCGGCCGGAATGTCGAGGGTGACCGTCAGGGTGACGAAATCGTAGGGGCGCAGGTACTTGTACTCTACGGTCAGCAAGGGGCCACTGGTCACCCCATAGACGCCCACGGCGGTCTGGGTGGTGCCGTTGGCGATGGGGTTGGCCGGGGAAGCCGCCGAGATGGAGCTGATCGGATAGGCCGTCGCCGTGTTGAAGGTGGACACCGTGTGGCGGGGACCGTAGATGGTCCCGTTGGCGCGCAGGAAGATGCCGTTGTCGAGGCTGTTGCTGGGGGGCACCGCCGAGGGCAGATAGACCTGACCCGTGTTGTTGAGCCGGCGCACCTGCATCTTGGTCGTATCCTCGATGTAGATGTGCAGGCCGTTGGTGGCCGACGTGCCACCGGAGGAATTGAGTTCCGTCACCGCGGCCCGGGCCGGCGGCGCCGCCCAGGCCAGCACGGTGAACGTCAGGGCGACGGCACGCGCGGTCCTGCGACGGCAGATTTCAACACGCATAGGGTGCCGTGCTGCTCGCCCCATCGCGGCACTTCTCGGTAGTGACCTCGACCCGGCGCTCGACGCTGATCCCACCGGGGCCGGGGCTGGTGGCCGTGGCGGTGATGCGGTAGATGCGGATGGCCTTGCTGCCTTCCGTAAAGGGGCCGTAGGCGGTGCAATCGACCGTCACGCTCGCGCCGAGGCCGCTGAGCACGGTGCCGTTGGCGAAGCACGCGGGCAGCGCGGCGCTAGGCGCCGTTGCCGTCGCGTTGCTGGGGTCGAGCACCTGGTAGAGCCCCCATTCGACGCCGCCGCGCGCCGCCTGATAGCTGCGGGCGCCGATCAGATCCTCCGCCGCGGTGGCGTGGCTGGCCGAAATGACCCTGGCCATGAGGGCGGCGAGGAGCCCGAAGAGCAGGAGCAGAAAGATGGCGGTCAGGATGGACACGCCGCGCTGGGCCCGCGGGGGGGAGGAAGGGCCGTGGATCATGGCGTGTTGAGGATTTCCACCTGGTTGAGCACCTGCACCGTCTCGTCGTTGGCCGAAAGCGTGAGGCGCACGGTGACGATACCGTTGCGCTGGCTGGCGCCGGGTTCGTAGGCGAAGGAGCAGGCCGCCACCTGGGCCACCAGAAGCGTGCTGGAGCCGGCGGCCATGGTGGCGGCGGCCACCGGCTGGCTGGGCAGGAAGCCGTAGCCGCCGTAGCGGCGGATGACGCCGGCGCCGGGGTCGCATTCGAAACTCACCGGATTGCCCACCACCTGAAAGCGGTTGGCCGGCGAAGCGTAGGGGAAGGCGAAGGCGGTGGCGGACTCCACCTGGCTCAGGGCGCCACCCGTGGTGCTCGGCGTGCGGCGGTTGTTGGGGGCGCCGGCGTAGGCGTCGGAACCGGGCAGGCCCAGGTTGTAGACGACCACCTGGTCGCCGCTGGCGATGGCCACCGTCGGTCCCAGGACGTCGAACTTGCTGGCGCTGGCGGTGCTGCCGAAATCGAGGGGGAAGACGCTGCCGCTCCCGTCACTCTCGGCGCGGTAGCGGCCGGCGTCCCTGATGGGAATGTATTCGAGATAGTTGCCGCTGGCCCGCACGCTGTTGGGCAGGGCCGTCTGGAGTTCCCGGCTGATGCGGCGCACGGCGGTGTCGGCCGCGTCGGTGAGGGCGGCACGGCTGGCAAGGTCGAAATAGGACTGGATCTGCCAGCGCCCGAACATGCCCACCAGGGCGAGCAGCACCCCGGCCACCACGATGGAGACGATCATCTCCACCAGGGTGAAGCCGCCGGCAGCGCGGGAATCAGTACAGGGGCGCATAGCGGAAGCGGTAGCCGCTCAGGGTCAGGGCTTCGGCACCGCCGCCGCTGACCGTCACGTCGATCTTCAAGGCCGCCCCCGCCGGCAGGGGACTGCCCCCGGCGCTGTAGGCGGCGCCGATGCGGCTGACCGCGACGCTCACGTCCAGGCCGCTCACGGCATTGCCGCCGTTGAGGTCGGTGACGTTGCTCTGGGTGTAACCGGCGTAGTCGGCCACGTTGTCGAACATGGCGCCGGGAGCGGTGGCGCTGCGCGTCTCGCCGGAGGGAATGGGGACCAGGACACCGCCGCCGTTGTCCTGGTCGGTGCTGGCGCAGGTGGGCGAGGTGCCGGACAGGGTCGCGGTGGAGGCGTTGGCGTCGTCCGGATCGCAGTAGGTGAAGGGCTGGTGCAGGATTTCGGCCAGCACCGCTTCGGCCACTGCCAGTTGCTGCTTCCTGACCTGGGGGTCGGCGGAAAAGCGCAGCGCCGGCCCCAGGGTGGACAGCACGCCGATCACCCCCACGCTGACGATGACGATGAACACGATCTGCTCGATGAGGGTGACGCCGGCCATGGGCCGGCGGGGCTCAATGCACATAGCCCGTTTCCGCCTCCACGGCGACCGGCAGGCTTTCCAGGCCGGCCACGGTGAGGCTCGCCGCCGCCCCCGGCCGCCCGGCGGAATCGAAGACCAGGGCCGCCGGAACGGGGGAAAAGCTCACCCCGGAAGGCGCGCTGACGGAAAGATCGCCCCCCCCGGCCGGATCCCCCAGGGCGGTGCCGGTGGAGCAATCCGCGGCCCCCTGGGCGCTGGAAATGCGGAAATCCACCTGGGAAGCGGAAAAGCTGGCGCACACCGTGCGCCGGGCGGCGATGGCGGACTTCTGCGCCAGGCGCAGGGCGGCGACGGTCTCGTCACGGAACTGGCGCGCTTCGAAGCCGGTATCGCCAAAGAAGCGCGGCAGGGCCACCGCCGCCAGGATGCCGGCGATGACGATTGTCACCACCAGTTCAGTCAGGGTGAAACCGCGCTGCATGGCCAGGGCAGACGGGGCTGCGACGATTCCAAAGGGCCTGTGGGCGCTAGCGGGGGCACAGGCCGACCGGGCGGCACCCCCGCTCAGGCGCACGAAACCCCGGATCAGCAACCGCTTGTCGTGGTCGTATAGCCCGGCGTACCTCCCGCACCGGCAGCCGTATAGGCCACTTGGCAACTGGCGATGGTGGTCGCGCCGTTGTGCTGGATCGCCGATCCGGTATTGTTGAAATCGCCCGAGGGGGACAGGTCCATGACCCTGGCCAGTTCGGTGGTGTCGGTGGCGTAGCCGTTGGTGATGCCCACGCTGATCGTGCTGGTGGCGGAAATGGTCTGGGTTCCGGAGAGCTTGTTCTGGGAGGCCGCCTTGCCGTACAGCATGGTATTGGCGCCACGCATGGACGCTTCGACGCCCTTCATGACGCCGGTGCGGGCATCGGAACTCAGGTCGACGAACTTGGGCAGGGCCGTCGCCGCCAGGATGCCGAGGATGACGATGACGACGATGAGTTCGATGAGGGTGAAACCGCGTGCTTTGTTCATGGTGTGGTCCTTTCCGAAAAAACGCTGAAGATCAGTTGCAATTGGTCGAAGTGCCGGTGCCCGAGAGGGTCACCACGGGGGCGACCACCTGGGTTCCCGAAAGGGTGGCGGCGGTGTAGGTGAATTGGCAGGAGCCGCTGGTGGGGGTGGGCACGGCGATGGTGAGCACGGAACCCGAGCCGCCGCCCCCGCCGGTGGTCTCGTAATCGACCCCGCTGCCCGCGGCGCCCGCGTTGAGCCCCGCCGCGCGCACGATGCCCGAAGCATCTGCGCTGGGGTATTGATTCACGCCGGTGACCGTGGCCCCTTCCATGGTGAGCGAATTGCAGTTGGGGGGCGGTGTGGGCCCCCCCAGGGTGGCGAGGCATTGGGCGTGGAAGAGTACCGACCCGGAGCGCACCGCACCCACGGCGCCCTGCAGCTTGGCCTGGCGGGCCTGGACCTGGAGATCGACGAAGCGCGGCAGGGCCACGGCGGCGAGGATGCCGAGGATGATGATGACGACGATCAGTTCGATGAGGGTGAAGCCACGGGAGCGCAAGGGCATCGGATTTCCTCCGGGGGATGACGAGGGTTTACGGCCGCCTCGGGCAAAACCTGAGGCACTATAACAAAGGTAAGGGTTTGGGCAAGGCATGGGGGACTCCTAACGGATGACACGGTCGTACCAGCGGTATTCGCCGCGGGCCTGGAGGGTGACGTAGGCGACGCCTTCGCCGCTGACCGCCTGCCCGGCGGTGTTGCGGCCCACGACGGCGAAGCGCATTTCTCCGCCCGCCGCCGGGGGGCCGAAGTGTTCGTCCCGCTGCACTTTGTACACCACGGCGCCTTCCCGGCCGTCGTAGTACCAGCGCCCGGGGGCCGCCGCGCCGTCGAGGAGGCCGGCGTAGCTGGCGGGCTTTTGCTCCAGGATGTCGAAGGGGTTGCGGGCGGCGAGGCGGCGCAGTTCGTCCCAGCGGTTGGCGGCGATGAGTTCGGCCGAACGGATATGCAGGGCGCCGCGCAGGGTGATGAAGCTGCTTTCCGCCGCCGCGGCTTCCGCCGCCTCCTGGTAGCCCGCCAGACGGTTGGCCCCGACCCCCACCAGGACCGCCACCACAGCGACGACGACGATGAGTTCGATGAGGGTGAAGCCGGGCGCGGGGGGCTTGCGGGGCATGGCCGGGCCTACTTCTTGAAGGCGGCCTTGCCCAGATCCCACATGGGCAGGAAGACGCCCAGGGCGAGGATGAGGACGAGGATGCCCAGGCTGACGATGAGGATGGGCTCGATCTGCTGACCGAGGGTCTTCAGTTCGTATTCGACTTCGGCCTGATACATCTGGCCGATTTCTTCCATCATGTCGTCGAGGGCGCCGGATTCCTCGCCCACGGCGATCATCTGCAGCACGACGGGCGTGAAGATGCCGGTGGCGATGCCGGCCCTGAGCACGCTTTCGCCCCGCTCGACGCTGTCGCGCATGCCGTCGATGCGCTGGGCGATGTAGCTGTTGTCGACGGTCTGGGCGGAATTGGCCAGGGCCTGCATGACCGGCACGCCGCTGCGGGTGCCCAGGGCGAAGCTGCGCGCGAAGCGGGCCAGGGCGGCCTTGCGCAGAATCTTGCCGGCGATGGGAAAGCGCAGGGTCATGGCTTCCCAGCGGTAACGGCCGGCGTCGGTGCGTACCCAGGTACGGAAGGCGAAGGCCCCCGCCACCAGCCCCAACAGCAGGGCCGGCCACCAGGCGACCATGAAGTCGGAAAAGCCGATGAGCATGCGGGTCATGAGGGGCAGTTCGGCCCCGAAGCCCTTGAACACCTTGGCGAAGGCCGGGATGACGAAGAGGTTGATGATGACGATGGCCGCCGCCATGGCGATGACGACGAACATGGGGTAGCGCAGGGCGGACTTGACCTGCTCCCGCATGAAGCGCTCGAACTCCAGGTGCTCGAAGAGCCGGAAGAAGACCTCCTCCAAGAGCCCGGTGGATTCGCCCACCCGCACCATGGAAAGGTAGAAGGGGGAAAAGACCTTGGGGTGGCGGCCGAGGGACAGCGACAGCTCGCGGCCCGCTTCCAGGCTTTCGCGCACGTCCTTGATGACGTCCTTCATGGCCGGGTTGATGGCCGATTCCTGCAAGCCGTTGAGGGCCCGCATGATGGGCACGCCGGCCTTGAGCAGGGTGTGGATCTGGCGCGAGAAGAGCAGCAGGTCCAGGTGTCCGACCTGGGGCTTGAAGAGGTTGATCTCGAACCCGGCGCCCACGTCGGCGCTCTCGGATATGTCGAGGGGAACGACCCCCTGGCCCTGGAGCAATTCGGCGACCGCCGCGGCGCTTGCACCTTCCAGCACGCCCTGCACGGCGTCGCCGCCCCGGCGGCCGCGGTAGGCGTAGCGGGGCATGTCAGGCCTCCTGCCGGCGGGGACGGCCGGCGGCGGCCAGGGAGGCGCGGGGGGCGGGCGTCAGCGCCTGCCCTTTTCCGGGGCGCGCGTGAACGGGGGCGAAGGGAATTTTCACAGCCTCTCAGTCCTCGAACTGGTTGCTGATACGCATGGCTTCGGCCACCGTGGTGCGGCCTTCGACCACCAGGCGCACCGCGTCGCGCCGCAGGGTTTCGCCGGCCATCTGGCGGCGGGCGGCCTGCATGAAGACGCCGGGGTCTTCGTGATTGAGGGCCTCGACCAGTTCGCTGCTCATTTCCAGGAACTCATACACGCCGATGCGCCCCTGGTAGCCGGTGCCGCTGCAATGGCTACAGCCGCGGCCGTGGACGTAGGAGCGGGCATCGACGCCATCGCCCAGTTCGTAGCGCAGCCATTCGTGCTCGCCCGGGGTCGGCGTGTAGGCCTCCTTGCAATTGCCGCAAATGAGCCGCACCAGCCGCTGCGCCAGGACCATATGCACCGAGAGGGCGACCATGTAGCGCGGCACGCCCATGTCCAGGAGGCGGATGGGCGTGGTGATGGCGTCGTTGGTGTGCAGGGTGGACAGCACCAGGTGGCCGGTCATGGCGGCCCGCATGCCGATTTCCGCCGTCTCCTGGTCGCGCATTTCGCCGATGAGGACGATGTCCGGATCCTGGCGCAGCACGGTGCGCAGGACGCGGGAAAAGGTGAGGTCGATCTTTTCGTGTACCTGCACCTGGTTGAGGCCGGGAAGACGGTACTCCACCGGGTCTTCCACGGTGATGACCTTCTTTTCCGTGCTGTTCAACTCGTTCAGGGCGGCGTAGAGGGTGGTGGTCTTGCCGGAACCCGTGGGGCCGGTGACCAGGACCATGCCGCTGGGCCGGGTGAGGGCATGACGGAAGCGCTCCAGCACCCGCGGCGCCATGCCGATGCGGTCCAGGGACAAGAGGCCGGTGTTCTGGTTGAGCAGCCGCATGACCACCGACTCGCCGTACTGGCCGGGCAGGGTCGATATGCGCACATCCACCGGGGTGCCACGCACCTTGATATTGAAGCGGCCGTCCTGGGGCAGGCGTTTTTCCGAAATGTCGAGGCCCGACATGAGCTTGAGGCGCAGGGTGACGGCGCTGGCGATCTTGGCGTCCGCCTCGGTCTGCACGTGCAGCACGCCGTCGATGCGGAAGCGGATGCGCAGCCCCTTTTCCTGGGGTTCGACGTGGATGTCCGAGGCCCGCAGGCGCATGGCTTCCTCGAACACGGTCTGCAACAGCTTGACCACCGGGGCGTCCTCGGCCCCCTGGGTGAGGCCCAGGAGGTCGCCGAACTCCACCGGCACGTCGCCCAGTTCCGCGGTCAGTTCCTTGGCCAGACCGGTGATCTGCTCGCCCCGGTGATAGACCCGGTCGATCATGGCCAGCAGTTGCGATTCGGTCACCACGGCGAGTTCGATCTCGCGTTTGACCACCCGGCTGATCTCGTCGTAGGCCTGCAGGTCGGTGGGGTCGGACAGGCCTACCCGCAGAAGGCCGGAGCCCGGCTCATCCAGCACCAGGGCGCGGAAGCGGCGGGCCTGGGCTTCGGGAAGCAGTCGGATGAGGTCCGGCTTGGGCGTAAAACTGCGCAGATCGAGGAAGGGAATGCGCAACTGTCGCGCCAGGGCCTGAGAGATGCCCTCTTCCGTCACATAGCCGCTTTCGACGAAAATGCGTCCCAGCTTGCGCCCGGTGGCCCGCTGCCGGTCGAGGGCGAGTTTGAGCTGCTCCTCCGTGAGCAGGCCTTGCTCAATCAACAGATCGCCGAGGCGAACCTTCTGCGGTGCCGGCATCCCCTCCTCCAACCCACCTTAAGAGTTTTCGTTAATACCCTGAATTAACGATATTTTTACTTGGGCGGAACTTACCCCTTTTCCCCCACGCTGACAAGTGTTCGCCGTCGTCCTCGTCCATCCTGAAATCCCCCCCAATACGGGCAACGTCATCCGCCTGTGCGCCAACACCGGCGCCGATTTGCATCTGGTCGAACCCCTGGGCTTCGATTTCAGCGACAAGTCCTTGCGCCGGGCCGGCTTGGATTACCACGAAACCGCCCGCGTCCTGCGCCACCCGGACTGGGCAAGTTGCGCCGCGGCCCTGGCCGGGCGGCGCCTTTTCGCCATGAGCACCCGGGGCGAGCGCAGCCCCTTCGACCTGGCCCTGCGACCGGGCGATGCCTTCGTGTTCGGCTGCGAGACCGCAGGGCTGCCGACGGCCGTGCTCGAGACTTTCCCGTCCGGGCACCGCCTGCGCCTGCCCATGCGCCCAGGCCAGCGCAGCCTCAACCTTTCCAACGCCGTCGCCGTCACGGTGTTCGAGGCCTGGCGGCAGAACGGCTTCGCCTCCCTGGGCGACACCTCGCCTACCGGGCTCCGGCCGTGACCCGGCGCGGCTGGCGCATTGGCATCGCCCTCGCCCTCCTGGCCGCCGCCCTGGTCCTGGTGGCGGCTGGAGAAGTCCTCAGCCGCCCCGTCCCGCGCCCCGTCGGCCCGCCCCCGCCGGATTTCCCGGCCCGCACCGTGACCATCCCCGTCCCCCAAGGCGAGCCCCTCGTGGGCTGGGTCAGCCCCGGCCAACCCGGCCGTGGGGCGGTGCTGCTGCTCCACGGCGTGCGCTCGGACCGGCGGCAGATGCTCGCCCGCGCCCGCTTCCTGGCCCGCGCGGGCTACGCCACCCTGTTGATCGACCAGCAAGCCCACGGCGAGAGTCCGGGGGAACGCATCACCTTCGGCACCCGGGAAAGCACCGGCGTCCCGGCGGCCCTGGCCTTCCTGCGCCAGCAGTTGCCGGGGGAGCCGGTGGCCATCATCGCCGTTTCCCTGGGGGCTGCGGCCACCGTCCTCGCCCAGCCGCAGCCGCCGCCGGCGGCCGTGGTCCTGGAATCCCTCTACCCCACCATCGAACAGGCCGTCGCCAACCGCCTCGCGCTGCACGTCGGCCCCGCGGGCAAGCTGCTCGCCCCGCTCCTGCTCTGGCAACTGCCCCTGCGCCTGGATATTCCCCCCGAGGCATTGCGGCCCGTCTCGGCCATCGCGGGGCTCCAGGCCCCCGTCCTCATCGCCGCGGGCAGCGAGGACCGCCACACCCCCTGGAGCGAGACCGAGCAACTCTTCGCCGCCGCTACCGCCCCCAAGGAATTGTGGCGCGTCGAGGGCGCGACCCACGTGGACCTGCACGCCTTTCATCCCGCCGCCTATGAGGCGCGGATCGGCGAATTTCTCGCCAGGCACCTGGGCCCGGTGAAAGCGAAAGGGAAGACAGGAAGTTGACGTAGCCTGCTTCGTCATTGGCGGGACAAGATGAACGCCGGATTTGTGCGTCTGGCCAGGCGCGATCGGGGCGCGGATGCGCGCCTCGGCAGCGACGCAATCCGATTTGACTGGCCACGAGTCGCCGAACGCCAACCCTCAGGCTTCGCCGCCTGCCCTGCAGGCACCTTCGATGACCGCGTCCGAGAGGTAGTAGCCGGATTGCCTCAAATCGCCCAGCGTAGCGCGCAGATCGCTCAGAAGGCCGCGTCGCCTGGCTTCTGCAAGCAGGCCTGGCGTTCCCTTTACCGGCAGGCCATACACATGGTGAGCGATGCGCCGCCCACGCTTCTCGTCGATAATTGCCATGCACGGGGGGCAGACACGTGCCAGGCTGATGACGCTTGCTTCTCCCGCGTCGAGTTCCACCACCAGAAGCGGGTCGGGCTCGGGAGAGATCCGCACCCGTTTGGCCCAGGGCTCATCGGCGAGCGCTGCCGCGCCGGGGCGACCAAGACCGGCAAGCGCGACTTCACGGAATACCGTTTCAGGGATACAGAATTCCTTGAACAGCGCAGGCAGAAGATCAAGCCGCCCCACCAGCGACAAAGCGACCAGCGGGCCGGCATTGACCACCGCACGTTCAAGCATCACGCCGAAAATTCCCGGGTGATCTCATCCTCGGTCATGTCCACGACGGGCACGCCATCGCGGCTCGCTGCCAGCAGAAATTCGACCCGCCCCATGCCCGCCAGCCGCCCAGCCTTGCCGGAAGAAATTCTTCCCTGCTCAAAGAGCTTGAGCGCCAGCAGATAACGCGCCTCGTCAGAGAAGTTGCTCGGGAGCTCGGCAGGCGAGGGAAGTCCCTCGACAGGCAATTCGATAATCATCGTGTTCATCTTGAGCTCCAGCGCAATCTCGGGGTCGGCAACCGCCCTTGATCATACTTTCTACACCCCCCGATGGCGAGGGCGAGCGACGAGGCGACGAATCGGGCTGGGGGGCG
Source organism: Betaproteobacteria bacterium (assembly GCA_016720065.1). Taxonomy (NCBI): domain Bacteria; kingdom Pseudomonadati; phylum Pseudomonadota; class Betaproteobacteria; species Betaproteobacteria bacterium. The sequence continues at coordinate 398,341 of JADJXY010000001.1, read as the reverse complement.
AGCCGCACGACGAAGCTGTGCATTGCGCCTTGATCGCCCCCCGGTGCACGCCCCTCGGGCGCGCCCGAAAAATTCACAGGCTGCGAGTCAGGCGATTTCTTCCTTGGGATCCCGCGCCATGAGTTGTTCCAGGGCGCCGCGGGCGGAGAGCTTGCCGTCGAGGACGGCGGCCACGGCGGTGGAGATGGGCATGTCGATGGCCAGTTCGGCGGCCAGTCGGGCGACTTCCCGGGCGGTGTAGACGCCTTCGGCGACGTGGCCGAGTTCGGTGAGGATCTGCGCCAGGCTCTTGCCCTGGGCGAGGCCCAGGCCGACGCGGCGGTTGCGGGAGAGGTCGCCGGTGCAGGTGAGGATGAGGTCGCCCATGCCGGCGAGGCCCAGGAAGGTTTCGCGGCGGGCGCCGAGGGCGAGGCCCAGGCGGGCGATTTCGGCCAGACCGCGAGTCATGAGCGCGGCGCGGGAGTTGAGCCCGAGACCGAGGCCGTCGCACACGCCGGTGGCGATGGCCAGCACGTTCTTGACCGCGCCACCGACTTCGACGCCGACCAGATCGTCGTTGGCGTAGAGGCGAAGGCGGGGGGTGTGGAGTTCCCGCGCGCTGCGGCGGGCGAAGTCGAAATCCCTGGCGGCAAGGGCGACGGCGGTGGGCTGGCCGGCGGCGACTTCCTCGGCGAAGCTGGGGCCGGAGAGGACGCCGCAAACGAAGTCCTCGCCCAGCACTTCGGCGACGACCTGATGAGGCAAGCGGCCGCTGCCCGCTTCGAAGCCCTTGCACACCCAGATCAGGGGCACGGTGCAGGCCAAGGCGGCCAAGGCTTCGGCCGTGCCCCGCAGGCCGGCGATGGGAGTGGCGACGACGATGAGTTCGGCGTCGGCGACGGCCCGGGCGAGGTCGGTTGCGACGGCGACGCTTTCAGGCAGCGGGTAGCCGGGGAGGAAGCGCCGGTTTTCGCGCAGGGCGACGAGGCTCGGCGGCGACGTCCTCTTCGCGGCTCCAGAGGGTGACGCGATGGCGCCCGGCGAAGGCGATGGCCAGGGCGGTGCCCCAGGCTCCGGCAGCGAGGACGGCGAGGTTCATGCTGTCAACATCAGTAGCCCCAGACCTGGGTGCTGCGCACGTAGCCCCCGGCACCGTCCTTGTGGCGGACCTTGATCCAGCCGGCCGCGGCGGGTTCCAGGTAATCCAGGGCGACCCACTTTTCCGCTTCGAAGACCAGGGGGGCTTCCGGTTTGTCGGACTGACGGACTTCGGCCCTCGGGGCAGTCACGACGACGGTGCGACGGTCGCCCAGGGCCTTGCTCTCGACCCAGGCGAGGCTGCCTTCGGCGTCCCGCACCTTGGTCCAGCCTTCCAGCAGGACGACGATTTCCACCGGGGCGTGGCGGCGGATGAGGTAGAGCTTCTTGCCCTTCTGCGAGGGGGCGTCGTACATCACCGCCACCGGAGCCTCGATGGACCGGTACTCGACGGCGAAAGCCGGCAGGGCGGCGGCCAGGAGCGCCCCAAGGGCGGCGGCGACGCGGACGCCCATGGCTTATTGCAGGGGGGCGGCCGGGGCGTCGCCCTGCTCCGCCTGCTGCTGTTGCAAGCGGGCCATGTACATGGCTTCGAAATTGACCGGCTGCAGCACGATGGCGTTGAAGCCGGCGCGGGTGACGGCGTCGGAGACCGCTTCCCGGGCGTAGGGGTAGAGGATGTTGGGGCAGGCGATGGCGATGAGGGGCTCGATCTGCTCGTTGGGCACGTTCTGGATGCGGAAGATGCCGGACTGGCCGACTTCGACCAGAAAGACGGTCTTGTCTTCCAGCTTGGCGGTGACGGTGACCGTCAGGACCACTTCGAAGACGCCGTCGCCGACGCCAGTGCCTTGGGTGTTGAGCGTAATCTCGACCTTGGGAGCCTCCCGTTCGAGGTAGATCTGGGGGGCGTTGGGCACCTCGACGGAGAGATCCTTGACGTAGAGTTTTTCGATGCTGAACACCGGCTGCTGATTCTGATCCATGATGGTCTTTCGGGTTGAGTAAAGGGATTCAGGCGTTGTCGCCCAGGAGCAAGGGCAACAATCCGCCCGCGGCGTCCAGGGCCACGAGGTCGTCGCAGCCGCCGACGTGGGTGTCGCCGATGTAGATTTGGGGAACGGTGCGGCGTTGTGTTTTCTGCATCATTTCATCCCGCCGCTGGGGATCGAGGTCCACCCGCACCTCGTCGATGGCGCTGACCCCCCGGGCCGCCAGCAACTGCTTGGCGCGGATGCAGTAGGGGCACACCGCGGTGGTGTACATGAGGACGCGGGGCTTCATGGCCGATGAACCGGAAGCCCAGCGAAGGCCTGGCGCAGGGGCACGCTCACTTGCCGCGGCTGCCCTTGCGCACCGGCAGGCCCGCCTGGCGCCAGGCGTCGAAACCGCCGTCGAGGCTGTAGGGGCGGGCAAAACCGGCCTTCTTCAGTTCGCCGCAGGCCTTGGCCGAGCGGATGCCCGAAGCGCAGCAGAGGATGACCGGGCGCTCCTTGAACTTTTCGATTTCACCCAGGCGTTCGCCGAGCTTGCCGGCGGGGATGTGGCGCGCTTCCGGCAGGTGGCCGGAGGCGAACTCGTCGGCTTCACGCACATCGACGACCACGGCATCCTCCCGGTTGATGAGCAGGGTGACCTGGGCGGGGTTGAGGCCCGCGGCGTTCTTGGCCAGAAACTGCCAGGCGAGGGAGAGGCCGCTGGTGACGACGACGCCGATGAGGAGGATGTTCTGATTGATGAATTCCATGGCTGCCTTGTTCAGTCGTCTTCGCCGCAGAACACTTCGCGCATCATGCCGATGAGCTGAAGTATGCGGGCGTCGCCGACACGGTAGTAAACGCGGTTGGCATCCTTGCGCGTGAGGAGCACGTCCTTCTCACGCAGGATGGCCAGGTGCTGCGAGATGTTGCTCTGCGAAGTCCCGACCGCCTCGACGATTTCCTGGACACAGGCTTCCTGGTCGCCGAGGACGCAGAGAATCTTGAGCCGCAAGGGGTGGGCGATGGCCTTGAGGGCCCGGGCTGCCGTTTCGATGTGTTCCTGCTTGTCCATCAGGTTGAAAGCGGGTTTTTCCACGGAAAACCTCTATGGGGTTGGGGGGTTGATTATAAAATAGTCAAATCGTTTGCACAGAGCTTTCCTGCGTCCCGAAGCGCTTTCCGGAACGCATCCCGCCTTTCCTCCCCCTTGCCTTACGCCGTCCTCTACCTCGCCGCCGCCCTGGCGTTCGCCTTGCCTGCCGGCGCCGCCGAGCAGAAGGCCAAGCCCCGCGCGGTCAAGAGCCGTTCCACCCCGCCCCCCGTCGCCGCGCCGGAAATCGCCGACCGCCAGGCGGATTTGCAGGAATTGCGCGGGCGCATCGAGGCCCTGCGCAAGGATCTCGCCAGCAGCGAGGAAAACCGGGCCGACGCCGCCGACCGCCTGCGCGAGTCGGAACGGGAAATCTCCAATCTCCAGCGCAGCCTGCATCGCCTGGGCAACCAGCGCGGCGAATTGCAGGCCCGCCTAAACGATCTGGGGCGCCAGTCCCAGGATCTGGGCGCCACCCTGAACCAGCAGCAGGCGCAGTTGGAGAAGCTGCTCTACCGCCAGTACCTGCGCGGCAACCCGGATTCGCTCCACATTGCCCTCAACGGCGACGACCCCAATCAGGTGGCGCGGGATCTGCATTACCTGGCGGCCATCGCCCGCAGCCGGGCGGAACTGGTGGGGGAAATCGGAGCCACCCTGGAACGCAAGAAGACCCTCGCGGCAAGCGCCCGGGAGCAGGCGGAGGCCCTGGCCGAGGTAGAGGCGGAACAGAAGAGCCAGCACCAGGAATTGCACAAGCAGCGCAATGACCGCAAGGCGGTCCTGGCCGAGGTGGCCGACCGCGTCAAGCGTCAACGCAAGGAAATCGGCAGCCTGGAGCAGAACGAAAAGCGCATGTCACAACTGGTCGAGCGCCTTTCCCGCCTGCTCGCGGCGCAGGCGGCCAAGGCAGCGCAGGAGGCCAAGGCGGCCCAGGAAGCCCGGGCGGCTCAGGCGGCTCGCCAGGCCCGCGCCCGCCCGGCGCAGGGCGAAGCCGATCCGCCCTCGCCCGCGGAGGCTTCCCGGCCACCGCCCGCCCGCACGGCGGAGCCCGAGAACCGTCTCGAACCCGTAGCCAACAACGGCGCCTTCGCCCGGCTGCGGGGCAGCCTGCGCCTGCCGGTGCGGGGCACCCTGGCCGGCCGTTACGGCGCCGCCCGGGAAGGCGGCGGTTCCTGGAAGGGCCTGTTCATCCGCGCCGGCAACGGTGCCGACGTCAAGGCCGTGGCGGGTGGAAGAGTCGTCTTTTCGGAATGGATGCGAGGCTTTGGCAATCTGCTCATCATCGACCATGGCGACGCCTACCTGACCATCTACGGCAACAACGATTCCCTGCTCAAACAGGTGGGCGAAGCCGTGCGCGGCGGCGAGACCGTGGCCACCGTGGGCAACAGCGGGGGCAATCCGGATTCCGGTTTATACTTCGAGCTTCGTCACCAGGGGCAACCCGTAGACCCCATGAAATGGGCCAGTTTGAAATGAGCAAAGTCAAAACCATCTCCTTGGCCCTGGGCGGTTTCCTCGCCGGCGCCCTCATCAGCCTGCATCTCCCCGCCCTGGCAGAAAAGGACGCCCCCGGTGCCGGCCTGCCCATCGACGATCTGCGTACCTTCGCCGCTGTATACAATGCGGTGAAGCAGGCCTACGTGGAACCGGTGGAGGACAAGAAGATGATCGCCAACGCGATCTCGGGCATGCTTTCCAACCTGGACCCCCACTCCTCCTACCTGGACCCGGACGGCTACAAGGACTTGCAGGTGTCGACCCAGGGCGAATTCGGCGGCCTGGGCATCGAGGTGGGCATGGAGGACGGCCTGGTCAAGGTGGTGTCGCCCATCGAGGACACCCCCGCCTACCGCGCCGGCATCAAGGCCGGCGACCTCATCTTCAAGCTGGACGATGCGCTGGTGAAGGGCATGACCCTCAATGACGCAGTCAAGAAGATGCGCGGCAAGCCCAAGACGCCGATCAAGCTGTCGATCATCAGGAAGGGCGAAGCCAAGCCCATCGAAATCACCCTGGTGCGGGAAGTCATCAAGGTGCAGAGCGTGAAGTCCAAGGTGGTGGAACCCGGCTACGGCTGGGTACGCATCACCCAGTTCCAGGAAACCACCGGCGCCAGCCTGGTCAAGCACCTGGGCGATCTTTACAAGCAAGGCAGCCTGAAGGGCCTGATCCTCGATCTGCGCAACGATCCGGGCGGCCTGCTCAACGGCGCCGTCGGCGTATCCGCCGCCTTCCTGCCCCCCAACGCCAAGGTGGTTTCCACCGACGGCCGCACCGAGGACGCCAAGCAGGAGTTCCTGGCCCGCCCCTCCGACTACCTGCGCGGCACCAAGGAAGATTATCTGAAGGGACTGCCGGCGGAGATCAAGAAAGTGCCCATGGTGGTCCTGGTCAATAGCGGTTCGGCTTCCGCCTCCGAGATCGTCGCCGGGGCCCTGCAGGATCACAAGCGGGCCGTCATCATGGGCACCCAGACCTTCGGCAAGGGTTCCGTCCAGACGGTCCTGCCCCTGCCCGGCAATACCGCCATCAAGCTCACCACGGCACGCTACTACACGCCCAGCGGCCGCTCGATCCAGGCCAAGGGCATCGTTCCCGACATCGTGGTCGAGGAGACGGCCAACGGCACCCCCATGGCCAATGCCCGGGTGCGCGAAGCGGACCTCGAACGCCACCTCAACAACGACCGCGATGGCGAAGCGTCCAAGGAGGCGCCCAAGCCCGAGGCCAAGCCGGAAGCCAAACCGTCCCCCAAGACCCAGCCCAAACCCGGCAAGGGTGGGGACAAGAAGGAAGAAGCCGAGGACGAACTGCCGCCCCGGGTCGAATACGCGGGCAAGGGCGACTACCAGTTCGCCCAGGCCCTCAACCTTCTCAAGGGTCTGCAGATCATGCAGAATAAGACCCAGTAGTTTCGGCAGGAGGCACCATGGGCATTCCGGACCTGAAGAAGAACCGCGAAATCCTTTTCGCCAAGTTCCCCCCCGGCCAGGTGCCCGAAGCCGCAGACGACCTGGGCCGCCTGCCCGAAGTGGCGGTCGATCCCCGGGTCGAAAAACGCGCCGTCGGGGTCAGCTACGAGCTCACGGAACACACCCTGGAAGAGCTTGAAGTCCATCTGGAAGACAAGGGTTACCACCTGGACAACACCCTGATGAGCAAGCTCACCCGGGCCCTCATCCACTACATCGAGGACACCCAGCTGCACAACCTGGGCGCCCCGGAGAAACGCCTCAAGCGCTCCTCCCAGGAAGCCTACGGCAAAGCCTGGGAACACCATCCCCACGGTGACCACGACGAAACGCCGCCGGAGTGGCGGGAATATAAGTAGCCCCCCCATGAACGACGCCCAGCTCCTGCGTTACAGCCGCCACATCCTGCTGGACGATCTGGGCATCGAGGGGCAGGAGCGGCTGCTGGCGGCGCATGCGGTGGTGATCGGGGCCGGAGGCCTGGGGTCGCCGGCGGCGCTGTATCTCGCCTCGGCCGGGGTCGGCAGGATCACCCTCGTGGATGGCGACGAAGTCGATTTCACCAATTTGCAGCGGCAAATCCTCCACACCCAGGAGCGGGTCGGGCAGGCCAAGGTGCTTTCGGGCCGCACGGCCCTGGCCCAGATCAATCCCGAAATCGACGTCGTGGCACGGCACGAGCGCCTGGAGGGTGAAGCCCTCGACGCCCTCATCGCCACGGCCGACGTGGTCCTCGATTGCTGCGACAACTTCAGTACCCGGCACGCGGTAAACCGGGCGTGCGTGCACCACAGGAAGCCCCTGGTCTCCGGAGCCGCCATCCGTTTCGACGGGCAAATCAGCGTCTATGACATGTCCCGGGACGACTCGCCGTGTTACCACTGTCTGTTCCCCGAGGGGGAGGATGTCGAGGAGGTGCGCTGCGCGGTGATGGGGGTCTTCGCGCCGCTCACCGGCATCGTCGGAACGATGCAGGCCGCCGAAGCCCTGAAGCTGCTCGCGCACATCGGAGAATCCCTGGCCGGCCGGCTGCTGCTGGTGGACAGCCTGGAAATGGAGTGGCGCAGCGTCCGCTTCAAGAAGGACCCGGGCTGCGCCGTGTGCGGTCCTACGCCGGCCGGGCAAGCACCCGGATATCTGCCCCGACCTGCCGCACATCGCGAAGCGTCAGGCGCCGCCTGTCGTCCAGACTTGTCAGGGCGGACAGGTTGAAGAGCCCCCGGGCGTCGCTGCCGATGAGGCAGGGCGCCAGGTAGAGCAGGAATTCGTCCACCAGCCCTTCCCGCAACAGGGAGCCATTGAGCTTGAAGCCGGCTTCGGCGTGAACCTCATTGACGCCGCGGCGGGCCAGTTCCGCCAGCAAGCCGGCGAGGTCGACCTTGCCGGCGGCGTTGGGCTGGACGAAGACCTCGGCCCCCGCCGCCTCCAGGGCGGCAATGCGCCCCCGGTCCGCCACCGCCCCCGCCACCAGGACGTTGCCCCCCTTGAGGATGCGGGCGCCCAGCGGTGTCTCCAGCCGGCTATCGACCACCACGCGCAGGGGCTGGCGGGAACTATCCACCTCCCGCACGGTGAGTTGGGGGTCGTCGTCCTTGACCGTGCCGATGCCGGTCAGCAGGGCGCAGGCCCGCGCCCGCCAGCGATGGCCGTCACGCCGGGCCTCGGGGCCGGTGATCCACTGACTGACGCCGTTGCCGAGCGCCGTCTGGCCGTCCAGGCTGGCGGCGGCCTTGAGGCGCAGCCAGGGACGGCCCCGGGCCATGCGGGCGACGAAGCCGATATTGAGTTCCCGCGCCTCGGTCTCCAGCAGGCCGCATTCGGTGGCGATTCCCGCCGCCCGCAGCGCGGCGAGGCCCTGCCCCGCCACCAGCGGGTTGGGGTCGGCCATGGCGGCGACGACACGGGCCACCCCTGCGGCGATCAGGGCCTCGCTGCAGGGCGGCGTGCGTCCGTGATGACTACAGGGTTCCAGGGTCACATAGACAGTGGCGCCCCGGGCCGTCCCCCCCGCCGCCGCGAGGGCCAGGGGCTCGGCATGGGGCTCGCCGGCCCGGGCGTGCCAGCCCTCGCCCACCACGACACCATCCCGCACCACAAGGCAGCCGACGCGAGGATTGGGCGTGGTGCTGTACAAACCCTGCTCCGCCAGGCGCAGGGCGCGGGCCATGAAGCCGTGGTCGGCGGCCGAGAAACTCACGCCGGTCACTTGCGCGGCGACACTTCGCGGATGGCCCGGGAAAAGGCGTCCACGTCTTCGAAATTGCGATAGACCGAAGCGAAGCGGATGTACGCCACCTTGTCGAGCTTCTTCAACTCGCGCATGACCAGTTCGCCCAACTGCTGCGAGGTCACCTCGCGCTCCCCGGAAGAAAGCAGCTTTTCCTCAATGTCGCCGATGGCGGCATCGACGGCCTCGGTGGAGACGGGCCGTTTCCGCAGCGCCAGGTCCAGGCTGGCCCTGAGCTTGTCACGGCTGAATTCGGTGCGCGAGCCGTTTTTCTTGACCACCTGGGGCAGGCGGATTTCCGCCCGCTCGTAGGTGGTGAAACGCTTGTCGCAGGTGTTGCACTTGCGGCGCCGGCGGACGATGTCGCCCTCGTCGTTGAGCCGCGTGTCAACGACGGCGGTATCGTCAGCGCCGCAAAAGGGGCACTTCATGGACGAAATCCCGCAGGCCGGACCCGCCGCGCCACGCCGCCCCCCTCACGCCTCACCCCTCAAGCCCCATACACCGGGAACCGGGCGCACAGGGCCGCCACCTGCTCGCGCACCTTGGCGGCCACGGCCTCGTCGTTGGGGGCGTCGAGCACGTCGGCCACCAGATGGGCCACCTTCTCGGCCTCGATTTCGGTGAAGCCGCGGGTGGTCATGGCCGGGGAGCCGATGCGGATGCCGGAGGTGACGAAGGGCTTCTGGGGGTCGTTGGGGATGCCGTTCTTGTTGACCGTGATGTGGGCGCGGCCCAAGGCGGCTTCGGCTTCCTTGCCGGTGATGTTCTTGGGGCGCAGGTCCACCAGGAAGACGTGGCTCTCGGTGCGGCCGGAAACGATGCGCAGGCCGCGCTCCTCGGAGAGCACGCGGGCCATGACGCGGGCGTTGGCGATGACCAGCTCCTGATACTGGCGGAAGCCCGGCGTGGCGGCTTCCTTGAAGGCCACGGCCTTGGCGGCGATGACGTGCATCAGCGGGCCGCCCTGGAGGCCGGGAAAGATGGCGGAATTGATGGCCTTCTCGTGCTCGGCCTTCATCAGGATGATGCCGCCGCGGGGACCGCGCAGGGTCTTGTGGGTGGTCGAGGTGACCACGTCGGCGTGGGGCACCGGGTTGGGGTAGTAGCCGGCGGCGATGAGGCCGGCGTAGTGGGCCATATCGACCCAGAAGATGGCGCCGATTTCCCGGGCCACCTTGGCGAAGCGCTCGAAGTCGATGCGCAGGGCGTAGGCGGAGGCGCCGGCGCAGATGATGCGCGGCTTGTGCTCCCGGGCCAGGGCTTCCATCCTGTCGTAGTCGATGGCCTCGTTTTCGTCGAGGCCGTAGGACACCACCTTGAACCACTTGCCCGACATGTTGAGGGGCATGCCGTGGGTGAGGTGGCCGCCTTCGGCCAGGCTCATGCCCATGAGGGTGTCGCCGGGCTGGGCGAAGGCCATGAGGACGGCCTGGTTGGCTTGCGAACCGGAGTTGGGCTGCACGTTGGCGGCTTCGGCACCGAAGAGTTTCTTCAGGCGATCGATGGCCAGCTGTTCGGCCACGTCCACGTGCTCGCAACCGCCGTAGTAGCGCTTGCCAGGGTAGCCCTCGGCGTACTTGTTGGTGAGCTGGGAGCCCTGGGCTTCCATGACGGCCTTGCTCACGTAGTTTTCGGACGCGATCAGTTCGATGTGGTCTTCCTGACGCTGATTCTCGGCCGTGACGGCCTGCCACAGTTCGGGGTCGATCTTCGCCAGGGTGTCTTTCGCGGAAAACATGGGGGATGCCTCAAGCCATTGAAAAGGGCGAGGATTTTATCACGTCGGCAGTTCGTCCAGGGCGCCGGATTCCAGGTGGCGGGTGTCGCCCCAGGTGTCGAGGAACCAATGGCCGGCACGGCGGGAAATCCAGTTGAGGCCGGCGTTGGGAATGAGGAAGTCCCGCGGTGCCTCCAGGGCCGTGCCGCGCACGAAGCGATTGACGATATCGAGAACACCACCGTGCAGCACCAGAGCCACCGTCTGCCCGGGATGGGCGGCGGCGATTTCGCCCAGGCAGCCGGTCACCCGGGCATACATGGTCTTGAGGCTTTCGCCACTCTCGAAGTCGTAATCCGCGTCCCGCGCCTCGAAAGCGGCGTAGCCCGCCGGGTGGCGCGCTTGCAGTTCGGCGTAGGTCAGGCCTTCGAAAATGCCGTAGCGCCTTTCGCGCAGGGCGGGCCGGGCGACCGGTTCCAGGCCAGTGGCCGCGCCGATGGCCTGGGCTGTCTGCCAGGCTCGCCGCAGATCGCTACTGTAGAGCGCGACCAGGCCCGCCCGCACGAGCCAGCGGCCGGCGGCCTCGGCCTGGAGGCGGCCGGTGGCGTTGAGTTCGATGTCGATCTGACCCTGGATGCGCCGCTCGGCGTTCCATTCGGTTTCGCCATGGCGCACGAGGCACAGACGGGTGAGGGGCGAGGTAGGGATTTCCACCATTTTCCGCAATCCTGAGGGAGGCTACATTGGCCGGACTTGGGAGCGTCCGCGCCCCCGTAAAGCCGGCGAATGGGCGGGTCGCCAAAAAGCCCGGCATTTTATCAACCTTAGGAGGACTACCGTGACCCCTCTGCTCAAGCTCTCGGGCCTGATCGACGCGCTCAACGCCGCCGTCGGCAAGGCGGCGTTCTGGCTGGTGCTGATCATGACCGTCATCAGCGCCGGCAACGCCAGCGTGCGTTTTGCTTTCAATTACAGCTCCAACGGCCTGCTGGAAATCCAGTGGTATCTCTTTGCCGCCATCTTCCTCCTGTGCTCGGCCTACACCCTGCAGAAGAACGAACATGTGCGCATCGACGTCCTGTCGGGCAAACTTTCGCCCAAGGGCCAGGCCGTCATCGACATCATCGGCACCCTGGTCTTCCTGCTGCCCATGGTCATCCTGGTCCTGTGGCTGGCGCTCCCCCTGGTGGCCGAGTCCTACAAGATCCAGGAAATGTCGGCCAACGCCGGCGGCCTGATCCGCTGGCCCGTCAAGCTGCTCCTGCCCATCGGCTTCGCCTTGCTGGCCCTGCAGGGGGTATCGGAACTGATCAAGCGCTTCGCCTTCCTCGCCGGACTGATCGAAGACCCCAACTCCAAGGACAAGAAGCTGTCGCCCGAAGAAGAACTGGCCGCTGAAATCGCCCGCCTGGCCCAGGAGAAGAAATAATGGAATGGGTCATCGCCAACATGGCGCCCCTCATGTTCGGGGCCCTGGTTTTCTTCCTCCTGCTCGGCTATCCGGTGGCCTTCGCCTTGGCGGCCAACGGCATCGTCTTCGGCCTGATCGGCATCGAACTCGGGCTCCTCACCCCCGCCCTCTTCCAGGCCCTGCCAGAGCGCATATTCGGCATCATGGCCAACGACACGCTGCTGGCCATCCCGTTCTTCACCTTCATGGGGCTGATTCTCGAACGCTCGGGGATGGCGGAAGACCTTCTCGACACCATCGGCCAGCTCTTCGGCCCGCTGCGGGGCGGCCTCGCCTACGCCGTGATCTTCGTCGGCGCCCTGCTCGCCGCCACCACCGGCGTGGTCGCCGCCTCGGTCATTTCCATGGGCCTCATTTCCCTGCCCATCATGCTGCGCTACGGCTACGACAAGCGGCTCGCCTCCGGCGTCATCGCCGCCTCCGGCACCCTGGCCCAGATCATCCCGCCCTCCCTGGTGCTCATCATCATGGCCGACCAGCTCGGCCGCTCGGTGGGCGACATGTACGAAGGCGCCCTGGTGCCGGGCCTGGTACTCACCGGCCTCTACGTCGGCTACGTCTTCATCCTCACCCTGGTGAAACCCAACGCCGCCCCGGCCCTGCCGCCGGAGGCCCGCAGTCTGCGCGGCGCCAAGCTGCTGCTGCGTGTCCTCACCACCCTGGTGCCACCGCTGTTGCTCATCTTCCTCGTGCTGGGCACCATCTTCCTCGGCATCGCCACGCCAACGGAAGGCGGCGCCATGGGCGCGGCCGGCGCCCTGATCATGGCCATCGTGCGCAAACGCCTGTCCTGGAAGCTGCTCAAGCAGGCCATGGAAACCACCGGCAAGCTCTCATCCTTCGTGGTCTTCATCCTGGTCGGCGCCACCGTGTTCGGCCTGGTCTTCCGCGGGGTGAATGGCGACCTGTGGGTCGAGCACCTGCTGCTCTCCCTACCGGGAGGCCAGCTGGGCTTCCTCATCGTGGTGAATATCCTGGTTTTCCTGCTCGCCTTCTTCCTGGACTTCTTCGAGCTGTCCTTCATCATCGTGCCGCTGCTGGCGCCGGTGGCCGAGAAGCTTGGCATCGACCTGATCTGGTTCGGCGTCCTGCTCGGGGTGAACATGCAGACCTCCTTCATGCACCCGCCCTTCGGCTTCGCCCTCTTCTACCTGCGCTCGGTGGCTCCGGCCTCGGTGAAGACGACCGATATCTACTGGGGCGCCATTCCCTTCGTCTGCATCCAGATCATCATGGTGGCCATCATCATCATCTTCCCGAATATCGTCAGTTACGGCGATCCGGAAGCGAAGGCCCGGGCGGAGCAAATCCAGACCCAGGACGGATCGGACCTCGAATCCCTGATGGGCGGGGAGCAAAGCGAAGGCGACAAGGAAGGCGAAGCCAAGGAAGGCTCTGAAGAGGAAAACGCGCTCCTGAAGCAACTCGGCAACGGCGAGGCGGCCAAGCCTGGCGAAGGCGCCGACGAAGCCAAGGGCGACAAGGACGGCGACGCCCAGTTGCTCAAGGATCTCGGGAACAGCAAATAGCGCCTGCGCTGCTTCGGTTCACCCGCACTGCAGAGCCCCTGAGGGGGCTCTGTTTTTTATAGCGATGCGCTATCGCAGGAAGTGACGATAGCCATTTGCTGGCCGCCGAGCGCCAGCGCACAATGTCTCCACACCAACCCGCACAAGGAGACCCGCATGGACATCGGCATCAGCAAGAAGGAGCGCGAAAAAATCGCCGCCGGACTATCCCGCCTGCTGGCGGATTCCTTCACCCTCTATCTGAAGACCCATAACTTCCACTGGAACGTGAAGGGCCCCATGTTCAACACCTTGCACGTGATGTTCATGGATCAGTACACGGAATTGTGGAACGCCCTCGACCTCATCGCCGAGCGCATCCGCGCCCTGGACTTCCCCGCCCCGGGAACCTTCGGCGAATTCGCCAAGCTCACGGTCATCGAGGAAAGCGAAGGCGTCCCCAAGGCGAACGACATGATCCGGCAATTGGTGGCCGGCCAGGAAGCCGTGATCAAGACCGCCCGCAGCATCTTCCCGGTGGTGGACAAGGCGGGGGACGAACCCACCGCCGACCTCCTGACCCAGCGCATGCAGATTCACGAAAAGAACGCCTGGATGCTGCGCAGCCTGCTGGAGGCGTGACTTCCAAGGGCAATAAAAAACCCGCCGGGATGCGGCGGGTTTTTTTGACGCCCCGGAAGCCGGAGACTACTTCGCCTTCTGCAGGAAGCTGTCCATGCGCATCTCGGCCACGCTGAACCAGGCGTTGGTCGATTTGCGGTACTTGTCCCACTCCGTGTAGATCTTCTTGAAGGCCGGATTGGCGTTCGACTCGTCGGCGTAGAGTTGCAGCGCCGCCTTGCGCGCCGCCTTGAGGATTTCATCCGAGTAGGCCCGCAGCTTGACGCCGTTCTGCAGGAGCTTGGACAGGGCCGCCGGGTTCTTGTGGTCGTATTCGGCCATCATGGTCACGTTGGACTCGTAGGCGGCGGCCTGGAAGGCCTCCTGGTACTCCTTGGGCAGCTTGTCCCATTCCTTCTTGTTCACGAAGAAGTGGATGACCGGGCCCGGCTCCCACCACCCCGGGTAATAGTAGTTTTTGGCCACCTTGTAGAAGCCCAGCTTTTCGTCGTCGTAGGGTCCGACCCACTCGGCGGCGTCGATAGTGCCTTTTTCCAGGGCCGGGTAGATGTCACCCCCGGCGATCTGCTGCGGCACCGCGCCCAGGGCGGCATAGACGTTACCCCCCAGGCCGGCGATGCGAATCTTGAGGCCCTTCACGTCGGCCAGGGTCTTGATCTCCTTGCGGAACCAGCCGCCCATCTGGGTGCCGGTATTGCCGCCGGCGAAGGAGACGACGTTGTAATTGGAATAGAACTCGTCCAGGAGCTTCTGCCCGCCGCCATAGTAGATCCAGGCATTCATCTGGCGGTAATTCATGCCGAAGGGCAGCGCCGTGCCGAAGCCGAAGGTCTTGTCCTTGCCCACGTAATAGTAGGAGCAGGTATGGCAGACCTCGACGGTGCCTTGCTGCGCAGCGTCCAGGGCTTGCAGGCCGGGGACGATCTCGCCGCCGGCAAAGACGCGGATGTCGAACTTGCCATTGGTCATGGCGCGCAGACGGTTGGCGAGCACTTCGGCGCCGCCAAAGATGGTGTCCAGGCTCTTGGGGAAGCTGGAAGTGAGCCGCCACTTGATGGACGGCAGTTCGTTGGCAATGGCCGGGGCGGCGACGGTGGCCGCTGCACCGGCGGCGGCGCCGACGGTGGCTTTCTTCAGAAAATCGCGACGTTGCATGGTGTCTCCTCTGTTTTCATCGGACGAAAAACCGATGGGCAAGACCATTCTTGCCCACAGAGCTGCAACACGCCAGTTGCGGAAAACCCTAACCCCCGGGGCATGGAAGCCGCGGAGGTCAGGGTGTTATCGACGGGAGCGCCCCGGCGGGCGCGGTGCGTCGTTTTCTCAGCCGCGATGGGACTGCATGAAGTTGTCCAGCGGCACTTCCGCCACCGAGAACCAAGCCCGTTGAGTCTTGCCGTACTTGGTATAGGAGTCGTAGAGCTTCTTGAAGGACGGGTTCTTGGCGGACTCGTCGGCAAATATCTGCTGGGCGGCCTTGAAGGAACCTTCCAGGATTTCCTTGGGGAAGGTCCGCAGCTTGACGCCTTGTTGCAGGAGTTTGGCGAGGGCGATGGGGTTCTTGTGATCGTACTCGGCCAGCATGGTGACATTGGCCTCGGCCGCGGCGACCTTGAAAGCGGCCTGGTACTCCTTGGGCAGCTTGTCCCACTCCTTCTTGTTCACGAAGAACTGCAGGCAGGTGCCCGGCTCCCACCAGCCCGGACCGTAGTAATTCTTGGCCACTTTGTAGAAGCCCAGCTTCTCGTCGTCGTAGGGGCCGATCCACTCGGCGGCGTCGATGGTGCCTTTTTCCAGGGCCAGATAGATGTCGCCGGCGGCGATCTGCTGGGGAATCACGCCCAGTTCGGAGAACACCGCGCCACCCAGGCCGCCGATGCGCATCTTGACACCCTTCAAGTCGGCGACGCTGTTGATCTCCTTGCGCCACCAGCCACCCATCTGGGTACCGGTATTGCCGCCGGGGAAGGAGACGAAGTTGTAACCGGCGTAGAACTCGTCCATCAGTTCCTGGCCGCCACCGTAGGGATTCTCTGAATAACCGGCTATTTCCGCGCAGGCTGTCATAAAAAAGATGAAAAACAGGCGATTTTCGACCGTTGACCGTGAAATCCAGGGAGTTTTCCCTGCATTTCCCGTTTCACGGGCGCACCTCGCCCACCAAGGGCAACAATCGCTTGCGAGCCATCCACAAATTTGCCAGCGCAAACAGCGTCACGATCTGCCCCGTATTCTTCGCCAGACCACGGTAGCGAACTTTCACAAAGCCAAACTGGCGCTTCACTACCCGGAACGGATGTTCAACAATTGCCCGCACCGCCGAGAGCATCCGGTTGAACGCCTTCTGCTCCTCAGTCAGCGCTCCGCCAGCCGGCTTCTTGGTCGGTGTCAGAACAGACAGATTGCCTTCCTTCTGGAACTCGTCAATCGTCCGGTTCTTCTTGTGATAGCCGCGATCACCGAGCGCAATGGCTTCTTCCCCGTGCAGGCACTTCTCCATCATCGCAATGTCCGCAACCTTGGCCGTCGTGCATTCCACGGTATGAATCAAGCCGCTGTCGGCATCGACGCCAATATGGGCTTTCATCCCGAAGTGCCACTGATTGCCCTTCTTGGTCTGCGTCATTTCTGGATCACGCTTCTTGTCTTCGTTCTTCGTCGAACTCGGTGCTGCAATCAGCGTTGCATCGACTACCGTGCCGCGCTTCATCGACAGCCCTTTCTCCGACAACACCGCGTTGACCTCGGCAAAGATCGCCACCGCCAGGTCATGCTTCTCCAGCAGATGGCGGAAGCGCAAGATGGTGCTTTCGTCTGGCATCACATCCTCGAAGGCATCCAGTCCGGCAAACTGGCGCAGCAGCGGCACGTCGTGCAAGGCTTCTTCCATCGCCGGGTCCGAGTAACCAAACCACTGTTGCATGAAGTGAATCCGCAGCATCGTGCCCAGCGGCATCGGCGGGCGGCCGTTTCCCTTTTTCGGGTAGAACGGCTCGATCAGCGACTCAAGACGCGACCACGGCACCACCGTTTCCATCTCCGCCAGGAACACTGCCTTGCGGGTTTGCTTGCCGGCTTTCGGCAAAAAACCCGTCTCGGCCAGGCTCAGTTGCTTCATCGGTTTCATCTGTCTCATCAACTCAATGACAATGCCGTCATTTTCTCAAATTGCGCTGCATGATGGTTACTTATGCAGAGTTTCCGTAGTAGATCCAGGCGTTGGTCTGGCGGGCGTTGATGCCGAAGGGCAGGGCCGTACCGAAGGCGAAGCTGCGGTCCTTGCCGACGTAGTAGTAGGACGCGGTATGGCAGCACTCGACGGTGCCCTGTTGCACGGCATCCATGGCCTGGAGGCCGGGGACGATC
The DNA here is from genome assembly GCA_016720065.1 of Betaproteobacteria bacterium. NCBI lineage: Bacteria > Pseudomonadati > Pseudomonadota > Betaproteobacteria > Betaproteobacteria bacterium. The sequence goes on along the minus strand of JADJXY010000001.1, from coordinate 381,342 downwards.
TCGCCGCCGGCGAAGACGCGGATCTCGAACTTGCCGCTGGTCAGCTCCTTGATGCGGGCCGCCAGCTGCTCGGCGCCACCGTAGATGGTGTCCAGGCTCTTGGGAAAGCTGGACGTAAGCCGCCACTTGATCGACGGCAGTTCATTGGCAATGGCCGGGGCGGCCAGGGTTGCGGCGGCCCCGGCGGCAGCGCCGACCGAAGCCTTCTTGAGAAAATCGCGACGTTGCATGCTTCCTCCTTGAGTGGGTTCTGGGAGTGGCTGACCTGCCCAGGAAAGAGCGGACAATATTGGTCATACCACTTGACCGTGAATTATGGGTATACGGACCGGAGGAGGAAATTATGGAAAACCCTAAGCCGCAAGAAGCAAGGCTTGAGACCAGAAGACGCACGGAAAGTGGGCCGCGCCGGCAGGACCGCCGTAAAGCCTTACGGGGCCGCCGATTGGAGCGCGGGCGTCAACCCGCCAGGGTCATGCGGTCGATCAGGATGGACCCGGTCTGCTTGGAGCCCCGCACCAGCACGTCGTGCCCCACGGCAACGATGCCGGCGAACATGTCGCGCAGGTTGCCGGCGATGGTGATTTCCTCGACCGGGTGGGCAATTTCGCCGTTCTCGATCCAGAAGCCTGCCGCCCCGCGGGAATAGTCGCCGGTGACGTAATTGATGCCGTGCCCGAGAACCTCGGTCAGCAGGAGTCCGCGCCCCATGAGTTTCATGAGCCCGGGAAGGTCGTGCTCGCCGCTATCGAGTATCAGGTTGTGGCTGCCGCCGGCGTTGCCCGTGGTGGGCATCCCCAGCTTGCGCCCGGTGTAGGTGCTGAGGAAGTAGCCTTCGAGGACGCCATCCCGCACCACGTCGCGTTCCCGGGTGGCGACCCCGTCGTTGTCGAAGGCCGCGCTGCCCAGGCCCCGCGGGATGAAGGGGCGCTCGGCGATGCGCACGAATTCGGGGAAGATGCGCTTGCCCAGGTGATCGACCAGGAAGGACGCCTTGCGATACAGTGCGCCCCCCCCCGCGGCGTGGACGAAGCTGCCCAGCAGGGCCGCTGCCAGCGGTGCCTCGAAAATCACCGGCACCTCGGCGGTGGCGACCTTGCGGGCCCCCAGGCGGGCGGCGGCGCGGGCAGCGGCCCGGGCGCCCACCCGCTCAGGCGCATCCAGTTCCGCTGCCAGCCGGCGGGTGCTGTACCAGTCGTCCCGCTGCATTTCCTCGCCCTCTTCGGCGATGACGGAGCAGGCCACATAGTGGCGCGAGGTGGGGTAGCCCGCCAGGAATCCCAGGCTGTTGGCCGCGACGAACTGGGCCTCCTGGGTGGAAACCGTGGCCCCTTCGGAATTGCCGATGCGCGGGCTGGCGTCGAAGGCTGCCTCCTCGCAGCGGGTGGCCATGGCGATGGCTTCTTCCACCGGCAGTGCCCAGGGGTGGTACAAGTCTAGGTCCGGCAGCGCCGTCGCCAGCAGCTCGGCCTCGGGCAGGCCGGCGCAGGTGTCCTCGGCGGTGAAGCGGGCGATATCCAGGGCCGCCCGCACGGTTTCGCGCAGCGCCGCCGGAGAAAAATCCGAGGTACTGGCGTAGCCCTTGCGCTGGCCGCAATAGACCGTCACGCCGACGCCCTTGTCCCGGTTGTACTCGATGGTTTCCACCTCGCCGCAACGCACGGTGACCGACTGGCCGAAGCCCTCCGAAACGTCGACCTCGCTCGCCGTGGCGCCGCGGGCCGCCGCCTCCTGGAGCACATCGCGGGCGATCTGTTGCAGGGTAGCGAAGGGATAGGAAAAGCTGGCGGCAGCGGCCATGGGCGCGGTATCCGAGGGGGAAAGCCGTTATGATAGCAGCCCCGACGAGGCCCCCCGATGCGCGAAGACGATTTGCCCGACCCCGACCGCCGCCCTTCCAAGACCCAGGTCAAGGAGGCCATGCACGAATTGCAGGAGCTGGGTGCCGCCCTGGTCGAACTCTCGCCGGGCCAGTTGAAGCGCATCGATCTGCCCGAGGACGTCCTGGCCGCCGTGCGCGACTGGCAGCGTTTCAGCAAGCACGAAGCCCGCCGGCGTCAATTGCAATACATCGGCAAGCTCATGCGCGGCATCGACCCGGAGCCGGTGCGCGCCGGGCTCGCCCTGCTACGCGGCGAGTCCGCCGCCGAAACGGCCCGCCTGCACCGCCTGGAGCGGCTGCGCACCCGACTTCTGGAAGACGAGGGCACCCTGGCCGAAATCGCCACCCTGTGGCCCGGGGCCGACCTCACCCACCTGCGCCAGTTGCGCCGCAACGCCCTCAAGGAGCAGGAAACCAACAAACCGCCGCGCAATTTCCGCGCCCTTTTTCAAGTCCTGAAGGAACTCGACCAAGATGAGCACGCCCCCGGCGACAGCCTCTGAATCCGTCCTGATCGGCCTCGTCTCGATCAGCGACCGTGCCTCCACCGGCGTCTACCAGGATCAGGGCATTCCCGCCCTGGAAGCCTGGCTGGGCGCCGCCCTCACTTCGCCCTGGAAGACCCTCACCCGCATCATCCCCGACGAACAGCCCACCATAGAGGCGACCCTGCGCGAACTGGTGGACGAAGCGGGTTGCCACCTGCTCCTCACCACCGGCGGCACCGGTCCGGCGGCCCGGGACGTGACCCCGGAAGCGACCCTTGCCGTGGCCGACAAACTCATGCCCGGCTTCGGCGAGGAGATGCGGCGCATCAGCCTCAACTTCGTCCCCACCGCCATTTTGTCGCGCCAGGTGGCGGTCATCCGGGGCGGCTGCCTCATCATCAACCTGCCGGGCCAGCCGAAGTCGATCAAGGAGACCCTGGAAGGGGTCAGGGCTGCCGACGGCAGCGTGGTCCATACCGGCATTTTCGCCGCGGTCCCCTACTGCCTCGACCTGATCGGCGGCCCCTACGTCGAAACCGACGAGCGGATCAGCAAGACCTGGCGGCCCAAGACGGCGATGCGGCCGCGTCCGGCCTAAGCCGGGGCGACCCGTCGGCCGCGGGGTTCAGGAGTAGCGATAGCGGGCGACCTCGTAGTCCCCGCACTGCTGCACCAGGGCGACGGGGGAGAGGGTGGCCGGGCGGCCGTCCAGCCAGATTTCCATGGGCTCGCGCAGGTCGAAGCTGGCCAGGGGCAGGACCACGCGCATCTCGGCCTCGTCGCCGACATCCTTCAGCCACAGGCCGCGCACCGTGGTCGCGGCGACGTAACCGGTGCTGCGCAAGGGTTTCATCTCGACCGGAAGCGCGGCCCGCGAGAGCGTCATGAGGCCGACCTGGGCCTCGTTCTCGCTGCTGCGGTGATAGCGGCGGACGACGCCGACCAGCCAGTTGTCGCCCCCTTCGGGCTGCATGCCGAGCAGGCTGCCGATCCTGAGCCAATCGGGCCGGGGCTCGGCGACGATGGTGCCGAAGCCGCCGCGGCTGACGTTTTCCACCACCCAGGATTCGCCGGCAACGCTGTCCGCCGCGGGGGACAGGGCCGCCACCGCGTTGGGCAGACCGGCGACCACCGCCATGCGGTGCTTGACCGGGTAGCGGGCATGCTTGCGCAGGGGCGGCAGGGGAGCCCAACAGGCCGCCAGATGGGCGAGCACCGGCAAGACGTATTTGACTTCCACGTCCCCCCCCAGATTGATTTCGCCAGGGATCGCGCCGCCGTGTTCGAGGTCGGTGGCCAGTTGGGCCACCTGCAGGTGTGCCCGGGCGGGATGGAAGAAGCGCAGGGAGGGTGTCATCTGCTTGGGAACCCGGGCCAGGCGGGCCGGTGGTTCGGCCTTGTCGAGATCGACCCAATACACGCTTTCCTTGCTGCTCTGGGCGGAAAAGGAGAACCCTGGCAGAAAGTGCTCCACCAGACGCTCGGCCAGTTCGATCTGGGTTGGCAGGAGCGCGTCCAGGGACGAGGTGTACAGCACGAGCAGGCGCAGATATTCGTGCTCCGCGGTGGTGGTTTCCGTGCGGCGGGGATAGATCTGGACCGACTTTTTCGCCACCCCGGCCGCCTCGGCTGCGCCGTAGGCGAGGCCCAGGCGTTGCCAGAGGGAAGAGGTATGGGGGCCGTAGCGGTAGATTTCCGACCGGACGACGTGACCGAGGGCGGCCACCAGGCGCACGCAGATGAGCGGCAGGGCCTCGCGCAGCGCAGCAGCCTGACGGTCCTTTTCCCGGCTGAGGGCGAGGCATCTTTCGTAGGCGGATGCCGCGTTGAGCCAGAAGCCGTTGATCGCCTTCCACAACTTCTGCTCCTCGGCCCGGGCCAGACGGGGCGCCCGCAGGTACTCCCGCGTCAGCTTGAAGGCGTGGCGCTGGGCGGTCTCGTCCAACTCGCGCACCATGTCGAACAGGCGCCCGGGGGGCAGATCGTCGGCCAGCCGCAGCGATTCGAGCCAGCCGGAGATCTCGTCCAGGGCCTTGTAGGGGTGATCCCCCGGCAAGGCCGCGACGATGCGGCGGAATTCCTTCTCGTCGGCCAGGGGGTGTTCCGATTTGGCCTGTCCGAAGAGTTCGCCCAGTCTTCCCAGCTTGTCCAGCATCGTCGTTCTCCTTGTCTCCCCGGGGCGCAAGGGGCGGTAGGCGCCCCCGCAGCGCAGCGACCCCTATTCCGGGCGCTTATTGTACTCTCGCCTGGAGGAAGTCTATCCCCCAGGCAATGCCGAAGCCCGTCTGGTCGGTGGCAATGGCCCCCAACCCCCCCTTGCACGAGGCGGCCGCCAGATCGAGGTGCAGCCAGGGGCAGTCACCGACGAAGCGCTTGAGAAAACGCGCCGCCAGAATGTGGTCGGCGTCGCCTTCCAGGGTACATTGCTTGATGTCGGCCACCGTGCTTTCCAGGGCGCTCTCGTAGTCGGCATCCATGGGCAGGGCGCACAGGCGCTCGCCGCTGCTCCGCCCCGCAGCGACGGCCTCCCCGGCCAGGGCGTCGTCGGGGCTGAAGACGCCCCCGTAGCGCGTGCCCAGGGCGGTGATGAGGCTGCCGGTGAGGGTGGCGAAATCGACCACCAGATCGGGCTCGTCGCGCACCGCCAGGGCCAGGGCGTCGGCCAGCACCAGACGCCCCTCGGCGTCGGTATGGACGATTTCGATGCTCGTTCCGTCAAGCGCCGTCACCACGTCGCCCTGGCGATAGGCCAGGGGCGAAATTTCGTTGCGCGCCAGGGCGAGCCAGGCGTCGATGCGCAGGGGCAGTTGCAGGCGGGTGGCTGCCAGCAGGATGCCCAGCACCGCGGCCGAGCCGGCCATGTCCTCGTGCATGCCGGCCATGTACTTGGCCGGCTTGAGATTGTGGCCGCCGGTATCGAAGCAGATGCCCTTGCCCACCAGCGCCACCTGCTCGGCCGCACCGGGCGGCTCGTAGGACAGGCGAACGATGGCCGCGTCCTCCTCGGCGCTGCCCTGGGCCACGGCGATGAAGGCGCCGGCGCCCATATCCCGCAGGCGGGGAAGGTCGAACTCTTCCATGTCCCAGCCCAGCTCGTCGGCCATTTCCGCCAGCCGGTCGCGGTAGGCCCCGGGGGTGAGCACATTGGGCGGCAGGGCGACGAGGCTGCGCGCCACGACGCTGGCCTCGGCCAGCGCCCCCGCCCGGGCGGGGGGACGCGCCACGCCCCAGAGCACCAGCCGCTCCAGGGCTCGGGGCGCCTCGGCACGGCGCCGCGTGGGCAGGGGTGCACCGTTGGCGAGGCCCACGTAGGCGGCGATCTCGGCGGCCAGATCGATGAAGGCCTTGTCCCCGTCGAGCAGCACATGGATTTCCCGCGGCTCTTCGCTCAGCAGGGCCTGGAAGGCCTTGCGCACCAGGGTCGCCTGTTCGAAGCGCGGCGCCGCGGGATCGAGCACCGCCCACACCCGCAGGCCCGCCCCCAGGTCCGCCACCAGAGGCGTCTTGCTCAGGCTCGCAACCGTCTTGCCCCGCCGCGCCAGAACGGCCTCCAGGGCCTGGGGTTCGGGGCAGCCGGGCAGGAGCGTCTCGCCGGGCGGCAACAGGGCGAGGACGTGGGACAGGCTGCTCAGCGCTTGAGCGTCGGGCAGGGAGGCGTAAGTTTCCAGTCGGGCGAGCATGTAGAATCCGCGTGTTTCTGATTGCCGGGCATTATGCTGAAATCTGCCGCCGGCCGCTCGTCGGCGTCGGCCCCGCCCGCCACTCGGGACGCCCAACCCGCCCCCCCCGCCCGCCGCCCGGGGGAGGGATGCAGCCGCCGCGGCCCCCAGGATCACGACCATGCAGCCCTACCTCGACCTGATGCGCCATGTCCTCGAAAACGGCCACGACAAGTCCGACCGCACCGGCACCGGCACCCGTTCGGTCTTCGGCTGGCAGATGCGCTTCGACCTCACCCGAGGCTTTCCCCTGGTCACGACCAAGAAGCTGCATCTGAAGTCCATCGTCCACGAACTGCTGTGGTTCCTGCAGGGCGACACCAATATCCGCTACCTGAAGGAAAACGGCGTGCGCATCTGGGACGAGTGGGCCGACGCCGACGGCGAACTGGGCCCGGTCTACGGCCGGCAATGGCGTCGCTGGGAATGCCCCGACGGGCGCCGCCTCGATCAGATCAGCCAACTGATCGAAGGCCTCAAGCACAACCCGGATTCCCGCCGCCACCTGGTGAGTGCCTGGAATCCCGCCGACGTGGATCGCATGGCCCTGCCGCCCTGCCACTGCCTGTTCCAGTTCTATGTGGCGCCCCCCGCGGCGCCGGGGGGCAAGCGCCGCCTGTCCTGCCAGCTTTACCAGCGCAGCGCGGACATCTTCCTCGGCGTGCCCTTCAATATCGCCTCCTACGCCCTGCTCACCCTGATGCTCGCCCAGATCTGCGACTACGCCCCGGGGGAATTCGTGCACACCTTCGGCGACGCCCATCTGTACAGCAACCACTTCGAGCAGGCCAGCCTGCAACTCTCCCGCGAGCCGAGGCCCCTGCCGACCCTGGTGCTCGACCCCACGGTGCGCGACCTGTTTGCCTTCCGCTTCGACGACTTCCGCCTCGAAGGCTACGACCCCCACCCCCACATTGCAGCGCCGGTGGCGGTCTAGCCGACCTGCGCGGCCGACCCGACGCTGCCCCCCTGAACCCGGCGCCCGGCCAGTGGTCCACCGGACACCTCATCATTGCAAATGATCGCCATGCGCCTCCCAGCCCGCTTTGCCGTCCTCGCCCTTGCGGCCTGCGCCGCCCTCCCCGTCCACGGCCAGGACAGTACCGCCGAAGACTGGATCAAGAATCCGGCCATGGGCAATTACAAGGCCTACGCCGAATTCAAGATGGCTCAGTACGACAGCGCCCGGCGCATCTGGGAAGTCCTCGCCGGCCTGGGCAACCCGGACGCCCTCTTCAACCTGGGCATCCTGGCCGAAGACGGCCTGGGCGAGCCCCGTGACATGAAAAAGGCCGAAGCCCTGTACATCGCGGCGGCCAACGCCGGCGGATTCAAGGCCCAGTACCGGCTGGGCATGCTCTACAGCAGCGGCGGCGCGATCCCGCGGGACGTGGACCGGGCCCGCCACTACCTCAGCCTCGCGGCCGAAGGCGGCGACCGGGAGGCCGCCGCCCGTCTGGCCAGCCTGGACAAGCCCGATCGCCCCCCCACCCCCTTCGAGCGGGCCGAAATCCTGAGCAGCGCAGGGCGCCATGCCGAAGCCGCCGCAATTTATCGCGGCTTGGCCGAAGCCGGTGACGCCACGGCCCGCACCCGTCTGGCCTGGATGTTCGAGGCCGGCCGCGGGGTGGAGCGCAACCTGGACGAGGCGGCCCGTCTCTTCCTGCTCTCCGCCCAGGCGGGCGAGGCGGAAGCCCAGTACGCCATCGCGGTCATGGCCCGCACCGGCCGGGGACAGCCCCGGGACCGGGAGACGAGCCTCGCCTGGCTGCGCAAGGCCGCCGCCCAGCGCTACCCGGCTGCCCTGGCCGCTCTGGCGGCTGAGGAAGCGCCCTGATCGGGGAGCATTGCTGCCGGCGGGACTGAAGCAGGACGGGGGCGCCCCCCCTCTCCCCCCCCTCTCCCCCCCTCTCCCCCTGCCCCTGCCCCCCGCTTACGGAAAAAGAGGATCGCAGGGACGCAGCCCTGGGACAAATCCCGAAGCTCGGCCCCCACCCGCAGCGCAGCATTCGATTTGAATTGCAGCCGCGCCCACTTCTATGCATTATGAGAGCCATTCCACGAGGAGGATGTCCATGCCCATCACCCTGCTTGGCGGCGACCTGGGGGGAACCAAGACCCTGCTTGCCCTGACCGAAATACGTCGTGGCTATCCGGGCATCGTCCGGGAAGAGCGTTTCGCCAGCCAGGACTACGACCAGTTCGAGGAAATTCTGGCGGCTTTCCTGCACGGCTACGACACGCCCATCGTCGCCGCCTGCTTCGGCATCGCCGGCCCGGTGGAAGGGCGCAGCGCCAGGCTGACCTACCTGCCGTGGCGCCTCGACGCCGACGCGCTGGAGAAGCGCTTTTCCATCGGCCAGCTGCGGCTGGTCAACGATTTTGCCGCCGCGGCCCAGGGCATCGACTTCCTGAGCGGCAACGCGGTGCTCTCCCTGCAGGACGGAATCGCCCGCGGCCGGGCACCGCGGCTCATCCTGGGGGCCGGCACCGGGCTGGGCGTCGCCGGCCAGGTGTGGTCCGAGGGACGTTACCGCGTCGTCCCGGGCGAAGGCGGCCATGCCGGTTTTTCGCCCCAGACGGCGGAGCAGCGCGCCCTGGCGACCTACCTCGCCGAGCGAACCGGGCGCGTCACCGCCGAGGATGTGCTCTCCGGCCCCGGGCTCGCCCGCATCCACAGCTTCCTGACCGGAAGCGAATTGCCGCCGGACGAAATTGGCATCGCCGCCCTGGCGGGGGAAGAGGAGGCCGAGAGGACGGTGGCCTTCTGGCTCGCGGCCCTGGGCGCTTTCGCCGGAGATCTTGCCCTGCAGTGGCTGGCCCGGGGCGGGGTCTATCTGGCCGGCGGCGTGGCGGCCAAACTTCTGCCGGCGCTGTCGCCGGAACCCTTCATCAGGGCCTTCCGCGACAAGCGCGAACACGCGGGTCTCGTCGAGCAGATGCCCATCCACCTGATCCGCGACGAACGCCTCGGACTGCTGGGCGCCCTGGCGCTGGCCGCGCAGCAGTCCGGCACGGGATCCTGAGCAGCCCATACCGCGGCCGAGCGACGGCAGCGCCGCCGCTCGGCGCTTGGCCGACCGGGCACCTTAACCAATTGCGCTGGCGCCCGAAGGATTCACAGGCTCTGACTGAAAGCGGGAGTCAGGACCACGCAGCCCAGCGGGGGCAGGGTTAGGACCAGCGATGCGGGCTGGCTCATCCAGGGCTCGGCCCAGGCGGTGAGCCCCAGGCCGTTGCCCAGGTTGCTGCCGCCGTAGTGGGCGGAGTCGCTGTTGAAGATCTCGACGTAGGGTCCGGCGCAGGGAACCCCCAGGCGGTAGCCACGCTGGGGCTCCGGGGTGAAATTGGCCGCCACCACGACGAAGCTGCCGTCCCGGGCGATGCGCAACCAGGCCAGGACTGAATGGACGCTGTCGTGGCAGTCGATCCAGTGGAAACCGGCGGGGTCGAAATCCAGTTCGTGCAGGGCCGGGCGGTCGCGATGCAGGTGGTTGAGGTCCGCCACCAGGCGCTGCACTCCGGCGTGGCCATCCTCGGCCAGGAGGAACCAATCGAGTTCCCGGCTTTCCGACCACTCCCGCAACTGGCCGAATTCCCCGCCCATGAAGAGGAGCTTCTTGCCCGGGCTGAGGGCCTGGGCGGCGAGCAATAGCCGCAGATTGGCCAGGCGCTGCCAGGGATCGCCGGGCATCTTGCCCAGGAGGGAGCCCTTGCCGTGCACCACCTCGTCATGGGAGAGGGGCAGGACAAAATTTTCGCTGTAGGCGTACATCTGGCCGAAGGTGAGTTCGTCGTGGTGCCAGCGGCGGTGCACCGCTTGGCGGGCGAAATAGCGCAGGCTGTCATTCATCCAGCCCATGTTCCACTTCATGGAGAAGCCCAGCCCTCCCAGCCAGGTGGGCCGCGAGACCTGGGGCCAGGACGTGGATTCCTCGGCCAGGGTCAGGGCGCCGGGGAATTCGCCATGGACCAGGGTATTCAGGGCCTTGAGAAAGTCGATGGCTTCCAGATTTTCCCGCCCGCCGTGGCGATTGGGCAGCCACTCCCCGGCCTTGCGCGAGTAGTCGAGGTAAAGCATGGAGGCCACGGCGTCCACCCGCAAGCCGTCGAAGTGGAATTGGGACAGCCACCAGTGGGCCGAGGAGAGGAGGAAGCTGCGCACCTCGTGGCGGCCGTAGTTGAAGATATGGGTGCCCCAATCGGCGTGCAGGCCCTGGCGGGGGTCTTCGTGCTCGTAGAGGGCGCTGCCGTCGTAGCGGGCGAGGGCCCAGTCGTCCTGGGGAAAGTGTCCCGGCACCCAGTCGAGGATGACGCCGAGACCCGCCTGGTGGCAGGCGTCGATGAAGGCCCTCAGGTCGTCCGGCGAGCCGTAGCGCGCCGTGGGAGCGAAGTAGCCGGTGGTCTGGTAGCCCCAGGACTCGTCCAGGGGGTGCTCGGTGATGGGCAGAAGCTCCAGGTGGGTGAAGCCCATGTCCACCGCGTAGGGGATCAGGCGCTGGGCCAGTTCCCGCCACAGATAGGGACGGCCGTCGGGATGACGCATCCAGGAGCCAGCATGGACTTCGAACACGCTCATGGGCGCATGCAGCCAGTCGCGGCCGGCCCGGGCGGCGAGCCAGTCTCCGTCGCCCCAGGCGTAGGCCGAAGGCACCATGACGTAGGCCGCCGACCCCGGCCTCAGCTCGAAGCCGCGGGCGTAGGGGTCGCACTTCACCCGCAGGGCGCCGCACTGATCGGTGACGGCGAAGCGGTAGAGGGCTCCGGGCCTGGCGGCGGCCACCCGGCCTTCCCAGACCCCCGAGGGCCCCAGGGACACCAGGCCATCGACCCCCGGCTGCCAGGCATTGAACTCGCCTATGACCGAAACCGCCGCGGCCTGCGGCGCCCAGACGCGGAAGACGACCCCGCCCGCGTCGGGGTGAGCGCCGAGAAAATCGTAGGCGCAGAAATTGCGGCCTTCGTTGAACAGGTACAACGCTTCTTTTAGCGACATCATTCCCCCCGGCGGTATCATAAGCTCATAACCAGAGCCGAGGGAGGCCCGCCATGCCTGACAACGTCCAGTGCCCGCACCAGCCTTACTGCGAGATGCGCGAACAGACCGACATGCGCTTCATCAGCCAGCTCACCCGCAACACCTTCGCCATCATCCTGTCCGGGGGCCGCGGCAGCCGACTGAAGCAGCTCACTGACTACCGCTCCAAGCCCGCCGTGCCCTTCGCCGGCAAGTTCCGCATCATTGATTTCACCCTCTCCAATTGCGTCAATTCGGGCATCCGGCGCATCGGCGTGGCCACCCAGTACAAGGCCCACAGCCTGATCCGCCACATTCAGCGCGGCTGGAGCTTCCTGGACGGGCGGTTCGACGAATTCATCCAGCTCCTGCCCGCCCAGCAGCAGATCGACGAGACCCAGTGGTACCAGGGCACGGCGGACGCGGTGTATCAGAACATGCACTTCCTGCGCCGCTACGACCCCGAGCACATCCTCATCGTCGCCGGCGACCACATCTACAAGATGGACTACGGCCGCATGCTGGCCTTCCACGCCAAGAGCCGGGCGGACATGACCGTCGGCTGCATCGACGTGCCCCTGGCCGACGCCCGGGAGTTCGGCGTAATGGGCGTAGACGGGCACGACCGCGTCGTGGAATTCGTCGAAAAGCCCCAGCATCCGCCACCCATCCCCGGCCAGCCGCAGCGGGCCCTCGCCTCCATGGGCATCTACATCTTCAACGCCCGCTTCCTCTTCGAGCAATTACAGCGGGACGCCATGACCAAAGGCTCCAGCCGCGACTTCGGCAAGGACATCATTCCCTACATCGTCCCCCGCTACCGGGTCTTCGCCCATCGCTTCGCCGATTCCTGCGTCGGCATGACCGACGACATCCCCTACTGGCGCGACGTGGGCACCCTCGACGCCTACTGGGAGGCGAACATGGAAATGACCAAGGTGACGCCGGAACTCAACCTCTACGACAAGGACTGGCCCATCTGGACCTACCAGGAGCAACTCCCTCCCGCCAAATTCGTCTTCGACGACGCGGACCGCCGGGGCAGCGCCGTGGATTCCCTGGTTTCCGGCGGCTGCATCGTCTCCGGCGCCACGGTGCGGCGTTCCATGCTCTTTTCCAACGTCCACGTCCATAGCTGGGCCAAGGTGGAGGATTCGGTCATCCTGCCCCACGTCGATATCGGCCGCCACGCCGTACTCAAACGCTGCGTGGTGGACAAACGCTGCCGCATTCCTGAAGGCCTGGTGGCTGGCGTAAACCCGGAAGACGATCGCCGCCGCTTCCACGTCAGCGCCAAGGGCATCACCCTGATCACGCCGGAAATGCTGGGGCAAGGCGCCGGCAGCGGGCCCGTCTGAGATGAAGGACGCCCGGCCTCTCTGTGACCTCCCCCTCGCCCGCCTCGCGGGAGAGGGGCCGAGGGCGAGGCTAAGCCCCGTGGCCGAAGTCGCCTTCCTCTGGCACATGCACCAGCCGGACTACCGGCATCCGGAGAGCGGCGAGTTCGTCCTGCCCTGGGTGCTGCTCCACGCCATCAAGGACTACGCCGACATGGCGGGGCACCTGGAGCGCCACCCCGGCGTCCGCTGCACGGTCAATTTCGTCCCCGTGCTGCTGGACCAGATCGAGGATTACGCCGACCAGTTCGCCACCCGCCTCTGGCGCGACCCCTTGCTGGCCATCGCCGCCTGCCGCGACCCCGACCGCCTTTCCCGCAAGGACCGCGACTGGCTGCTGGACATGGGCTTTCGCTGCCATACCCCGACCATGCTGGAACCCTTCGCCCCCTACCGGCGCCTGCGCGACATCCACGCCTTCGTCAAAAGCCACGACGGCCCGGGCATCGACTACCTCTCCGGCCATTATTTCGCCGACCTCGCCACCTGGTATCTGCTGGCCTGGAGCGGCGAGACCCTGCGCCGCAACGGCACCACCATCCCCGAACTGATGGCCAAGGGTGCCGGCTTCACCCTGGCCGACCGGGAATGCCTGCTCACCACCCTGGGCGGCGTGGTCAAGAATCTCATCCCCCGCTACCGCGCCCTGGCTGAGCGGGGCCAGATCGAGCTGGCCTGCACCCCTGGCGCCCACCCCCTCGCCCCGCTGCTGCTCGATTTCGCCAGCGCCCGGGAAGCCTGGCCGGATTGCGTCCTGCCCGCCGCGCCGGAATACCCCGGCGGGCGCAGCCGGGCGGAAGCCCATCTGCAAGCCGCCCGCAGCAGCCACACCCGGCGCTTCGGCGAGGCGCCGGCCGGCCTGTGGCCCGCCGAAGGCGCCCTATCGCAAGCCTTCCTGGCCCAGATCGGCGACGCCGGCTTTGCCTGGACCGCCAGCAGCCAGAGCGTCCTCGAGAACTCCGCCGGGCCAGATGCCAGCGTCAATCTTCCCTGGCAGCCCCCCGCCGGCACACCGGGCGACGTCACCCTCTTCTTCCGCAACGAGCGGCTGTCCGACCTCATCGGCTTCGAATACGCCAAGTGGCACGGCCGCGACGCCGCCGCCCACTTCATCGCCGAGCTGGAAGTGGCCGAGACCCGCGACCCCGCGGCCGTGGTGCCCATCTTCCTCGATGGCGAAAACGCCTGGGAGTACTACCCCTACAACGCCTGGTATTTCTTCGACGATCTCTACGGCGCCCTGGAGGCCCACGCCAGCCTCGCCACCACCCCCCTGGGGGCCGCCGCCGCCCGCCACCGCGACGTGCGCCCCACCCTGCCCAAGCTCACCGCCGGCAGTTGGGTCTACGGCACCTTCTCCACCTGGATCGGCGACCCGGCCAAGAACCGGGCCTGGGAATTCCTCTGCGACGCCAAGCAATGCGCCGACCGCGCCCTGGACAGCCGCCGCCTGACCCCTGCCGAGCGCGAAGCCGTCCTCGCCCGCCTGGCCGTGTGCGAAAGCTCCGACTGGTTCTGGTGGTTCGGCGACTACAATCCCCCCCCCTCCGTCGCCTCCTTCGACGCCCTCTACCGCGAAAACCTCAAGGCGCTGTACCGCCTGCTGCGCCTGCCGATTCCAGCGGCTTTGGAACACCCGATCAGCCAGGGGGGCGGGAATGCGGAGGGTGGGGGGACGATGCGGCGGGCGGGGTAAAACCGGTAAAACCGTAATAAAACCGGGGACAGACCACGATTTTTCTCAGGCAAACGAAGGGCAGCCCCAAGTTTGCCAGCCCCATTCCGGCGGGCGCCACCGCCAACGCTGGCTGGGGGCGCTCAGAACAACTCCCCTGATTCCGGCTCCACCTGCTTGCGCGGTCTTCCCGCCTTGCCCGGTTGCACACGCCGCCCGAGCGCCCGGGCGATCTGGTCGCCAAAGCGCGCGTCACCCAGAGCAAAGTTGCCGTTCGTCGCCTGGCGGATCGCGTCCACCAGCCCAGGCTCCAGGGCGCAGCGGAACAGCTCCCGATAAGCCTCATGCCTTGCAGCAGCGTCGGCCCCCAGCGCCCTATACAGCGGGTGGGGCGTCAGCAGCGTACTCGCCTCGCCCTGAGCATTGGCGCGGTAGCTCGACCAGCGATACTCCGCCGGGTGCGGCACCATCCCCGCGCGCACCGGGTTCAATTCGATATAGCGCTGGCAGACCAGCAGATAGCCCTCTCCTTGGGTCGGGCAGGAGCGAAAACGACCCTCCCACAAGGTACCGGACCGGCGGTAGACACGATTCACGTACTGCACATAACGCTGCCCCAGAGCCTTCATCAGGGCCGCCGCCCCATCGCGGGTGGACGCCGAAAGCAGCAGGTGCACATGATTCGTCATCAGCACATAGGCATGCAGCGCACAACCCGTCTGGCCGGCGTACTCCTTCAACCAGTCCAGGTAGACCCCATAGTCTTCGTCGGCGATGAAACAGGCCTGACGATTATTGCCCCTCTGGATGATATGCAAAGGAACGTCGGGGAGCATCACGCGGGGGCGACGAGGCATGGACGGGCTCCGGCGGGGAGAGCCTCGCAGTGTAACTCGAAATCGTGGTCTGTCCCCGTTTTTTGTGTACCCGTTTTTTTGTGGTCTGTCCCCGTTTTTTGACTTAACGGCATTGGGTCTGTCCCCGTTTTTTCGTTTTTTTGCGTTTTTTCTGCTCTACTGTCCAAAAAAAAACGGGCGCCGTAGCGCCCGTTTTGGTTCAACTGGCTAAGCCAGATTAGAACTTGTGCTGGATGCCGAAATCGAAGGCCTTGGTGCCACCCAGGCCGGTGCCGGCGTTGGTGTTGGCCTTGTAGGAGATTTCGATGGCAGAGTTGTCGCCTTGGCTGATGTTGCCGTAGTCGGCGTACAGCTTGGTGCGCTTGGACAGGTTGTAATCCACGCCGAGACCGAACTTGCGAGCGGTGCTGTCGGAGGTCTGCTTTTCCTTGGTGCGGCCGTAGGTGGCCTTCAGCAGGAAGTTGCCGACCGGGGCGGTGGCGGAAACAAACCAGGAACGCCAGTCAGCCACGGTACCCACGCCGTCACGGCCTTCGAGCTTCTGCTTGTCCCACAGGGCGCGCAGCTTGACCACGCCGAAGTCATAAGAACCGGCGATGGTGGTCACGGTGTCGCGATCAAGAGGGATGGTGCCGAGCAGCATGTAGTCGTCAAAGTGGACGCGCTCCCAATCAACGGTGACATCGATGGGGCCGTTGGTGTAGTTACCCATCAAGGTGGTCAGCATGCCGTCCAGCTTGTTGCCGTTGGTTTCCTGAGGGTCCAGGCCGAGGCCGTTGGTTTGGGAACCGATGTTGGTCGCGTAGGCACCAACGAAGGAGAAGCCGCTCCAGGAGGGAGAGATGTAGGCGATGGCGCTGTTGGCACGGTCAACCTGGGCGGTCATCTGCGTGAAGTTACCAACGTTGCCGCCACCGAAGGCGTCGTACTTGTTGAAGATGCCGTAGCGAACGCCATCCAGACGGCCGCCGACTGCGGTACCGAAGCCACCGGTGACGCCGACGTAGGCATGACGGATGGTGGACAGGCCGGTGCTCTCGTCACCGCTGAAGCCGTATTCGGCTTCGAAGATGGCCTTGAGGCCGTTGCCCAGATCTTCGGCGCCCTTGAAGCCGAGGCGGTTGCCCTGGGCAACGCCGCTGTCAAGCCGGTGGGTGCTGTCGGACGAGGACACGCCGCCGCTGTTGCCACTGGTGTTGACGTAGCCGAAATCCATCAGGCCATAGATGGTCACGTTGGTTTGGGCGAAAGCAGCGCTGGAAGCCAGGCCGGCGATGGCCAGAGCGATCAGTTTCTTTTGCATTGCATTACTCCTTAGTGGTTAGTTTTAGCGCCCCTGGAGACGCTAGCTTTACCTCTCGGATAGAGAAGTTGGGCGGATTTTGCCCGGCGGTAAGGCGAGGAGCAACGACTGATTGGCTTTCGGGGGAGAAACTGCTGCCCCCTGTTGTTTGTCCGCAACAACTTGATACACCCCGGGGGAAGCTGCCTGCCCCAAATCTTCGCAATGAACTGCAAGGGGCAGAGAGCAACGGGATCAAGCTCAACCCGGTCTACTCGGCTCCGACATCCTCGAACACCGCCTCCGGCGGGGCGGAGAAGTCGAGGCTTTTGAGCAGCAGGCCCCGGCCGGCTTCGCTGGCGGCCAGGAGCCAGTCACCGTTGGGGGTGCGGCGAAAGACTTCGATGCTCAGGCGGTCGGGGTCGATGAGGGCGTACTCTTCCAGGCTGTCGATCTGGCGGTAGGCGGCGAACTTGCCGCCGCGGTCGTAGCCGGCGGTGCTGTCGGAGAGCACTTCGACGATCACCTTGGGCTGGCTCATCACGGTCTCCGCCAAGTGGTCTTCCGGGTGGCAGGTGACCATCACGTCGGGGTAGAAGATGTTTTCCGCGGCCCGCAGCTTCATGTCGGCCATGTAGGCGCGACAAGGGGTGCCGCGCAGGTGGGTCTTGAGGAGGCTTGCCACGTTGAGGGACACCGTGACATGCACCCGGCGGGCGCCGACCATGGCGAAGGCCTCGCCCTGGAAGAGTTCGTGTTTTTCCGGCTGCTGCGCTTCCCAGGCAAGGAAGTCGGCGGCGGAGAGGGTGGGTTTTTCGGCAGCCAGTCCCATGGGGTATTCCTTTGAGCGCGAACTTCCCGAAGCTTACACCAAGGCCGCCGGCCGGGCTGTCAGGGGCCGAACAGGCGGTCCAGTTCGACGCCCGGATCGGCGGCGCGCATGAAGGCTTCGCCAACCAGGAAGGCATTGACCCGGTTTTCCCGCATCAGCGCGACGTCCCCGGGGGCGAGGATGCCGCTCTCGGTGACGACCAGGCGGTCGGGCGGGATGCGCGGCAGCAGCGCCAGGGTGGTTTCCAGGCTGACTTCGAAGCTGCGCAGGTTGCGGTTGTTGATGCCGATCAGGGGGGTCTTGAGGCGGAGGGCCTGGTCGAGTTCTTCGCCGTTGTGAACCTCGACCAGGACGGCCATGCCGTAGGCCAGTGCCACCGCTTCGAATTCTTCCATGCGCGCGAGCGGCAGGGCCGCGGCGATGAGCAGGATGGCGTCGGCGCCCATGGCCCGGGCTTCGTGGACCTGGTAGGCGTCCACCAGGAAGTCCTTGCGCAGGACGGGCAGGGTGCAGGCGGCGCGGGCGGCCTGGAGGTAATCCGGGCTACCCTGGAAATACGGGCCGTCGGTGAGGACCGAGAGGCAGGCCGCACCGTGTTCGGCATAGCTCGCGGCGATGTCGGCCGGGCGGAAGTCCGGACGGATGACGCCCTTGGAGGGGCTGGCCTTCTTGATTTCGGCAATGACGGCCGGCCGACCCGCTGCAACCCTGGCCTTCAGGGTACCGACGAAATCGCGGGGGCCGGGTTGACGCTCGGCGTCGGCCCGCAGGTCGGCGAGCGGTCGGATTGCCCGGGCGGCGGCGACTTCTTCCTCTTTGGTCGCCAGTATCCGGTCGAGAATGTCCGAACCGGAGCCGGCACTCATGCGCAACTCCGCGTGCGGCTGACAAAGTCCTCGACCTTGGCCCGGGCGGCGCCACTGGACAGGGTTTCGAGGGCTTTGTCGACACCGGCGGCGAGGGAATCGGCGAGGCCGGCCACGTAGAGCGTCGCGCCCGCGTTGAGGGCGACGATGTCCCGGGCGGCACCGGGGCGGTTTTCCAGGGCGCCCAGCAGCATGGCGCGGGATTCCTCGACGTTGGCGACCTGGATGGCCCTGGGGTCGTGCAGGGGCAGGTCGAAATCCTCCGGCCGCACTTCGTATTCCCGCACCACGCCGTCTTTCAGCTCGCCCACCAGGGTGGGGCCGGCGATGGAGATTTCATCCAGGCCTTCGCGCCCATGGACGGTCAGGGCCCGCTCGCTGCCCAGGCGTTGCAGCACGTGAACCTGGATACCGACAAGATCGGGGTGGAAGACCCCCATGACCTGGCGCCTGGCCCCGGCCGGGTTGGTGAGAGGACCAAGGATGTTGAAAAGGGTGCGGACGCCGAGTTCGCGCCGCACCGGGGCGGCGTGCTTCATGGCGCTGTGGTGGTTGGGGGCGAACATGAAGCCGACGCCGACTGCGTCGATGCACTCGCCCACCTGTTCCGGCTTGAGGTTGATGTTGGCACCCAGGGCTTCCAGCACGTCGGCGCTGCCCGACTGGCTGGAGACGGAGCGCCCGCCATGCTTGGCGACCCGCGCGCCCGCCGCCGCGGCGACGAACATGGCGGCGGTGGAGACGTTGAAGGTATGGGCGCCGTCTCCCCCCGTGCCGCAGGTATCGACCAGGCAGCCCGCATCGGCCACCTGGACCTTCGTGGATAACTCGCGCATGACCGAGGCGGCGGCGGCGATTTCGCCCACCGTCTCCTTCTTGACCCGCAGGCCGGTGATGATGGCGGCGATCATGACCGGCGACACCTCTCCGCCCATGATCTGGCGCATCAGGGCGACCATTTCGTCGTGGAAGATTTCGCGGTGCTCGATGACACGCTGCAGGGCGGCTTGGGGGGTCATGGACGGTGCTCCTCCAGGAAGTTCTTCAACAGGTCATGACCACGCTCGGTCAGAATGGATTCGGGGTGGAACTGGACGCCCTCGACGGCCAGGGATTTGTGGCGCACCCCCATGATTTCGCCGTCGTCGGTCCAGGCGGTGACTTCCAGGCAATCGGGGCAGCTTTCCCGCTCGATGGCCAGGGAGTGGTAGCGGGTGCAGGTGAGGGGGTTGGGCAGGCCGCGAAAGACGCCCACATCCTTGTGCAGCACCGGGGAGACCTTGCCGTGCATGAGCCGTTTGGCGTGGACGATGCGCCCGCCAAAGGCCTCGCCGATGGCCTGATGGCCGAGACAGACACCCAACAGGGGAATCCTGCCGGAAAACTCGCGGATAGCGGCGAGGGAAACCCCCGCCTGGGCCGGGGCGCAGGGGCCGGGGGAAATGACCAGGTAGTCCGGCGCCAGGCCGGCGATTTCGTCCAGGGCGATGGCGTCGTTGCGGAAGACCCGCACGTCCTGGCCCAGTTCGCCGAAATACTGCACCAGGTTGTAGGTGAAGCTGTCGTAGTTGTCGATCATCAGAAGCATGGCGCCATCCCTCGGGCTTGTCTTGGGTCGCGAATCAATCGATGCGGGTGTCGAGGCCCTGTTCGGCGAGTTCCGCCGCCCGCAGCACGGCGCGGGCCTTGTTGCGGGTTTCCTGCCATTCGGATTCCGGGTCGGAGTCGGCAACGATGCCGGCGCCGGCCTGGACGTGGAGTTGCCCGTCCTTCATGACCGCCGTGCGGATGGCGATGGCGAGGTCCATGTCGCCCTGGAAGCCCAGGTAGCCGACGGCTCCGGCGTAGATGCCGCGCTTGACCGGTTCCAGTTCGTCGATGATCTCCATGGCCCGCACCTTGGGAGCGCCGGAAACGGTTCCCGCCGGGAAGGTCGCGCGCAGGACGTCGAGGGCGTCGAGACCCGGCTGCAGGCGGCCTTCCACATTGGAGACGATGTGCATCACGTGGGAGTAGCGCTCGATCACCATGTTCTCGGTGAGGCGCACGCTGCCCACCTGGGCGACGCGGCCGCAGTCGTTGCGCCCCAGGTCGAGGAGCTGGACGTGTTCGGCGCGTTCCTTTTCGTCGGCCAGGAGGTCGGCGGCCAGGGCGGCGTCCTCGTCCGGCGTGGCGCCCCGCTTGCGCGTCCCGGCGATGGGCCGCACGGTGACCGTGTCGCCCTCCAGACGCACCAGAATTTCCGGCGAGGCGCCGACGACGTGGAAATCGTCGAAGTCGAAGTAGAACATGTAGGGCGAGGGATTGAGGCTGCGCAGGCTGCGGTAGAGCGCCAGGGGACTCGCGGTACAGGGTTTGGCCATGCGCTGGGAGAGGACGACCTGCATGATGTCGCCTTCGGTGATGTAGTCCTTGGCCCGCCGCACGGCCGCCTTGAAGGCTTCCTCACCGAAACCCGAGACGGCGGGCGCGGAACTGCGCGGTCCCTCTTGCGGGATGGCCACCGGCTCCCGCAGGCGGGCCACCAGCGTCTTCAAGCGGGCCCGGGCCCTGTCGTAGGCGCCGGGCACCCCGGGCTCGGCATAGACCACCAGGGTGAGCTTGCCCGAGAGGTTGTCGACCACGGCAATTTCTTCCGAGAGCAGCAGGACGATGTCCGGCGTGCCCAGATCACCGGCGGTCTGTCCATGGCAAAGACGCTTCTCGACGTAGCGTACGGTGTCGTAACCGAAGCAGCCCACCAGGCCGCCGCAGAAGCGGGGCAGCCCCGCCGCCGGCGCGACGCGGAAGCGCGCCAGGTAGCGCCCGAGGAACTCCAGCGGGTCACCGCCCTCCTCCCGCTCCACGATGCGGTCGCCGCAATGGACGGCGACCTCGCTGCCGCGCACGACGATGCGGGTGCTGGCCGCCAGGCCGACGAAGGAGTAACGGCCGAAACGTTCGCCGCCCTGCACCGACTCCAGCAGATACGAAAAGGGCCGGCCCGCCAACTTGAGGTAGATGGACAGGGGCGTGTCGAGGTCGGCAAAGGTTTCCAGGGTCACGGCGACCCGGTTGTAACCCTGGGCCGCCAGGGCGTTGAATTCGGTTTCAGTCATGGGGAACCTCAAAAATGACAGGGAACTGGTCAGGCCGGATGCGCCGCACGGAGGGCGCAGGAACGATTCAGGAGCGCCAGTGGCGCCAGGATTCGGCGGCCGCGAAGGGGCGCCAAAGCCAGAATTGCCGGTCGATCAGGGAAGTCATTTCGGGTGGGGGCGGGTCAGAATTCAAGGGCGCGCCGGTAGGCGGCGAGCAGGTCGGATACTAGCGCATCGCATTCGGCACTGTCCACCGGCCGGCCTTCGTTGTAGCCGTAGGGGACGCAGAAGACAGGGCAGCCGGCGGCCCGGGCCGCCTCGATGTCGTTGAGGGAATCGCCCACGTGCAGGTTGCGCTGCGGCGTCGTTCCCAGGAGGGCCACCCCGTGCAGCAGGGGCTCGGGCCGCGGTTTCTTGTAGGGCGTGGTGTCGCCAGAAACGACGACGTCGAAATAGGAGGCCAGGCCGCAGCGCTCCAGCAGCGCCTCGGTGAACAGCCCGGGCTTGTTGGTCACCACGCCGAGAGGGATCCCGGCGGCCTTCCAGGCCTCCAGACCGGCGAGGACGCCCGGGTAGAGGACGGCCTGCTGGCCATTGACCTCCAGATAGTGGCGTTTGAAGGCCTCGATGCCGGCTTGCAGACGGCGGGCCTCCGGCGGGACGCCCCGGGTCAGGCAACGCTCGACCAGGACGGCCATGCCCTTGCCGACGAAGGCATGGATTTCGGCCAGGCTGCGCGGGGGCTCGCCAAGCTCGAGAAGCATGCGGCGGCAGGCTTCGGCCAGATCGGCGACGGTGTCGAGGAGCGTTCCGTCCAGATCGAAGGTGACTGAAGCGAAGCGCACGGGTCAGAGGCTGTGAAATTTTCGGGCGCGCCCGAGCGGTGTGCGCAAGTGTGCACGATCAAGGCGCAAAGCACAGCCATAGCTCGGGCGATGGCGAGCATTGGCAACGCCGAGCGGGCGCAGTTGCGCATGACGAGCGGGGGTGAACGAAATTTTCACAGCCTCTCAGATCTGGGCGAGTTCGGCCCGCAGGGCGGCAATCACCGTGTCGTAACGATGGGGATCGGCGTCGCGGCCGGCGCCGTAAACCGCGGAGCCGGCGACGAAGGCATCGACGCCGGCCCGGGCGATTTCGGCGATGTTGCCGACCGTGACACCGCCATCGATTTCCAGGCGGATGGGGCGTCCGCTCTCCCGCGTGTAGGCGTCCAGCCGGGCCCGCGCCTGGCGGGCCTTGGCGAGGGCCGAGGGGATGAATTTCTGGCCGCCGAAGCCCGGATTGACGCTCATCAGCAGGACGACATCGATCTTGTCCAGGACGTGATCCAGACAATCCAGGGGGGTGGCGGGGTTGAAGACCAGGCCCGCCTGACAGCCCTGATCCCGGATGAGGGCGAGACTACGGTCGATGTGCTCGGAGGCTTCGGGGTGGAAGGTGATGATATTCGCGCCGGCCTTGGCAAAATCGGGGATGATGCGGTCCACCGGCTTGACCATGAGATGCACATCGATGGGCGCGGCGGTGCAGGGTCGGATGGCGGCGCAGACCAGGGGGCCTATGGTCAGGTTGGGAACGTAATGGTTGTCCATCACGTCAAAGTGAATCCAGTCCGCCCCCGACGCGACGACGTTTTCCACTTCCTGCCCGAGGCGGGAAAAATCAGCCGAGAGGATGCTGGGGGCGATGACGAAATCCGTTGCCGGCATGAAACACTCCAAGACAGATACCCACGATTCCATGAGTCAAGAAAAAACCTACCGCGTCGAGGTGACGCCCCACCCCCGCTTCATTCCCGATCAATCCGACGCGGAAGGCGACAATTACGTTTTCGCCTACACCATCGCCATCCGCAATACCGGCACCGTTCCGGTACAACTGGTGTCGCGCCACTGGATCATCGGCGACGCCAACGGCGAGGTCCAGGAAGTGCGCGGCCTGGGGGTGGTGGGGCAGCAACCGCTGCTGCAACCCGGCGAGGTGTTCGAATATACCAGCGGATGCGCCCTCAAGACACCGGTGGGCACCATGAAGGGCACTTACCGCCTGGTGGCGGCCGACGGCCATTCCTTCGACGCCACCATCCCGGAATTCGTCCTGGCCGTGCCCCGGGTGCTGCACTGAATCTGCGCCACCCCTACACCCTGATCGCCCCGGTCTACGACCTGGCCATCGAACGGGTGTCGCGAAGGCTGCGGCAAACCAGCCTGGCCGCGCTGCCCGCGGCCCCTGCGGATATCCTGCTGGCCGGCATCGGCACCGGCCTCGACCTTCCCCTGCTGCCCACCGGGTACCGTGTGGTGGGCTGCGACCTCACCCCGGCCATGCTGGCCCGGGCGGTGGCGCGCCGCGACACCTGCGACCTCGAGGCCGTGGTGGCGGATGTCCGCCGCCTGCCCTTCGCCACCGCAAGCTTCGATGTCGTGGTCCTGCACCTGATTCTGGCCGTGGTTCCCGAACCCCGGGCCTGTCTGGCCGAGGCGGCCCGGGTGCTGCGGCCCGGCGGTGCGGTCCTCATCCTGGACAAGTTTCTCCGTCCCGGGGAATCCGCCCTGCTGCGGCGGGCCGCCAACACCCTCGTGCGGCACGTGGCGACGCGGCTGGACGTGGTCTTCGAGGAGGTTCTGGCGGGGGTTTCTGGCCTGAAAGTCGTTTCCGACCAAGCGGCCCTGGCGGGGGGCTGGTTCCGCCGTATCGTGCTCTGCCGCGAGGGTGCAGGGCGAGAGTGGCCGGCGGCAGGGATCAGCGGCGCTGCTTGCCGACCTGGTCGCCGATGACGCCGCCAATGGCGGCCCCCCCGACCGTCCCCAGCACACCACCGCCGGTGACCGCGGCGCCCACCACGCCTCCGACGCCGGCGCCCACCACGGCGCTCTTCTGGCGCGAATTCATGCTATCCCAACTGGCGCAACCCGAGGCGGCAAGGGCGAGGGCGAGGACGGACAAAAAGGCTGGAATGCGTTGCATGGCTGGACTCCCGGAGATTGGACGGCTAAACCCGTCGATGGAGGGAGCTTAGGGTTGCTCGCGCCGGGTGCCTGTTGCCAGCCGTTACGGGATGTATCCCCGGATGAATCGGGAGGTGCCCGCGCGCGGGGCGGACGGGGAGCGCCCGCCGGCCGGGATCCTTACTGCCACCGGGTTCAGAAGCGGTAGAAAGCGGAAAAATTGAGTCGGGTGCGCACGGTGTCCGTGGCCAGGCTGTTGCGATCCAAGGCGCGGGCAACATCCAGGGAGGTTTCGAAGCGGTCATGGGACCAGCGCAACCCCGCGCCGGCGCTGGCAAGCCGTTCGGTGTGGCCGTCACTGCGGGTATGAACGGTACCGCCGTCAACGAAGATGACCGGCCGCAGACGCGGAACCAGAACCTGGGGCGCCAAGGCCTCCAGGTTCCAGAGGTAGCCGTAGTCACCGGCAACCTCACGGTCGGCAAAACCGCGTACGGAACCGGCGCCGCCCAGGCCGAACTGCTCGCCGGGAATGAGGGTGTGGCTCGACCACTGACCGCGCAGCTTGCCGGTGAAATTCCAGCCCTGGTTGGCCAGGGCGCCTTCGACACCGTAGCGCCAGGCGTCCCAGAAGTGATCCGCCTCCACCGCCGCATAGTTTGCGTTGCGGTTGTCGGCCCCCCCGCCGAAATTGCGCGCGTATCCGACGTTGCCGCTTACATGGCCCCAGGCATGGTCCTGGCGGGCGGTGTAAAGCAGGGAAATCGGGCGCGACCCCACGTCGGGGGTGATCTTCGTTCCGGCAAAGCGGGTGTCGTTGCGGAAGTGACGGTCGTCCAGCGCGATGGCAGCCGTGTGTTGCAGGGTTCCCTGCCGGGGGAGCGCCAGACTGAGCTTCACGCCCATGAATTCCCCGCCACCGCTCACGTCGAGGAGCCCTCCGCCCTGCGGCACCTGGCCGGTATTGACATCGGAATAGGTGTAGTAGCCGGACAGGCTGAGGCCGGTGCCATAGAAGGGGGCCTGGTAGTAGAGGCCGAAAAGCGAGACCTGGCCGAGATCACGGGGATCCAGGGTATAGGAGGCGGTGACGACGTGGTCCCGGTCGAACAGGTTGGCGTGTTGCACCCCCACCGTGAGCCGATAGATGCCGTCCCCATTGCGGGCGGGATCGATGGAACGGTTGGCGGTCAGGCCGGCGAAGAAACCGAGGGGTTCGGCATCCCGGACCCGCAGGTCGGCGTCCACGCCGCTCCGCGACGCGCCTTCGCGGAAGGTGATGGCGGCCTGTTTGGAGGGGTTGACGTTGGCCGCGGTGAGGTCACGGCCCAGGTCGTCCATGTCGGGGGGTTCGCCGACCCGCAGGGCGGGCAGGCTGCGCAGGATGTTCTCGCTGGAAAAGTGCTGATTGCCGCTCACCGTGACCTTGGCGAGGTTGAAGGCGAGCACCTGCAGGACGACTTCTCCCCCCTGGGGCTTCTGGACCGGCACCAGGACGCGGTGGAAGACGTGCCCCTCGTCGCGGAAAGCCTTTTCCAGCGCCTTGGCCGCCTGCTCGATCTGGGCGATGCTGCGCTTCTCGCCCACATGGGCGGCCAGGATGGCGGCAACCTGGGCTTCCGAGAGCGGTGCCCTGCCTTCGATGCGGTAGCGCGTGACGTCGAGGGTGGGCTCCTGAACGGCGGGCGTTTCGGCCTGCGCCGGAGGCGCCAGCAGGGCGAGGCAGGAAGCCAGGGCGATCAGGCAGGGGGCCATTCGCCCACCGGGTTGGGGACGCGCCATGGCTTCAGTTGACCTCGCAGATTTCCTGCTCCGGCGCCCCCAGGGTGACGCCGTAGAGCTGGATGATGTCAGGATCGTTGGCATCGAACATTTCCGGAATGGGGAAGGGGTCGTCGCTCAGGAAGCGCGGGATGGGGTCGAGACGGTGGGGGACGCCGTCGGCACCCACGTAGCCGGCTTCGCCCGGGCCCAGATCGAGGCGCCCACCGCTGCTGAGCAGGAAGACGTGACCGTCGCGCACCAGGGCGTAGAGACCATCCTCGCCATTGGGCAGCACGCTGCCGAAAAGAGCATCCCAGTTGATATCGACCTGATCCGGCCTGGGGGAAACGAAGGCCCGGATTCCATCAGGGATGCCCGCCAGGGAGCGTGGCGCGCCGTCCTTGCCCACGCAGGCGGACTGCCCCTTGGCGACGGACATGTCGCGATTGCCCGTGACGACGATCTCGCCATCCCAGGTCGAGGCGGAAAGCGAGTCGGCGCAGGCGGCCGAGGCTTCGGCCTGGGCCTTGGCGGCCGCGGCTTTCTTGTCCTTGGCCGACGCCGCCTTGACGGGCTTGCCTTTGCTTGGCGAAGCGGGCGGGGGCTGGTAGCCAGGGACGCAGGGGCCTTCGCAGCGAATATCCATGCCGGTGCCGCGGATGCCGATGGTGGCAACCACGGTGGAGACGCTGACCGCCCCCGGATTGCGCTTGCCCAACAATCCGGTAAAGAAGCGCAGGCCGCCCTTGACGAGGCGGACGGCGAAGTTGTCGGGCTGATTTTTGCGGTCGTAGGCGAAATCCTCGACCCGGAAGACGGTCTGGGGCTCCAGGGAAACGCGGGTCTGGTCACGGAAGCCGATGACCACGACGGCAGCGGCACTGGTACGGATTTCGTCTCCTACCTGCAAGGGGGCACCCTCGAAGAGGCGCCGGGCTGCCTGCCCGGATTGCACGGCCACCGCCTCGCCCTGGATGCGCACCACGCGGGCGATCACGGTGTCGGCGGGCGGCAGGGGGGCCACCTTGTTGGGGCGGGTGCGCACTTCCTGATCTTCCTTGCGGCAATCCTCGCCGCAGAGGCGGGCGTCGAAGCTGGTGCCACGGATGCCGATGGTGGCGGTCACCGTACCAAACTGGATTCCGCCGGGATTGCGCTTGCCGATCAGCCCGGTCACCGCGCGCAATCCGCCCTTGAGGAGGCGCATGACGGCGCTTTCCTCGCCCTTGTCGTGGGCGAATTTGTCGACGGCGAAGCTGGTTCCAGGACGCAGGGTGATCTTGCTGCCGTCCTTGAAGGACAGGACGGCGTAGCCGCGATCGGTGGTGTTGATGGTATCGCCTTCGAGCAAGGCTTCGCCGCGCACCAGGAAACGCGTCGCCTCCCCCGGGCGCTGGGCCGTGGCGAGGCCCTGGGCGAAATCCACCTGCCCGATCTTCTGCTGGGCCTGGGCAATGCCCCCCGCCAGCAGGCCCACGAGCAGCCCCAATCCCGCCGCCCGGCGCCAGTACTTGGAAATCAAATCAACCCTCCCCGTTGCGGCATCAACTGCACTGCGGTATCCGACGCCGGCCGAAATCGTAAACGATTTCACCCTCTTCAGTGAGCGTCAGGGTGTACAAGTCCTGCAGACTGTCGAGAAGAGCGATGATTTCGCCACTGCCCGGATCGACCAGGAGCACCACCCCCGCCGTCGTCACCACCGGCAGCAGGCCGGAGTTGATATTGAAGACACCCACGAGGCCCGTCGTGCAGCCGATGCAACTGCCCCCCAGGAAGATGTTGTTGCCGGTGAGCGCACCGGCCGATACGGTGCCGTTGGTGATGACCATGTTGCCGGAGGCGTAGGCGTTCATGGTGCCCGTGGCGACGATGCTGGCCGAGGCCGAGCCGCCGGTGACGGCGATGCTGCCGTTGGTGGCGGCCATGTTGATGTTGCCGGCGGTGATGGTGGCCGTGGCGGTGGCGGCCGCCCCGGCCTGGACGACGATCGAACCGTTGGTGGCCATGTTGAGGACCGCCGGGTCGATGGCGGCGGAACCCGCCGCACCGCCCAGCACCTGGATGGACCCGGTCAGGGCGCTGATGTCCATGGTGCTGCCGGCGCCGGCCTCGACCTTGGACGAGGCCGCCGCCGTGGCGCCCCCCTGGACGATGAGGTCGCCGACCAGGAGCGACTGGTTGGCCCCGGAAACGAGCCAGGCCTCTCCCAGGGAGGAGGTGTCGCCCACGCGAAGCGTCCCGGCGGCGGTGTAGGGCATGGTGATGGTCTGGGCGCCCGTGGTGCCGACCTTGGCGATGGAACCCGCCGCCCCGCTGTGGTTGAGGATGGTGAGGAAGGCGTTCGTGCTTCCGGTGCCGTTGAGGGTGATGGTCTGGGTGCCCGCCGCGGTGATCTCGGCCGCGGCGGCGGCGACGCCGGAACTGACCGTGACCGTGACGTTGTCCGCCGTCAGGTTCTGGGCACCGCCGGAGACGATACCCGCCAGCGCGCCGCCCGGATTATTGACCGTGACGGTACCGGAGACGTTGAGGCTCTGGGTACCCGCGCCAGTCTGATTAACCTCCGCGTCGGAGCCGGTCCCGGCGACGACGGTCAGATTGCCCTGGGTGGTGATGGTCTGGCTGGTGGCCGATTGCAGACGTGCGCCCGCGCTGGCCCCGGTACCGCCGGCCAGGGCGATGTTGCCGCTGTTCTGCACCGACTGGCTGCTGCCGGCGACGATGTGGGCGTAGGCGCTGACGCCGCTGCCGCCGGTCAGGGTGATGGCGTCGGTGGCGTCGTAGGAGCCGCTGTTGAGTCCGATGGTCTGGCTGCCTCCAGCGACGATTTCGGCATGGGAACTGTCCGCTCCGCCGGTGACGGATAGGGTTCCGCCGGCGCGGAGGGTCTGACTGCCACTGGCGCTGATCCACGCCGAGGTGCCTGTGGCTGCGCCGGTTCCCGCCTGGACGATGATGCTGCCACTGGCATCGTTGTTGAAGAGATAGGTTTCCCCGATGACCTGGCTCCCCCCGGTGACTTCGATGGCAGCGGTCATGCCGGTCACCGTCCCGGCGAGGACGGAAACGTTCCCACCGGCCATGATTTCCTGGTAGCTGCCGGCCCGGATACGCGCATTGCCACCGCTGCCGCCCTGGACAAGGATATCGTCAGTCGGCGCGTTGCCGAAAACGTAGCTCTGGGTCTCACCGACGTACTGTGCGCCGCTGGTGCAGATTTCGGCAAAGGCTCCCGGCCCGGTCCCACAGGCGCCACTCGACCCGGCGCCGGTCCCGCTGCCGCCCAGCACCTGGATATCGTTGCGGCTCTGTACCACTTGAGTACTGGCCGCCCGGATCGAGGCATAGGCTCCGATGCCCGAGCCTCCCTGGACAAGCAACGCATCGGTGGGATCGTAGAAGTATTGATACTGGTAGCCCACCGTCTGGGTCGAGGCACTCACGACTTCCGCATAGGCCCCGTTGCCGCTGCCGCCGAGGACCGAAATGGTGCCGCCACCATACAGCGTCTGCCCGCTTCCGGCGCGCACGGACGCATAGGTGCCGCTGCCTGTGCCGCCCTGGATCAAGACACTGCCGGTGGGATCGTGAAAATAAGTGGACTGATTGCCGAGGGACTGGTCGCTGGCGCTGACAATCTCGGCAAAGGCGTTGGTTCCAGCCCCCCCCAGGACCGACAGGTCGCCACGCACCTCGCTGATGTACTGGTAATCCCCCAGGATGCGCGCGGTGGCGTCGGTGCCCCCGCCCGCCAGGACGCTGAGATTGTTGCTGCGAATGTCCTGGTAGTCGCCTTGCAGCAGGGCGCTCGCGCTGTCCGAGGCACCGCCTTGAACGATGACGTCATTGGAAGCGTAGAGATTCTGCGAGCCGGAGGAGGTGATTCCCGCCGAGGAACCCGTCCCATTGCTGCCGCCCAGAACCCGGATATCCCGCCCCACGGAGACGGTCTGCACACTGCCGCTTGAAAGGTTGAGCAGGGCACTGCCACCGTCGCCCTGAACGATGAGGTCGCGGCCGATGTTCGAAGACTGGTAAGCGCCCTGGACGAGGACATTTTCCCCCACAGCCGCTCCGGCGAGAATTTTCACGTCGCGACCGGCATCGAGGAAAAGCGATCCACTGGCGACGACGCTACGCGGCCCCCCGCTGGCGGCGATGAGGACATCGCCCGTCGAGGAGTTGGTGTCGAGGCGCAGGTCGACGACGCTGATGTCGCCATTGACCCGGATGCTGCCGTCGCTGGCGGTGAGATGGAAACTGCCGGCGGAGGCCGGGGTTACCGGACCGAGAACCAGTTCCGCCGTGCCCCGCGTGAGACTGAAGCCGGCGTAATTGGGGTTATTGACGATACTGATGCTGCCGCTGCCGCTGGCGCGGGTGGTGATGTAGAGATTGGTCAGCGTGGTGTTGTTGAGGTCCACCGCAATGGTATCGGCGGCATTGAGGGTGAGGCTGACGGTCTTGTTGACCACGATGGGCGTGCCGCCGGAGCCGATGCTGCCGTTGGCCGCGTAGAGCGTGACGCTGCCGCTGGGATCGTCGAGGTTGTTGGCGGTGTTGATGGTCGCGGCGCCCGTGCCGAGAATGCTCCCCGAATAGGCGCTCAGATTGGCGGCCGATCCCAGGGTCGCCACGCTGCCGACGGTGATGTCGCCGGAGTAGGACTGGGCGGTGACGCTCCCGCCGCCGGTGGCCAGGCTGTTCAGGGTGACGTTGCCGTCGGTGTTGAACAGGGCCTGAGTCCCGGCGCCGGTGAAGCCATTCACGTTGATGGCCGATTCACTGCCGTAGATTTGCAGGGAGCTGCCCGCGGCACCGAAATTGCCAGCCACATTGACATCGCTGACGGTAACGCCGTCGGAACGCTCGGTGTAGCGGGCCGTAACGGCCGTCGCCGAATTCCAGGTAAGGTTCGCGTTACTGCCGCTGCTGGTGAGGGTGAAGGTCTGTCCGGGCGCGATGATGGAAGAAGCCCCCCCCAGCTGATCGCCCTTGGCCTGCACGTAGAGGCTGGTCAGCGCCGCCGTCGAAGTGACGTCGATGGCCCCCCCGGCGATCAACTGGTAGAGGCTGGTGGTACCGGTCAGATCGGCGACCACGGCGCCATCGCTGGCCTGCAGGTAGGCGGTGGGCGTCGTGATGGTGGCCAGGGTGGTGTCGATGCCGTTGGGCGCGGTGATATTGACGGTGGCGCCGGCAGCAATGGTGATGGCCCCGGGGACGTAAGCGTCGGTCGCGTTGATGTCGACGGTGGAGGTCGCCGTCAGGTTGCCGGTATTGAAGGTCGTCCCCGATACCGTGAGATTGCCGCCGTTGGCGGTGAGCGCTCCGGTATTGAGGGTATTGCCGGAAACCGTGGTGTTGTAGGCCAGGATGGCGCCCGAGGCCAGGGTGCCGGTGCCGGCGGCGACGTTGGCGCTATCGACGTAGTAACCGTTGTAGGTCGTCCCGCCGGTGATGGATCCGGTTCCGCCATTGACGGTAATGCCGTTGGCGGCAGTGACGCTGACCGAGGTAGCGCTGGAGACGTTGCCGGCGGTGGTGATGCTGCCGGAGGCCGAGAGGGTCAGGTCCTCGGTCACGTACTCGTTGCTACCGGTGTGAGGATTGAGGAGATAGCTGCCGGGGAAACCCCGGCGGGTGCCGCTGGCCGCGACGGCGCCGAGAACCAGATTCGCTCCGCTGACACTGATGTCCAGACCGGCCAGATCACCGGCGGTGATGTCGGCACCGTCGATGCGGATCTTGTTGCCGACCGCAGCGGTGGAACTGGTGACGTCACCGACGACGACCGCCCCGCTGCCGCCGTCGAGGTCGATCAGTCCGCCGACGACATTGTTCGTCCCCGGCAAGGTCTGGGTCAGGCCGTTGCCGGCGGCGAGGGTGAGGTCGTTCAAGCCGGCGGTGGTGAGGCTGGCGTTGCCGAAGACCAGGGCGCTGCTGCCGGAAGCGGTGAATTTGAAGGCATCCAGGGTATTGGCCGCCTGGACGATATCGCCAATGGTGATGGTCGACCCGTCGCTGCTGGCATTGACCGACAAATCCAGGGACGAGAGCACCGAAGTGCCACCGACGCCCATGCCGCTTGCTCCCGCCGTCAGGTCGATGGCGCGCAGGGTGCGGGCGGTGCCGGACATGTCCTGGGCCGAGACGTGGAACTGCCCGCCGGCACTCACGCGCAGGGTGCCCTGGGTATCCACATTGATCGCTTTGCCCACGGCACCGACGCTGCCGGCGGGCGAGGTGAGCTGAACGGTGCCCGTGCTGCCGGCCACGATATCCAGGGGACGGGCGAAGCTTGCGTCGCCGATGCCGTTGGTGGCGCTCAGAGTCACGTTGCCGGTCGCGCTGATGTCCGCCCCGGCGTTGTCCTGAGTCGTCGTCAGGGTGCCGTTGGTGGCCGTAAGGGTGACGTCCCGGTTGCTGCCGTTCGCCGCGATGGAGGTAAAGCTGAGATTGCCGTTGGTGGCCGTGCCGCTGACGCTGCCGTTGGTGGTGGTGACGGTGCCCAGGGTCAGATTGCCGTTGCCGGCAGTGTAACTGGCCGAGGTTCCCGCGCTGTGAGCGCCGGTGGCGGTGAGGGCACCGTTCTGGGCATTGAGGGTGATGTCGGTTGAGGAGGCCGTAAGCGTGCCGTTCGCCGTGATGGCTCCGGTGCCGGAATTGGTCATGCGGACCCGGGTGCCGGAGATATCGCCCGCCGCGCTGATTGCACTGGTCGTGCGGACGTTCTGCCCCAGTTGGTAGTTGTAGTACTGGCTGCCAGCATTCAGGGTGACCGTGCCGCCTGCGGTGATGGGACCGGAAACGGTCAGATTGCCCGTGCCGGTGTTGGTCGCCGTGAAGGACGACCCGGTCGTCACCGTCCCCAGGATGATGCTGTTGGTCGTGACGTTGTTATTGCTGTTCGTGTAGCTGTAATAGACACGGCCGGCCGAGACGCTGGCGGAACCGGCGGCGCTCAGGGTGCCCACATTGACGGTGCCGTTGTCGTCGGTATCCAGGGTGATGCTGCCGCCGCTGCTGGTCAGGCTGGTGGCGGTGATATTGCTGGTGTCGGCGCACAGCGGATAGGGGTAGGCCTGGGAGCACTTGGCGGCGTACAGGGAGATCGAGCCGGTCGAGGTGACGGATGTCCCCGTGATCGAGCCAGCGGCGGTGACGTTGAGGCTGCCCACCGTGGCGTTGCCGTAGCTGACCCCGCCGCCCCCGGCCACCAGGGATACCGAGGCCGAGGGGACATTGAGGTTGCTGAAGGCGAGCCCCGCGTTGCTCACGTTCAGGGCGAAGCTGGTGAGCCCGCTGGCCGCCTGGACATTGGCGTTGAGGACGCCGCTGCCGGCGCTCAGGTCGAAGACATCCAAGTTGGGCGCCCCAGCGATCTCCGTGGCGGCCAGGGCGGCCAGGCTGCCGTCGAGGGACAAGCCGGTGAGGGTGGGCGTGTTGACAACGTCGATGAATGCCCCTCCCCCCAGATTGCTGAGGGTGAGTGAAGGCGAATCGACCTGCAGCGGGGCCGCGGATGTCCCCAGGGTTCCGCTGGCGTCCTGGCCGTCGAGCTGGACGAAGGGGCCGATGATGGAGCCGCCCGCCACCTGGCGCATGCCGGCGTTGGAGTAGAGATAGACCCCGGAAGCGCCGTCAATGAGGCCGAGGTTGAGTGCATAGCCGGACTGGTTGTACAGCCGGACGTAGGAGCCGGAGGAATCGGCATTGATGCGCGCCGCCCGGACATAGTTGGCATTGATGCTGCCGGGAGCGGTGAAGGTTGCCGTATTCCCGGCCGTCACGGTGTTGTTGTTGAGGCTTCCGCCAGCGGAATTCAGGGCGGCGTTGCCCGATGCGCTGACCGTGCTGTTGAAGACACCGCTCTGGCCCGAAAGGGTGACGTTGCCACCACTCGCTTCCAGGGAGTTGATCGATCCGCCGCTCGAGGTCAACGCTACCGTGGAGCCGCTGACGCTGCCGGTGTAGTTGCTGTCGATGTTGCCGGTGACGTTGACGGTCGTCGTGCCGGCGGAGGACAGATTGCCGGAACCCCGCAGGGTGTAGCCGGAAAGGGTGACGCTGCCGTTGCTGGCCGACAGCGACTGATTGAGGTAGATGGAACCGGTGGCGTTGTCACCGTTGGCCTGGACGGTAAGGCTGGTGCCGGTGAAGACGGTGGAACTGTTGAAGTAGACGTCGCGCTTGGCCTGCAGGATGACGTTGCCGCCCAGTTGGTTGAGGCCGGTAGGGGAGATGGTGAGGATATTGGTCGGCAGGTCGGCAAACTGGTCGGTGACGATGGGCAGGATGCCGCCAATGGTGGAGACGATAATGTCCAGCGGGTCGAGCAGCAGGAAACCGGCCTCGCCCAGGGGAGCGGTCAGGTCGGCGCCGCCGGAGAAGAGCAGGTCGTGGGCACCGGAGACCTCGGCGAAGCCGCCATTGCCTCCCAGAATTCCGCCCCGGGCGGAAATGCTGCCCAGGAAGCGCGTCGTCTCGTCGGACCAGACGATGACGCGCCCGCCGTTGCCACGCCCGGTGGCATCGGCCACCAGACGGGCGCCTTCCCCGATGAAGACCCGCTTGGCGTTCTGCACCTCGGCGTTGCTGCCCTGGTAGTCGCCGCCGACGAGAATCTGCCCGCCGCCGGAGGCGCCTGAGGCGTCCACCGTCGCTCCGGATTCGACCGCGACCCGTTCGCCGAGCAGGCGAATATCGCCCCCCCGGCCTTCGCTGCCGACGGCAGAAACCAGGCCGCCGACGCGGGTGGTGCCTTCCGGGCTCTGAATGGTGATGTTGCCGCCGCTGGGGCCGTCGGCCCGGGTGACGCTGTCGGCGGTGAGGACCACTTCGCTGCTGCCCACCAGGCGGATACTGCCGTCGGCGTCCTGGGTCATCCGGTTGGCGCGGATCTCGCCGCTATGGCGCAGGGAGCCGGCAAAGACCTGGATGGCGCCGTTGTCGGCCAGCAGTTTGCCCAGGTTGAGCACCGTGTCGGCGGGCGCCTGGACCTCGAAAGTGACCCCGTCGAAATCCAGGCTGGCGATTTCGATGCGCCGACCGGCGGCGAGCAGGAGGTGCCCGCCGGGGGCCTGGATGATGCCGGCGTTTTCGATATTGGGCGCGATGAGGGCGACGCTGCCGCCGGGGGCAACGGTGATGAGGCCTTCGTTGCGGATGGTGCCGCTGCTGGCATCACCCAGGAAGCGCAGTTTGCCGGCCAGGAAGTCGGCGTCGGACAGGCTGAGGGTGGACGCGAGAAAACCGTTGGTATCGACCCGTGCTCCGGGCCCGAAGACGATGCCGTTGGGGTTGATGAGGAAGACCCGGCCGTTGGCTTCGAGGCGGCCCATGATCTCCGACACCTGGCTCCCCACCACCCGGTTGAGCACGGCGGACGACGCCGTAGGCTGGACGAAGCGCACGAGATCGCCGGCACCGATGGAAAACTGGTTCCAGTTGATGATGGAGCCGTTGGAGGCCCGCACGTTCATGACGCCGGAGGACGGCTGGGTGATCGTCACCTGGCCGTTGACCACGCTCGCCCCCTGGGGCAGGCCCGCGTAGGCCACCGGACTGAAGGCGTAATTGATCGCGAACGCCAGGATTGCTCCCTGACGCAACTTGAACGAAGGATTCCTTGCCATACCACCCCCTTGGCGTCACCCCACCGGATTTCGGTGAGACTCAGCCTGCCTGGAAGGCTGAGATCGCGCCCCGGACTCCCTTTTCGGAATCCCGCTTCCCCAGCCGACCCGCCCCGGGGGCCGCGCGCCCCCGGAACGATCGATTCAACGCCCCCGCCTCAGGCGGGGAATCCTGGCACCGGGCCCTAAAACCGCCCGGCATAGCTCAAAAATTAAGCAATATTTGTACCGACAGACCGCGCTTCCCGCTCCCGCAGGGAAAGCAGACGCCTCACGAAACGGCAATCCCGGCTTTTTTGTGACTTAGTGTAAAGTTTTCCGACACCCCGAGATCAACTACGGTAGTCGGCGTTGATCTTGACGTAGTCGTAGGACAAGTCGCAGGTATGGACGTTCGCCATAGCAGTCCCGCGGCCCAGGTCGATGCGCACGGTGATTTCAGCCTGCCCCATGACGCGGGCACCATCCTCTTCCCGGTAGGAGGCCGCCCGGCCGCCCTTTTCTGCCACCATCACGTCGTCGAGCCAGACCCGCAGGCCGTCTACGTCCAGATCGGCAATACCCGCGTAGCCGATGGCGGCCAGGATGCGCCCGAGATTGGGATCGGAAGCGAAGAAGGCCGTCTTGACCAGGGGGGAATGGGCCACCGCGTAGGCAACCTGGCGACATTCCTCCCGATCGCGCCCGCCTTCTACCGCAACGGTGATGAACTTGGTCGCCCCCTCGCCGTCCCGCACGATGGCCTGGGCGAGTTCCACGGCCACGGCGATCAGCGCATCCCTTACGGCATCCCAGCCCGGCTCCTGGCCAGTGACGAAGGCGGCCCCCGAAGCGCCGCTGGCCATGAGTACGAAGGAGTCGTTGGTCGAGGTATCGCCGTCGACGGTGATGCCATTGAACGAGGCGTCGGCGGCCTCTTTCACCAGGGTTTCCAGAAGCGGCCTCGCGATGCCCGCATCGGTGGCGACGAAGCCCAGCATGGTGGCCATATTGGGCTTGATCATGCCCGCCCCTTTGGACATGCCGGTGACGGTGACGGTGCGCCCCACTGCCTGAACCTGGCGCGAGGCCGCCTTGGCGACGGTGTCCGTGGTCATGATGGCGTGGGCCGCGGCATGCCAGTTGTCGGCCTTGAGGTCGGTCTGGCAGGCGGGCAGGCCGGCGACGAGACGCTCCACCGGGAGGGCTTCGAGGATGACTCCGGTGGAGAAAGGCAGCACCTGTTGCGCCTCGACTCCAAGGAGCTCGGCCACCGCGCCACAGGTCGCCTGGGCGGCCAGACGGCCGGGCTCGCCGGTGCCGGCATTGGCGATGCCGGTGTTGATGACCAGGGCGCGGATGGCACTGCCGCATTCCAGATGGCTGCGGCACAACTGGACCGGAGCGGCACAGAAGCGGTTCTGGGTAAAGACACCCGCGACGGTGCAGCCCGGGTCGAGAGCGATGAGGGTCAGGTCGCGCCGGTTCTTTTTGCGGATTTCCGCTGCGGCAACACCGAGGCGGACTCCGGGGACGGGGAAGAGCGCTTGCGGAGCGGGGGTCTGGTAATTCACGGGCATGGGCGATCCTCGAACGATGAAGCGGAGCGGGCCACTGCGCTCCGTCAAGCCGGCCGGCGACTCGGCATGGAGTCAGTTACGGCCGGCGCAGGCAGAGACGCCGGGGCGAAGCTGCGCTTACGACAGCTTTCCGTGGCACTGCTTGTATTTCTTGCCGCTGCCGCAGGGGCAGGGGTCGTTGCGGCCCACCTTGGGTCCGGTCTGGACGGGCTGCTGCGGCATAGGCACGGGTGCCTCCCCTTCCTGCGCGTCGTCCTGGGGCTCGTCATAGTCGGCATGGCGGTACTGGACGTTCTGCACCTCGTTGTGAGGCGCGGTTTCCTGCACTTCCTCGGGAGAGGAGATGCGGACCGTAAACACGATGCGGGTCACCTCCCGGCGCACGGAATCGAGGAGGTTTTCGAAGAGCTCGAAGGCCTCGCGCTTGTATTCCTGCTTGGGATTCTTCTGGGCATAGCCGCGCAGATGAATGCCCTGGCGCAGGTGATCGAGGGCAGCCAGATGCTCGCGCCAATGGGTATCGAGCACCTGGAGCATGACATTGCGCTCAAACTGATGGAAATTGCCGGCACCGACCAGCTCGACCTTCTCGGCATAGCTGGCGTCGGCCTGGTGGACGATACGGGCCAGCATGTCGTCGTCGGCCAGGGTCGGCTCGGCCCTGAACCACTCGGCCACCGGTGCGCTGATCTGCAGGGTGGATTCCAGGGCCAGCTCCAGGCCGGGCAGATCCCACTGCTCTTCGACCGACTCGGCGGGAACGTGATTGCGGAAAATTTCGGCGATGACCCCATGGCGCATGGCGACGATGGTCTCGGAAATGTCCTCGCTCTCCAGCAGTTCGTTGCGCTGCTGGTAGATGACCTTGCGCTGATCGTTGGCAACGTCGTCGTATTCGAGGAGCTGCTTGCGGATGTCGAAGTTGCGCGCCTCGACCTTGCGTTGAGCCGATTCCAGGGAACGGGAAACCAGGGGATGCTCGATGGCCTCGCCTTCGGGCATCTTGAGCTTGTCCATGATGGTGCGCAGGCGCTCGCCGGCGAAGATGCGCAGGAGCGGGTCGTCCAGGCAGAGGTAGAAGCGCGATGAGCCCTGGTCGCCCTGGCGCCCGGAACGGCCACGCAACTGATTGTCGATGCGGCGGGATTCGTGGCGCTCGGAACCGATGATGTGCAGGCCGCCAGCGTCCAGCACCCGCTGGTGCAGGGTCTGCCACTCCGCTCTCAGGGTGGCGATGGAAGCGTCCCGGGCGGCGGGGTCGAGGGAGGCGTCGTCACGCAGCGCGGCGATGCGCTTCTCCACATTGCCGCCCAGGACGATGTCCGTCCCGCGGCCGGCCATGTTGGTGGCCACGGTCACCGCGCCGGGCAGGCCGGCCTGGGCGACGATGTCCGCTTCCCGGGCGTGTTGCTTGGCGTTGAGCACCTGGTGGGCAATTTCTTCCTGCTTGAGCATGGCCGAAAGCAGCTCGGAATTTTCCACCGACGTCGTGCCCACCAGGGTCGGCTGGCCGCGCTGCACGCAGTCACGGATGTCGGCGATGATGGCCGTGTGCTTTTCCTGGGCGGTCTTGTAGACCAGATCGTTCATGTCCTTGCGCACCATGGGGCGGTGGGTGGGAATGACGACGGTTTCGAGCCCGTAGATCTGGTGGAATTCGTAAGCTTCGGTATCGGCAGTGCCGGTCATGCCGGCCAGCTTGCCGTACATGCGGAAGTAGTTCTGGAAGGTGATCGAGGCCAGGGTCTGGTTTTCCGCCTGGATGGCCACGCCTTCCTTGGCCTCCACCGACTGGTGCAGGCCATCCGACCAGCGCCGGCCCGCCATGAGGCGGCCGGTGAATTCGTCGACGATGACGATCTCGCCGTTCTGCACCACGTAGTGCTGATCCTTGTGGAAGAGGGTCAGCGCACGCAGGGCGGCGTTCAAGTGGTGCATGAGGGTGATGTTGGCGGCTTCGTAGAGGCTGCGCCCCTCGGCCAGCAGCCCATGCTCGGCCAGCAACTGCTCGGCGTGCTCGTAGCCCGCCTCGGACAGGTGAACCTGATGTCCCTTCTCATCCACCCAGTAGTCCCCCTCGCCGTCTTCCTTCTCGGCCCGGCTGAGCTTGGGCACCACGTCCTTCATGCGCAGGTAGAGGTCGGTGTGATCCTCGGCCTGGCCGGAGATGATGAGGGGGGTGCGGGCTTCG
This sequence comes from Betaproteobacteria bacterium, assembly GCA_016720065.1. NCBI lineage: Bacteria > Pseudomonadati > Pseudomonadota > Betaproteobacteria > Betaproteobacteria bacterium. The sequence goes on along the minus strand of JADJXY010000001.1, from coordinate 342,141 downwards.
TCGATGAGGATGGAGTCCACCTCGTCGACGATGGCGTAATTGAGCTTCTTCTGTACCCGGTCTGCCGCGCCGTAGACCATGTTGTCGCGCAGGTAGTCGAAGCCGAATTCGTTGTTGGTACCGTAGGTGATGTCGGCGACGTAGGCAGCCTGCTTGGCGTCGTGGTCCATCTGGGACAGGTTGACCCCCACGGCCAGCCCCAGGAAGCGGTGCAGGCGGCCCATCCACTCGGCGTCGCGGCTGGCCAGATAGTCGTTCACCGTGATGACATGGACGCCCTTGCCGGAGATGGCGTTGAGGTAGGACGGCAGGGTGGCGACCAGTGTCTTGCCCTCGCCGGTACGCATTTCGGCGATCTTGCCGTAATGCAGCACCATGCCGCCGATGAGCTGGACGTCGAAATGCCGCATGCCCAACGCCCGCTTGCCGGCTTCCCGCACGACGGCAAAGGCCTCGGGGAGCAGATCGTCCAGGGATTCGCCCTTCTCGTGGCGCGCGCGGAATTCGTCGGTCTTGGCCCGCAGCGCGTCGTCGGACAAGGAGGCCAGAGCGGGCTCCAGGGCGTTGATACGACGCACCGTCGCGGAATATTGTTTAACCAGCCGGTCGTTGCGGCTGCCGAAAATCTTCTTGAGGAGGCCGGGAATCATCGCAGGAGAATAGGGGGCCGCAGAAACGGCAAAGGGCCGATTCTAGCACGCCCCCCCGGCCCGAAGATGACGGCCCGTTACGAGGAAACCGTCTGAAAGTACGGGAAAATCCCCCCCACTCAGCGGCGGCGGGCCTGGGCGTATTCCGATCCCTGCTTCAGGAAGTGGGCCGGATCCTGCGCGACGCCCAGCATGCGCACTTCGAAATGCAGGTGGGAGCCCGTGGAACGCCCGGTGCTGCCAACATCGCCGAGGCGCTCGCCGCGCTGCACCATCTGCCCGATCTTGACCGCAGTCCTGGACAGGTGGGCGTAACGGGAGATCAGGCCTTCGCCGTGGTCGATGTCGATCATGTTGCCGAACTCGGGATGATATTCGACGGCCAGGATCACGCCTCCCGCGGCGGCCACCACGGCAGTGCCGGTCTCCGCGACAAAATCGATCCCTTCGTGCATGGCGCGGACACCGGCAATGGGGTCGGCACGGTGACCGAAGCCGGAACCGATGGCCCCTTCCTTCACCGGCAGCGTCGTCGGCAGGAGGCGGTCACGCACACGCTTGTCCAGAACGCGGGCCTCGAGCTCCGCCAACTGGTCCGCCCGACCATCCACCACACTGGCCAGACGGTCGATTTCCTTTTGCAGTTCAGCCGCCGAAAGGGGTGCCAGAATCAGGGGGCCGCCCTGACCGGCGGGGCGCTTCTCGTTCGCCGCCGCTTCCCTCTTCACCCCTGCCAGCCGATAGAGGCGCTCCTCCAGGTCGTCCAACTGGAGCACCTGGGCCTGAAGTTCGCCGAGGCGGGTCGCCATGAGCTGGAGATTGTTCTGGACGAATTCCTGGGTCTGGCGGGTTTCACGCTGTTGCAGGGAAAGCACCAGTTCCTGGACCAGGGGAAGGCGCAATTGCACCGAAACCCAGGAAAATGCCATCGACGCCGCGATGACGAGACCGACGAAGGCGCCCACCGCGAACAGCACGTGTCGCGGCATAATGGTCAGGGTCTTGGCCGTCTTGAAACGACCAGAGACAAGAATAATCTGCACGGATACCTCCTCCTATGCCTACTTCGCCTGAGGAATTCCTCGATACCGCCGAGGGTGCAGGCAGGGTCATGGCCCATGCCCGTCTGATCCTCAAACTGGCCCGCCGGCTGGAACGTAGCCTGCCGGAACCCCTGGGCACCGTTGCCCGGGTAGCCAACTTCAAGTCGGGAAGAATCGTTATCCACGCCGACAACGGCGCGGTCGCTGCGAAAATCCGGCAAATGAGCCCGCGATTGTGCAGCGAGTTATCGGTTGAAGGGGTCGAGTGTAACGGCATCGACGTCAAAGTTCAACCCCGCCAAATTCCTTGGCAATCAAGGGCTTCACAGCAGAAACCCCTGTCTGGCGGGGCTGTCGGCAGCCTGCGCGCCATCGCCACCGACCTTCCCCCGGGGCCGCTGCGGGCCGCGCTGGAAACGCTGCTGGCCCGGTCAGGAAACCCCTGAGCCGCAGGCCTCACAGGGGAATGAGCAGCACCCGCTCGAAGAAGAGCAGCCCCAGAAACACCAGGATGAACAGGAGACCCCAGCGAGCCAGACGCCAGGCAAAGCCGAGATAGCGACGGTCGCCGGTAAAGGCGTAGGCGACAAAGCCGACCCCGATGGCGATGACCGCCAGGATGGCCAGAATCCGGACGATCAGCATGACGGAGACCCCGGGCGCCCCGGTCCCGACTCAGGCCGCCAGCTCAAGCCAGCGGGACACTCCGGCAGGTGCGCGCTCGGCTTCCTCGAAGCTGACCAATTCCCAGGCGTCACGCCGGGCGAGCAGTTCCCGCGCCAGGAGGTTGTTCAGGCCATGGCCGGACTTGTGGGCCGAAAAGGCCGCCAGAAGGGGATGCCCGAGAAGATAAAGATCGCCGATGGCGTCCAGGATCTTGTGTTTGACGAACTCGTCGCCGTAACGCAGGCCGTCGCCATTGAGCACCCGGAACTCGTCCAGGACGATGGCGTTTTCGAGACCGCCCCCCAGGGCCAGGCCATTTTCGCGCAGGGTTTCCACTTCCTGCATGAAGCCGAACGTCCGGGCCCGGGCGATTTCGCGCACATAGGAGTGCTGGGCGAAATCCATCTCGGCCGACTGGGCAGAGCGGTCGATGGCGGGGTGGTTGAAGACGATGGAAAACGCCAGCCGATAGCCATCGTGGGGTTCGAACCGGGCCCACTTGTCGCCGTCGCGCACTTCGATGGGCGCCGTGACACGGATGAATTTCTTGGCGGCGTTCTGTTCCTCGATACCGGCAGACTGGATGAGGAAGACGAAGGGCGCGGCGGAGCCGTCAAGGATGGGCACTTCCGGCGCGTCGAGGTCCACCCAGGCGTTGTCGATGCCCAGACCGGCAAAGGCGGACATCAGGTGCTCTATGGTTCCGACGCGGATTTTTCCTTGCGGGCCTTCCTGCTCCAGGCAGGAACACATGCGGGTGTCGCCCACCAGAAGGGCATTGGCCGGCAAATCAACGGGCTCGGCCAGATCCACGCGGCGAAAGACGATGCCGGTATCCGGGGCCGCCGGACGCAGGGTCATGGTGACCTTGACGCCGCCATGCAGACCGACGCCGCAGGCGCGGATGAGGGATTTGAGCGTGCGCTGCTTCAGCATGCCAAGTCCTTGAATAATGTGGGAAACGGCGCATTGTAGCACAAGGCGCCGCCCCCTTTTCAGAGAAGGGTCTTTCCCGGAAAACGGACCGTCAATCGGCCTGTTTGCGCAGGAAAGCGGGAATGTCGTACTTCTCCACACCGCTGTTGGCCAGGGCCTCGACGGTGCCGTTGCGTTTACGCACCACGGCCGGCACTTCGGCCATGACGTTGTAGTCCACCGCGGTGGGGGCGACCATGTCGTGGGTTCCCGTGGCCTGCAATACCGGCGTGTTGATGACCTCGAAAGTCTGGCGCTTGGCGGCCGCCTGGCCCAGGCCGGTGGCGACGACGGTGACGCGCAGGGCATCGCCCATCAGTTCGTCGTACACGGCACCGAAGATGATGTGGGCGTCTTCCGCGGCAAAGGCCTTTACCGTGTTCATCACCTCGTTCACTTCCTTCATCTTGAGGTTGCCGCGGGAAGCCGTGATATTGACCAGCACGCCGCGGGCGCCGGAGAGGTTGATGCCTTCCAGCAGCGGCGAGGCGACGGCCTGCTCGGCGGCGATGCGTGCCCGGTCGACGCCTGCGGCAACGGCGGAGCCCATCATGGCGCGGCCCATTTCACCCATGACGGTGCGCACGTCTTCGAAGTCCACGTTCACCAGACCCGGGTAGGTGATGATCTCGGCGATGCCGCCGACCGCGTTCTTCAGCACGTCGTCGGCAGCGCGGAAGCATTCGTCCACCCCGGCGTCGTCGCCCATGACGTCCATCAGCTTGTCGTTGAGGATGACGATGAGGGAATCGACGTGCTTGGAGAATTCCGCGATGCCCGCTTCGGCGGACTTCATGCGCTTGCCGCCCTCGAAGGAGAAGGGTTTGGTGACCACGCCGACGGTAAGGATGCCCATTTCGCGCGCCACCTGGGCCACGACGGGAGCGGCGCCGGTGCCGGTGCCACCGCCCATGCCAGCCGTGATGAAGGCCATGTGGGCACCGGTGAGGCAACTGCGAACTTCCTCCCGGTGGGCTTCGGCGGCGGCCTGCCCGGCCTCGGGCTTGGCGCCGGCACCCAGCCCGGTCTTGCCCAGGGGAACCTTCACGTGGGCGGTGTTGCGGGCCAGGGCCTGGGCGTCGGTGTTGGCGGCGATGAACTCCACCCCCTGCACGCCCTCCTGGATCATGTGCTCGATGGCGTTGCCGCCAGCGCCGCCCACGCCGATCACCTTGATGACGGTCCCGGTCTCTTCCTTGTCGATAATTTCAAACATAGACGTCTCCTCTGAAAAAACGGTCAAACCACACTCAAAAGTTCTTTGCGAACCACGATCTCATGCTGGACAGGACGTCCCTGACGCCCTGCTTTTCCTTGATCTTCTGTCCCCGCTTGTGCTGGGCCTGGGCCTCCAGCAGCAAGCCAAAGGCGGTCGAGAAGCGGGGGCTCTGCACCACGTCGGCCAGGCTGCCGCCGTATTTGGGGGTCCCCAGGCGCACCGGCATGTGGAAAATCTCCTCGCCCAGCTCGATCATGCCGGGCATGACGCTGGCTCCGCCCGTAAGCACGATGCCCGAGGACAGCACTTCCTCGAACCCCGCCCGGCGCAATTCGGACTGGATCAACTCATACAGCTCCTCCACCCGGGGCTGGATGACGTCGGCCAGGGCACGGCGGGACAGCTTGCGGCTGGGGCGGTCGTCCACGCCGGCCACCTCCAGGGTTTCGGCCGGGTCGGCCAGGGCAGCGAGAGCGCAGCCGAACTTGCGCTTGATGTCTTCGGCTTCCCGGGTGGGCGTGCGCAGAGCCATCGCAATATCGTTGGTAACCTGGTCGCCGGCGATGGGAATCACCGAAGTGTGGCGAATGGCACCCTGGGTCCACACGGCAATGTCGGTGGTGCCGCCGCCGATGTCGATGAGGCAGATGCCGAGATCCTTCTCGTCCTCCGAGAGCGTGGCGTAGCTGGAGGCCAGGGGTTGCAGCACCAGGTCGTTCACTTCCAGGCCACAGCGGCGCACGCACTTGACGATGTTCTGGGCCGCCGACACGGCGCCGGTGACGATGTGCACCCGCACTTCGAGGCGCATGCCGCTCATGCCGATGGGCTCTCGGATGCCATCCTGGCCGTCGATGACGAACTCCTGGGTGAGGATGTGCAGGATTTCCTGATCGGCCGGGATGGGCATGGCACGGGCAGTTTCGATGACGCGCTCGACATCGGTCGGGGTCACTTCCTTGTCCTTGATCGCCACCATGCCGTTGGAGTTGAAGCTCTTGATGTGGCTGCCGGCGATGCCGGTGTAGACGTCCCGCACCTTGCAGTCCGCCATCAGCTCGACTTCCTGGATGACGCGGCTGATGGTGTGCACCGTCTCCTCGATATTGACCACCACGCCCTTCTTCAGGCCGCGGGAATCCTGCGACCCCATGCCGATGACGCTGAGGCGCCCTTCCGGCGTGATTTCGGCCACCAGGGCGACGATTTTCGACGTGCCGATATCGAGCCCGACCACCAGATCCTTGTTGTCCCTGCTCATGTCCCTACTTTCCCTTTCCCGCCACAGCCGCTCCCCGCAGGGCAAAGCCGTTGGGATACCGTAAATCCACCACCGCCGGCAGCGTTTCCCGCTGCCCCACGGTTTCCCCGTACACCTTCACAAATCGCTCCAGCCGGGCGCCCACCGGCGACTTGGGCTGGTCCCGCCCCAACTCGATGGCCATGCCGCTGTCCAGGCGCATGTGCCACGACAGCCGCGGCGACAGCAGCACCTGGATCGGTCTCTGCCCCAAGGCCCGGAAGGACTCCGTCCAGTCGCCGTGGCGGCGCAGCAGGTCCGGCGCCGTGCCCGCCGGGCCGTGCAGGGCGGGCAGCAGCGCAGCCTCGGTCCTGGCCAGCGGCGCCGCGAAGACCTCGCCATAGGTGTTCACCAGTTCGTTGCTCGCCGCCGCCCCGCTTTCCCAACGCGCGGCCGCCCGATGCTCCTCGACGCTCACTTCCAGCCGGGCCGGCCACACCCGCCGCACCTGCACCCGGCGAATCCAGGGCAACTTTTCCAGAGCGGCGCGCACGGCATCCAGATTGACGCTGAAGAAATTGCCCTTGAGCGCCGTAGGCAGCGCCTGCTCCACTTCCAGGCGCCGCACCTGATGCAGTTCCTGGGTGAACACCACCTGCTTTATGGGCAGGGAGGGCACCCGCACCAGCCAGACGACCCCCACCGCCAGCAGCGCCGCGACCCCTGCCAGAAGCAGGAGATCGGCCAGGGCGTTGAGGGCGTCGGGCTTGTTCCACATGGCTCATACCTCCCCCTGGGGCAGGCCCCGGGGGGTGAGAGAAGGGGCGGTGGCCGGCGAGATCATGTCAGTCGTGGGAAGCCAGTTCGAGCACCCGGCGCACCAGGGTAGGGTAGTCCATGCCGGCCACCCGGGCCGCCATGGGCACCAGGGAATGGTCGGTCATGCCCGGCGCCGTGTTGGCCTCAAGGAAGTAGTGCTGCCCCTCCTCGTCCATGAGGAAATCCACCCGGCCCCAGCCCCGCCCCCCAAGGATGCGAAAGGCTTCCAGGGCCCCCTTGCGGATACGGGCCTCCTGCTCGGCCGGCAGGCCGCAGGGGCAGAGGTACTTGGTGTCGTTGCGGATGTACTTGGCTTCGTAGTCGTACCAGTCGGTGGCCGGCTCGATCTTGATGATGGGCAGGGCCTCGTCGCCGACGATGCCGACGGTGTATTCGCCGCCCAGGACGCCCTTTTCGGCGATCACCAGGGAGTCGTGTCTGGCCGCCTCGGCATAGGCCGCGGCCAGATCCCCCCGGGCCCTGACCTTGGTAATGCCGATGGAAGACCCCTCCCGGGCGGGCTTGACGAAGAGAGGCAGGCCCAATTCCTCCTCGATCTCGGCGAAGTCGGAATCAGCCTTGAGCACCGCGTATTCCGGGATGGGCAGGCCGGCGGCACGCCACATCAGCTTGGTGCGGAACTTGTCCATGGCCAGGGCGGAGGCCAGCACGCCGGGGCCGGTGTAGGGGATGTGCATCATCTCCAGGGCGCCCTGGATGGTGCCGTCCTCGCCGTGGCGACCGTGCAGCGCGATGAAGGCCCGGTCGTAGCCCTTCAAGGCGTCCAGGGGCTGGTTGGCGGGATCGAAAGCATGGGCGTCGATGCCCTGCCCCTGCAGGGCGGCCAGCACCCGCGACCCGCTGTTCAAGGACACCTCCCTTTCGGCGGACGTTCCGCCGAAGAGCACCGCGACTTTACCGAAATTGCTCACGAGGGCTTTCCTTCAACCAGCTTGCCGGGTACCGCGCCGATGGAACCGGCACCCATGGTCAACACCACGTCGCCGTCCCGGGCGACATCCAGAATGGTTTGCGGCATGGCCGCGATGTCCTCGACGAAGACCGGCTCCACCTTGCCCACCACGCGCAGGGCCCGGGCGAGCGACCGGCCGTCGGCGGCGACGATGGGCGCTTCGCCGGCGGCGTAGACCTCGGCCAGCAGCAGCGCATCGACCGTCGACAGCACCCTGACGAAATCCTCGAAGCAGTCGCGGGTGCGGGTGTAGCGGTGGGGCTGGAAGGCCAGCACCAGGCGGCGGCCCGGGAAGGCCCCGCGGGCGGCGGCGAGGGTGGCGGCCATTTCCACCGGGTGGTGGCCGTAGTCATCGATGAGGGTAAAGCTGCCACCCTCCGGCAGGGCCACCTCGCCGTAGCGCTGGAAGCGGCGGCCGACGCCCTTGAATTCGGCCAGCGCCTTGATGATGGCGGCGTCCGGCACCTGCACCTCGGTGGCCACGGCGATGGCGGCCAGGGCGTTCAGGACGTTGTGCATGCCCGGCAGGTTGAGGGTGATGGGCAGGCGGGAGACGCTGCCGTTCACCCTTACCGCATCGAAATGCATCTGGCCGTCCACCGCCCGCACGTTCTCGGCGTGGACGTTGGCCGCCGGGTCGAGGCCGTAAGTGACGATCTGCTTGGGCACCGCCGGCAGGATGGCGCGCACGTTGGGATCGTCGGCGCAGAGTACCGCCACCCCATAGAAAGGCAGGCGGTTGAGGAAATCGACGAAGGCGCCCTTCAAGCGCTCGAAGTCGTGGCCGTAGGTTTCCATGTGGTCAGCGTCGATGTTGGTGACCACCGAGATGACCGGCGACAGGTAGAGGAAGGAAGCGTCGGATTCGTCGGCCTCGGCCACCAGGAAATCGCCCTGCCCCAGCTTGGCGTTGGCGCCGGCGGCGTTGAGGCGGCCGCCGATGACGAAGGTGGGATCGATGCCGCCCTCGGCCAGGATGCTGGTGACCAGGCTGGTGGTGGTGGTCTTGCCGTGGGTGCCGGCGATGGCGATGCCCTGCTTGAGGCGCATCAGCTCGGCCAGCATCTGGGCCCGGGGCACCACCGGCACGTGACGCTCACGGGCGGCGACCACTTCCGGGTTGTCGGCCTTGACGGCGGTGGACACCACCACCGCGTCCGCCTTGGCAACGTGCTTGGCGGCGTGGCCGACGTGGACCTTGACGCCCTGGGCTTCCAGGCGGCGCGTCGTGGCGCTGGCGGCGAGGTCGGAACCGGAGACCTTGTAACCCAGGTTGGCCAGGACCTCGGCGATGCCGCTCATACCGGAACCGCCGACGCCGACGAAGTGGATATTCTTGACCTTGTGCTTCATTTCGCCACCTCGGAACAGATATTCGCCACTTCCTCGGTGGCGTCGGGCTTGGCCATGCTCCGCGCCTTCTCGGCCATTTCCAGGAGCTGGCTGCGGCTGTAGTTGCGGATCAGGGCGACGGAATCGGGGCTCAGCTCGCCCTGGGGCAGCAGGAAGGCCCCGCCCACATTCACCAGGAACTTGGCGTTCCCCGTCTGGTGGTCATCCACCGCGTGGGGGAAGGGCACCAGGATGGCCGGCACCCCGGCAGCGGCCAGTTCGGCGATGGTCAGCGCGCCGGCGCGGCAAATTACCACATCGGCCCACTCGTAGGCACCGGCCATGTCGTCGATGAAAGCGACGCAGTGGGCGTGGATGCCGACGGCGGCGTAGTTGGCCTTGAGGGCTTCCAGATGCTGCTCACCCGCCTGATGCACCACCTGGGGCAGTTCGTCGGCATTGAGCTGGGCCAGGCCCTGGGGAATGACCTCGTTGAGCACCTTGGCCCCCAGGCTGCCGCCGATGACCAGCAGGTGCAGGCTGCCGCTACGCTCCTTGAGGCGCTCGGCGGGCGCCGGCAGGGCCGCGATCTCCGGGCGCACCGGGTTGCCCACCCAGGCGCCCTTTTTCAAGACCTCCGGGAAGCCGGTGACGACCCGGTCGGCAACGCCGGCCAGCACACGGTTGGCGAGCCCGGCGACGGAATTCTGCTCATGCACCACGAGGGGCTTGCCGAGCAGCACCGCCATCATGCCGCCGGGGAAGGTGATGTAACCGCCCATGCCCAGCACCACGTCCGGACGCACCTGGCGGATGGCCTTCAAGGCCTGCCAGAAACCCTTGAGGAGATTCAAGGGCAGCAGCAGCTTGCGCAACAGCCCCTTGCCGCGCAGGGCCTCGAACTTCACCCACACCATCTCGAAGCCGTGCTGGGGTACGCGACGGGCTTCCATGCCCTCCGGATTGCCCATCCAGACGACCCGCCAGCCGCGTTCGCGCATCTTCTCGGCGACAGCGAGAGCGGGGAAGATGTGGCCGCCGGTACCGCCGGCCATAACGAGGAGGGTCTTGCTCATAGCTTCCCTCCACGCCTGAGATGCCTGTTTTGTCTCCGGCCGCGCTGCGCGCTTAACACCGGCTGCGGCGGGTGAGTGGCTACGACGTCACATTCGCTACGCGAATATGAGTCTGCGCCGCAACGAGCCGCTTTGCGGCGCGTTGTCTGCGCCGAAACAGGCAGCACGAACGTGGTCATAGTTTTCCACCTCGCATGAGCTGCCGGTTCTCCCAGTCGACACGCAAGAGGATCGCCACAGCCACGCAGTTCGCCACAATTCCCGAGCCGCCGAAGCTCATCAGCGGCAGGGTCAGGCCCTTGGTGGGCAGGAGCCCCATATTCACACCCATGTTGATGAAGGACTGCACGCCCATCCAGATGCCGATGCCCATGGCCACCAGGGCCGGATAGAGGCGGTCGAGCTGGACGCAGCGGCGGCCGATGGCGAAGGCCCGCTGCACCAGCAGGGCGAAGAGCAGGACAACAACCAGGACACCGACGAAGCCCAGTTCCTCGGCGATGACGGCGAGGAGGAAGTCGGTATGGGCTTCCGGCAGGTAGAACAGTTTCTCCACGCTGGCGCCCAGGCCGACGCCAAAGAGCTCCCCCCGACCGAAGGCGATGAGGGAGTGGGACAGTTGATAACCCCGGCCGAATTCGTCACCCCAGGGGTCCATGAAGCCGAAGATGCGGTCCCGCCGGTAGGGCGAGACGATGATGAGCACGGTGAACGCCACCAGCAGGCCCGCCACCAGGACGACGAAGAGGCGCGCCCGCAGCCCCCCCAGGAAAAGGATGCCCATGGCGATGGCGATGATGACCACGAAGGCACCGAAGTCGGGCTCCTTCAGAAGCAGCATGCCGACCACGAACATGGCGCCGAACATCGGCAGAAAGGCCTTCTTGAGGTCGTGCATGACCGAAATCTTGCGCACCGTGTAATCGGCGGCGTAGAGCACCGCAAAGAGCTTCATCAGCTCGGAAGGTTGCAGGTTGGCGAAGCCCAGGGACAGCCAGCGCCGGGCGCCATTCACGTCGCGCCCGATACCGGGGATGAGCACGATGGCGAGGAGGAGCACCCCCCCGAGAAAGAGCAGGGGCGCGGCGCGCTGCCAGACAGCCAGCGGTACCTGGAAGACGAAGCCGGCGACCACCAGGCCGATGCACAGGAAAATGGCGTGGCGGAAGAGGAAGTAAGTGGGCTGGTGCCCAAAGGCGCGGCTGGCCTCCGCCGTGGCGATGGACGAGGAATAGACCATGACCAGCCCGGTAAACAGCAGCAGCAGCGCGCTCCACAGGAGAGCGTGGTCGATCTCGGCCACTTCGCGGCGGGGGGAGTCGAGGGCGGCGAGCATCATGAGGGCAGCCCCTGCACCGCGTCGACGAAGGCTTGCGCGCGGTGGGCGTAGTTCTTGTACATGTCGAGGCTGGCACAGGCTGGCGAGAGCAGCACGCAGTCGCCCGCCTGCGCCTGGCTGGCCAGCCAGCGGACCGCCTCGCCCATGTCGGCACAGCGCTGCAGCGCAATGCCTGCGCCGGCGATGGCCGTCTCGATGGCAGCGGCGTCGCGGCCGATGAGCGCGGCGGCACGGCCATGCTTTTGCAGTGCCGGCAGCAGGGGAGAGAAATCCTGGCCCTTGCCGTCGCCGCCCAGGACGATGTTCACCGGCCGCCCCAGACCTTCGATGGCGGCCAGGGTGGCGCCGACGTTGGTGCCCTTGGAGTCATCGACGTAGAGCACGCCGCGCTTCTCGGCCACGGCTTCGACGCGATGGGGCAGGCCCTGGAAGGCCTTCAGCGCTTCCATCAGGCGGTCCGGCGCCACGCCCACCGCCTCGCACAGGGCCAGGGCGGCCATGGCGTTGGCGGCGTTGTGCAGTCCGGCGATCCTGAGGTCGGCCAGGGCCACCAGGCGCACCTGGCCGCGGCAGAGATGGCCATCCGCCAGGCCGTAGTCGGTACCCCGGGGAGCCGCGTCGAGGCCGAAGGTCACCAGGGTGCGCCCGCAGCGGCCGTTGGCCATGGACCAGTCGTCGTCCCGGTTGAGGACCAGGACGCCCTTGCCCTGGAAGATGCGGGCCTTGGCGGCGGCATAGTTGGCCAGGCTGCCCTCGTAGCGGTCGAGATGATCTTCGGAGACGTTGAGCAGGGTCGCGGCGGCGGCGTTCAGGTGGTCGGTCGTCTCCAGCTGGAAGCTGGACAGCTCCACCACCCACACCGCCGGCAGCTTGCCCGTGTCGAGGGCGTCCATGAGGGCATCGAGGGCCGACGGCGAAATGTTGCCGCAGGCCACCGCCGGCACTCCGGCGCCCTTGAGCAGGTGGGCGGTGAGCGCGGTCGTGGTGGTCTTGCCGTTGCTGCCGGTGATGCCGACGATCCGGCTGCCGGGCGCGAATTGGCGGACACCGGCGGCGAACAGTTCGATTTCGGAAATCACCGGCGCGGCGGCGTTCTCCACCTGAGGCGTGGCCTTGGGCACGCCCGGCGACAGGGCGATCAGATCCACGCCGGCGAAGGCCGCATCGGCGAAGGGGCCGGCAATCAGCTCGGCACCGGGCACGGCAGCGAAGAGAGCGTCGACGTTGGGCGGATTCTCCCGGGAGTCGGCCACCCGCACGCGGGCGCCCAGCCGGCCCAGCCACTTGGCCATGGCCAGCCCGGATTCACCGAGCCCGACGACGAGGATGGTTTTGCCCTTGAGTTCCATCAGGCCTCCTGCCGGGCCGTCCCAAAGGGGGCCTGCGCCCCCGCGGGGGGCAGTGAGCGAAGTGAGCGTGGGGGCCGTTTCATCTCAGTTTCAGGGTGGAGAGACCGAGGAGGACCAGCATGATGGTGATGATCCAGAAGCGCACCACGACCTGGGTTTCCTTCCAGCCGGACTGCTCGAAATGGTGATGCAGGGGCGCCATGCGCAGGATGCGGCGGCCTTCGCCGAATTTCCGCTTGGTGTATTTGAAGTAGGCCACCTGCAGCATCACCGACAGGGTTTCGCCGACGAAGACGCCGCCCATGATGAGGAGCACGACTTCCTGGCGCACGATGACCGCCACCGTGCCCAGGGCAGCGCCCAGGGCCAGGGCGCCGACATCGCCCATGAACACTTCCGCCGGATAGGCGTTGAACCACAGGAAACCCAGCCCCGCCCCGGCCATGGCGCCGAGGAAGATGCACAATTCGCCGGCCCCCGGCACGTAGGGGATGAAGAGGTACTTGGCGTACACCGCGTGGCCGGTGACGTAGGCGAAGATGACGAAGGCGGCTGCCACCAGCACCGTGGGCATGATGGCGAGGCCGTCCAGGCCGTCGGTCAGGTTCACCGCGTTGGAGGTGCCGACGATGACGAAGTAGGTCAGGGTGATGAAGCCGACGATGCCCAACGGGTAGGCCACGGTCTTGAAGAAGGGGACGATGAGTTCGGTCTGGCCCGGTGACTTGGCGGAAAAGGCCAGGAACAGGGCGGCACCGACGCCCAGCACCGACTGCCAGAAGAATTTCCAGCGGCTGGCCAGGCCGTTCGGATCGCGGTAGACCACCTTCTTCCAGTCGTCGTACCAGCCGATGATGCCGTAACCCAGGGTCACCACCAGCACGGTCCACACGTACTTGTTGCTGAGGTCGGCCCACAGCAGCGTGGTGATGCCGATGGCGATTAGGATCAGCACACCGCCCATGGTGGGCGTGCCGGACTTCACCAGATGGGTCTGGGGGCCGTCGGTGCGCACCGCCTGGCCGATCTTCTTGGCCGCCAGCCAGCGGATCACCGCCGGACCGGCGGCAAAGCTGATGATGAGCGCCGTCATGGCCGCCAGCACCGTGCGCAGGGTGATGTAGTTGAAGACGTTGAAGAAGCGCACGTCCTGGGCAAGGTACTGGGCAAGGGCGAGGAGCATTACGCACCCTCCGGATTTGTGTCGGCGCACCGCGCCGCGGTTGTCTCCCCTCGCCCGCCTGCGGGAGAGGGGTCGGGGGTGAGGGCGGCGATGGCGTCGGCGACCCGTTCCATCTTCATGAAGCGCGAACCCTTCACCAGCACGGTTGCGTCGGGGGTGAGCTCGGGGGTGAGCGCGTTCAGCAACTCTTCCGGGCTGCGGAAGGACTGCCCGCCGTCGCCGAAGTTGTGAGCCGCCAACTGGGAAGCCTCACCCAGGGTATAGAGACGGTCGACGCCCTGGCTCTTGGCATAGCCGCCGATCTCGTCGTGGTACTGGGCGCTGGCCTGACCGATCTCGCCCATGTCGCCCAGCACCATGATCTTGTGGCCGATGGTGGAGGCCAGCACGTCGATGCCGGCCCGCACGGAATCCGGATTGGCGTTGTAGCTGTCGTCGAGGATCACGGCGCCGTTGGCACCCGGGCGCCGCTGCAGGCGCCCTTTGACCCCGGCAAAGGCGGCCAGCCCCTGGGCCACAGCAGCCAAGGGAATGCCGGCGGCGAGGCAGGTCGCCGCCGCCGCAACGGCGTTGCGGGCGTTGTGCCGACCCGGCACGGCCAGGGCAATGTCGGCCTCGCCCTGGGGAGCGATGAGATGCAGGGTGATGTCCAGCCCGTGCTGGCGCACCTCGCCGCGGACGTCGGCGGGGCTGTCGATGCCGAAGGTGAGGACGCTGTGCGGGCCGGCGAGGCTGCGCCAGTAGTCGGCGTAGGCGTCGTCGGCATTGACCACGGCGACGCTTTTCCCTTGCAGCCCGCCGAAAATGGCACCCTTCTCCCGCGCCACTTCGTCCAGGTCGCCCATGCCTTCCAGGTGGGCGCGCTGGGCGTTGGTGATCACAGCCACCGTCGGCGCGCCGATGGGAGCGAGATAGGCGATTTCGCCCGGATGGTTCATGCCCATCTCGATCACCGCCGCCCGATGCCCGGCGTTCAGCCCCAGCAGGGTCAGCGGCAGGCCGATGTCGTTGTTGAGATTGCCACGGGTGGCCAGCACGGCGTCGCCGAAGGCTGCCTTGAGGATGGCGGCGATCATTTCCTTGGTCGTGGTCTTGCCATTGGATCCCGTCACGGCCAGCACCGGCAGGGTGAAGCGGCTGCGCCAGGCGGCGGCCAGGCGCCCCAGGGCGAGGCGGGTGTCGTCCACCACCAGGGCCGCGGCGCCGGCCGGCAGGCGGCTCGCGTCGCTGACCATGAGGGCGGCAGCGCCGGTGGCGACGGCCTGATCGAGAAAATCGTGAGCGTCGAAACGCTCGCCGCGCAGGGCCACGAAGAGCATGCCGCCAGCGGCGGCGCGGGTGTCGGTGGACACGCCGGTCACGGCCTGGTTGGCGCCGACCTGACGCGCACCTATGGCTTGAGCGATTTCGGAGAGGAGCCAATTCATTGTTTTTTCTCTTGGCGTCTGGCGAGGGCGGCGCGAGCTTCGGCCAGGTCGGAGAAGGGCGTGCGCAGGCCGTTGCGCTCCTGGTAGGGTTCGTGACCCTTGCCGGCCAGCAGCACCACGTCGACGTCGGTGGCGGCCGCCAGGGCGGCATGGATGGCCTCGGCCCTGTCCTCGATGACGCGGGCGCCGGGCGCGCCGGGCAGAATGTCGGCGATGATGGCGGCGGGGTCTTCCCGACGCGGGTTGTCGCTGGTGACGATGACGCTGTCGGCGCCCCGGGTCGCCACCTCGCCCATCAGGGGACGCTTGCCGCGGTCCCGGTCACCGCCACAGCCGAAGACGACCGCCAGCTTTCCGCCTCGGGCCGCAGCCACGTCGCGCAGGGCTTGCAGGGCGTTGGCCAGGGCGTCGGGTGTATGGGCGTAATCCACCACCAGCAGCGGCTCGCCCTCGCCTCCCAGGCGCTCCAGGCGCCCTGGAGGAGGGGCGAGGGCCTGGAGCCGGGCGGCGATGTCGGAGGCCGCGAGGCCCGTGTCGTACAGCACCGCAGCGACGGCCAGCAGGTTGGAGACGTTGTAGCGCCCCAGGATCGCGGTGCGCACGGCGACCCGACCGTTGGGCAGGACGAGGGTGAAAGACTGTCCCTCGGGCGTCGCCTCCAGGTGCTCCGCCCGCACCGCGGCCCGGGTGGCCTGCTCGCCTTCGCCCACCGTGGTGCCGAGGATGCGGCTGGCGGAGGAGGCGCTGAACAGAAGGCGCCCGAAGGGATCGTCCAGATTCACCACCGCGGCGCGCAGGCGCGGCCAGTTGAACAGGCGCTCCTTGGCCGCCGAGTAGGCCTCCATGGTGCCGTGGTAATCGAGATGGTCCCGGGACAGATTGGTGAATACGGCCACGTCGACCCGCAGGCCGTTCATGCGTCCTTCCTCGATGCCGATGGAACTCGCCTCCAGGGCGCAGGCCCGCGCCCCCCTCCCCTGGAAGTCGGCCAGGGCGGCCACCAGGGCGGTGGCTTCCGGCGTGGTGAAGCCCGTTTCCTGCAATTCATCCGGAAAGCCCGCGCCCAGGGTACCGATCACGGCGCAGGCCCCGGGATAGGCCCGGGCCAGCCACTGGCTGACGGTGGTCTTCCCGTTGGTACCGGTGATGGCGACCAGGGAGAGCCTTTCGCTGGGCCGGCCGAGAACTTCGTGGGCCAGGGGACCGGCCAAAGCGCGCAGGCCGCTGGCCGAGCGATTGGCAACGCGCCAAGCGGCGTCCCAGGCGAAGTCACCGCCGGGCTGCCAGAGGACCGCCGCCGCGCCTCGGGCAAGGGCGTCGGGAATGTAGCGCCGGCCATCGGCGAGGTCGCCGGGGTAGGCCAGGAAGATATCCCCCGGGGCCACCCGACGGCTGTCGTCGGTCACCCCGCTGGGGCGGATGCCCGCGGCTTCGAGGTCGGCCAGCAATTCGCGCACCGCGGTCATAGGTGCCCTCCCCCCGCTGCGCGGTCCTGCTGGGCCACCTGGAGCGGCAGATCGGGCTTGATCCCCAGGGTGCGCAGGGCGCCGGCGGTGATGCCGGAAAAGGCAGGCCCCGCCACGTCGCCCCCGTAGTGGCCGCCCGCGGTCGGCTCGTCGATCATCACCGCCACCACCAGGCGTGGATCGCTGAGGGGCGCAACACCCACGAAGGACGACACGTACTTGCGGGCATAGGCGCCGTTCTCGATCTTGTAGGCGGTGCCCGTCTTGCCTCCCACGCGGTAGCCCACGACGCGGGCCTTGGGCGCCGTTCCCTCGGGCTGGACCGCCATTTCGAGCATGGCGCGGATTTCCCGGGCGGTCTCCGGCGAGAAGACCTGGACGCCCTTGGCCGGCGGCTCATCCAGGCGCAGGAGCGAGAGCGGAACGAGGTCGCCGTCCCGGGCGAAGACGGTATAGGCCCGGGCGATCTGAATCAGGCTGACCGAAATGCCATGGCCGTAGGACATGGTGGCCTGTTCGATGGGCCGCCAGTTCTTCCAGGGGCGCAGCCGGCCGGAAACTTCGCCGGGAAATCCCAACTGCGGCTGCTGGCCGAAACCCACCGCGTCGTACATTTCCCACATTTCCCGGGGCGAGAAATTGAAGGCCAGCTTGGCGGTGCCCACGTTGGACGACTTCTGGATCACCTGGGCCACGGTCAGGGGGCCGTGGGGATGGGCGTCGGAAATGGTGGCGCTGCCAATGGTCATGCGCCCCGGGGCGCAGTCGATCACGGTGTCGAAGCGCACCTTGCCTCGCTCCAGGGCCAGGGCGGCGGTAAAGGGCTTCATGATCGAGCCGGGCTCGAAGGTATCGGTCAGGGCCCGGTTGCGCAGTTGGGCGCCGGAAAGATGCTCGCGGTTGTTGGGGTTGTAGGTGGGCAGATTGACCAGGGCGAGCACTTCGCCGCTGCGGGCATCGAGGACGATGGCCCCGCCGGCGCGGGCCTTGTGCTCGGCAACCGCTGCCTTGAGATGGCTGTAGGCCAGGTACTGGATCTTGGAATCCAGCGCCAGACGAACGTCCTTGCCGTCCCGCGGCGGTTTGAGGGCCCCCACGTCCTCGACGATGTGTCCGCGCCTGTCCTTGATGACACTGCGGCTGCCGGCGCGGCCTTCGAGGCTCTTCTGGAAGGCCAGTTCGACCCCCTCCAGGCCCCGGTCGTCCACGCCGGTAAAGCCCACCATATGGGCGGTCATGTCTCCGGCCGGGTAGTAGCGGCGGTATTCCTTTTCCTGGTGTACCCCAGGCAGCTTGAGGGCCGAGACCTGATCGGCGACATCGGGCGGCACCTGGCGCTTCAGGAAGGCAAAGGTCTTGTCTCCCGCCAGACGCTGCTCCATGTCCCGCGGCGGCACGTCGAGCAGGGCGGCCAGACGCCGTTTCTGCTCCGGCCCCATCTGGCGGGCATCTGCCGGGATGGCCCAGATGGACTTCATGGGCGTCGAGACCGCCAGCAGATCGCCATTGCGGTCCACGATCCTGCCCCGGGAGGCGGAAACCTCGATATCGCGCAAATAGCGGGATTCCCCCTTGCCGCGGAGAAAGTCGGTATCGACGATCTGGAGATAAAAGCCGCGCCCGGCCAGCAGCGCGAAGGCCCCCATGAGCACCAGCCCGACCAAGCGTGACCGCCAACCCTGCAAGGCCAGTTGCAGGACCGGGCTTTCGGCGAAACGGTGGGCGGCGCGACCGCGGCGGCGAACGACCATCAGCGGCGCCCTCCGCGCGACGCGGCCGGAGCGGTGGCAGGCTCGATGACGCGACCGAAGGCGTCAGGCTGGCGCATGCGCAGGCGCTCCCGCGCGATCTGCTCGATGCGGGGATGGGTCGCCCAGGTAGACATCTCCAGTTGCAACTGGCCGAACTCCACGTCGAGTTGCCGCGCCCGTTCCTGCTCTGCCTCCACGTCCTGGAATAGCTTGCGGGCCCGGTGCTGGGCGGTGACCACCCCCAGGGCGGAGAGCACCAGGACGATGAGGAGAATGGTATTGACGCGCAGCATCAGAGCTTTTCCGCCACACGCATGACGGCACTGCGCGCCCGCGGATTGGCCACGACTTCCGCCGCCGACGGACGCAGCGCCTTGCCGACCGGGCACAGCACGGGCTGCGGCAACTGGTCGGCCCGCAGGGGAATGTCCCGCGGCAGGGCGTCGGGCTCCGCCAGGGCACGCAGATAGCGCTTGACGATGCGGTCCTCCAGGGAATGGAAGGCGATCACCACCAGCCTGCCCCCCCGGCGCAGGAGCTGGGTCGCCTGGGGCAGGGCTACCTCCAGCTGGCGGAGCTCTTGATTGATATGAATCCGTAGAGCTTGAAAGCTGCGCGTCGCCGCGTCCTGCCCTGGCTCACGGGTGCGCACGGCCGCGCGTACGAGGGCCGCGAACTGGCCTGTTGTGACAAGAGCTTGCTCGCTCCGAGCAGCCACAACCTTCTTTGCAATCTGGACAGCAAACCGTTCTTCGCCATAATTTCTTATCACCTCCACGATGTCTCGCTCATCGGCCCGCGCCAGCCATTCCGCCGCCGTCTCGCCGCGGGTGGTATCCATCCGCATGTCGAGGGGGGCATCGTGGCGGAAGCTGAACCCCCGCTCCTTGTCGTCGATCTGGGGCGACGACACCCCTACGTCAAACAGCACCCCGTCCGCCGCTGCCAGACCGGCACCGGCTACCGCAGCAGCCAGATCGCCGAAGGCGGCGTGAACGAGACAAAAACGGGGGTCGTTGATCGCCTCGCCCGCGGCGACGGCCTGCGGATCCCGATCCAGGGCGACCAGGCGGCCGGCACTGCCCAGGCGGGCGAGAATGGCGCGGCTATGCCCGCCCCGCCCGAAAGTCGCATCGATGTAGGCGCCGTCCGGCCGAATCGCCAGGGCTTCGACGGCCTCGTCCAGCAGGACGGTCACGTGGGCGCTCAACGCAAGCCCCCCGCCACGGGGACGCCGCCTACCGACAAAGGGGCCGCCGCGCGCTTCCGCCGGACCCCTGTGCGACCGTGAGCCGGGCGGAGGTGGGGACCGATCACAGCACCAGGTCTCCAAACCCGGCCGGCAATTCGCCGGACAAGGCCTCGGCCGCCAGATCGTTCTGTTTCTGCCAACCCGCTTCGCTCCAGATTTCGAAGTGGCTGCCCATGCCCACCAGATAGACGGTCTTCTCCAGGTGGGCATAGGTCCGCAGTTCCGGGGCCAGCAGGATGCGGCCGGCGGAATCGAGCTCCTCGGTGCGGGCATTTCCCACCAGGACGCGCTTGAGCGATGCCGCCCGGGGATCGAAGCTGGGGACACGAAGAATCTGGTCCCGGATCGGCTCCCAGACCGGCGTGGGATAGAGGAGCAGGCAGCCGTGAGGGTGGGAGGTGAGCGTGAGGGAGCCTTCGCCGGCGGCCAGGAGCGCATCCCGGTGGCGGGCCGGAATGGCCATGCGCCCCTTCGCATCCAGATTCAACGCCGCCGCGCCTTCGAACACTCGCCTCCCCCTATTACCCACTTTTTGACACCTTTTCCCACTTTAGTGCATGCCTTCGGGGGGAGTCAAGGGCAAACGCAGGATTTTTTCTGTGAAGACAAGGACTTACGACACTTTTCCGTGGAGATTTTGGAGAATTTTTTTCCTTAAAAATCAATGTGCCAATATGAACACTTAATGTAATTTGTTACGAGTGGGGAAAACCTGCCCAGCGGCACCCTCAAGTATCAGGAAGGCATCATTTCCGCACCCGGCCATACCCCCGGTCGGGTCTACGGGTAAACCGCAGTTGCACGATACGAATTACGGTTTTACCATGTGAAATGTGAGTGCGCCCAGCCCTACCCGGCGGAGGCGCCAGGCGTTAGAGTTGTCCGGCCCACCAGGCTCGACGGAATACAACCCAATCGAGGAGACGAACCATGGCAGACCCCACCCCCGCCCGTGCCGCCGACGCCGACCCCCAGGAGACCCGCGAGTGGGTCGATGCCCTGGAAGGCGTCATCGCCCAGGAAGGCCCCCAGCGTGCCCATTACCTGATCGAAACCCTGATCGGCCAGGCCCGGGAAGACGGCATCGACATTCCCTACTCGGCCAATACCGAGTACATCAACACCATCCCCGCCGACCAGCAGCCCAAGTACCCGGGCAACCCGGATCTGGAACTGAAAATCCACTCCTATATCCGCTGGAACGCCATGGCCATGGTGGTGCGCGCCAACAAGGACACCAACGTGGGCGGCCACATTGCCTCCTTCGCCTCCGCCGCTGCCCTCTACGACGTGGGCTTCTCCCACTTCTGGCACGCCCCCGGCGCCGAGCACGACGGCGACCTGATCTTCTTCCAGGGCCATTCGGTGCCCGGCATCTATGCCCGCGCCTTCATGCTCGGGCGCCTGAGCGAGGAGCAGATGGACAACTTCCGCCAGGAAACCGGCGGCAAGGGCATTTCCTCCTACCCGCACCCCTGGCTGATGCCGGATTTCTGGCAGTTCCCCACCGTCTCCATGGGTCTCGGCCCCATCCAGGCCATCTACCAGGCCCGCTTCATGAAGTACCTCGCTTCCCGCGGACTGATCGACGCCAAGAAGGCCGAGCAGCGCAAGGTCTGGGCTTTCCTGGGCGACGGCGAGACGGATGAAGTCGAATCCCTGGGCGCCATCGGCATGGCCGGCCGCGAACAGTTGGACAATCTGGTCTTCGTCATCAACTGCAACCTGCAACGCCTGGACGGCCCGGTGCGCGGCAACGGCAAGATCATCCAGGAGCTGGAAGGCGAATTCCGCGGTGCAGGCTGGAATGTCATCAAGCTGGTCTGGGGCACCCACTGGGACGCCCTCTTCCAGCGCGACAAGAAGGGCATCCTGAAGAAGCGCATGATGGAATGCGTCGATGGCGAGTACCAGACCTTCAAGGCCAAGAACGGCGCCTACGTGCGCGAGAATTTCTTCAACACGCCGGAATTGAAGGAACTGGTGGCCGACTGGACCGACGACGAAATCTGGCAACTGAACCGCGGCGGCCACGACATCTTCAAGATCTTCGCCGCCTACAAGGCCGCCACCGAGCACAAGGGCCAGCCCACCCTGATCCTGGCCAAGACCATCAAGGGCTTCGGCATGGGTCAGGCCGGCGAGGCCATGAACATCTCCCACCAGCAGAAGAAGCTGGACCACGAGGCCATCCGCCGCTTCCGTGACCGCTTCGGCCTGCCGGTGCCCGACGACCAGCTCGACGCCCTGCCCTACCTGAAATTCGCCGAGGATTCGCCGGAATACCAGTACCTGCGCCAGCGCCGCCTGGACCTGGGCGGCTTCCTGCCCCAGCGCCGGCGCAAGGCCGCTCCCCTGGCGGTGCCGGGCCTCGATACTTTCGCCGCCCTCTTGAAGGCTTCCGGCGAAGGGCGCGAGCTGTCCACCACCATGGCCGTGGTGCGCATCATGAACATGCTGCTGAAGGACAAGCAGGTCGGCAAGAACGTGGTGCCCATCGTGCCGGACGAATCCCGCACCTTCGGCATGGAAGGCATGTTCCGCGCCGTCGGCATCTGGAACCAGCAAGGCCAGAACTATGTGCCGGAAGACCACGACCAACTGATGTTCTACAAGGAGTCGAAGAGCGGCCAGGTGCTGCAGGAAGGCATCAACGAAGCCGGGGCCATGAGCGACTGGATTGCCGCCGCCACCGCCTACTCCGTGCACAACGTGCAGACCATCCCCTTCTATATCTGCTACTCCATGTTCGGCCTGCAGCGGGTGATGGATCTGGTGTGGGCCGCCGGTGACCAGCGTGCCCGGGGCTTCCTGGTCGGCGGCACCGCCGGCCGTACGACGCTGAACGGCGAAGGCCTGCAACACGAGGATGGCCACAGCCACATCCTGGCCAACCTGGTGCCCAACTGCATCTCCTACGACCCCACCTTCCAGTTCGAAGTCGCCGTCATCGTCCAGGACGGCCTGCGCCGCATGCACGTGGAGCAGGAGGACGTCTTCTACTACCTGACGGTGATGAACGAGAACTACGAGCATCCGGACATGCCCAAGGGCGCCGAAGCCGACATCATCAAGGGCATGTACGCCCTGCGGCAGGGCGCCAAGAGCAAGGGGCCGCGGGTCCAGCTGCTGGGGTCCGGCACCATCTTCCGCGAGGTCATCGCCGCCGCCGACCTGCTGAAAAACGACTGGGGCGTCGAAGCCGACCTCTGGGGCTGCCCGTCCTTCAACGAACTGGCCCGCGAGGGCCAGGACGTCGCCCGCTGGAACCTGCTGCATCCGCTGGAGACGCCAAAGCTGTCCCACGTCGAGCAGAAGCTCAAGGGCGCCGAAGGCCCGGTGGTCGCCGCCACCGACTACGTCAAGCTGTTCGCCGAGCAGATCCGCCCCTTCGTCAAGGGCACTTATGTCACCCTGGGCACCGACGGCTTCGGCCGCTCCGACACCCGCGAGGCCCTGCGCCACCACTTCGAAGTGGATCGCCACTGGGTGACCCTGGCCGCACTGAAGGCCCTGGCCGACGAAGGCAAGATCGAGCGCGAGAAGGTCGCTGCCGCCCTGGTCAAGTACAAGCTGGATCCGGCCAAGCCGAATCCGATGGCGGTTTGAGGGGGAGACGACCATGAGCCAACTCATCGAAGTCAAAGTCCCCGATATCGGCGATTTTTCCGACGTGCCGGTCATCGACCTGTTCGTCAGAGTGGGCGACCCCATCAAGGTCGACGACGCCATCGCCACCCTGGAATCCGACAAGGCCACCATGGACGTGCCAAGCACCGTCGCCGGCGTGGTCAAGGAAGTGCTGGTGCAGATCGGGTCGAAGGTCAGCGAGGGATCCTTACTGATCAAGGTGGAAAGCGGCGCAACCGCCGCTGTCGCTGCCCCCGCGCCCCAGGCGGCAGCCTCTTCCCCCGCCCCGGTCGCTCCCGCGGCTGCTGCGGCCCCGGTGGCCGCACCTGCCGGCGCTGGCGGTGTGGTGGAAGTGAAGGTGCCGGACATCGGCGACTTTTCCGACGTGCCAGTCATCGACCTCTTCGTCAAGGTCGGCGACAGCATCAAGGTGGACGACGCCATCTGCACCCTGGAATCGGACAAGGCCACCATGGACGTGCCTTCCACCGCCGCCGGCGTGGTCAAGGAAGTTCTGGTGCAACTCGGCTCCAAGGTCAGCGAAGGCGCCCTGCTGATCAAGGTGGAGAGCGGCGCAGCAGCAGCTGTCGCAGCGCCCACCGCCGCGCCCCAGCCGGTTGCCCCGTCTGCCGCGTCTTCGCCTGCCCCCGCGGCTGCGGCACCTGCCGCCGCCCCCGCTGCCCTGCCCGCCGCCCAAGCCCAGCCGCTGGCCCTCGGCGCCAAGGTCCATGCCTCGCCGTCGGTGCGTGCCTACGCCCGGGAACTGGGCATCGATCTCTCCAAGGTCACCGCGTCCGGTCCCAAGGGCCGCATCCTCAAGGAAGACCTGAGCAAATACGTCAAGGGCGTGATGACCGGTGCCATCTCCGGCCCGGTGGCTTCCGCCTCGGGCGGCGTCACCGGCGGCGGCGTGCTCGACCTGCTGCCCTGGCCGAAGGTGGACTTCAGCAAGTTCGGTGAAATCGAAACCAAGCCCCTGTCCCGCATCAAGAAGATCTCCGGCCAGAACCTCTCCCGCAACTGGGTGATGATCCCCGCCGTGACCTATCACGAGGATGCCGACATCACCGACCTGGAAGCCTTCCGGGTGCAATTGAACAAGGAAAACGAGAAGGGCGGCGGGGCGAAACTCACCATGCTCGCCTTCCTGATGAAGGCCTGCGTCAAGGCCCTGCAGAGGTTCCCCGAGTTCAACGCCTCGCTGGATGGCGACAATCTGGTGCTGAAGAAGTACTTCAACATCGGCTTCGCCGCCGACACGCCCAACGGCCTCGTCGTGCCGGTGGTCAAGAATGCCGACAAGAAGTCCGTCTTCGAGCTGGCGCAGGAATCCGGCGACCTGGCCAAGCAGGCCCGCGATGGCAAGTTGAAGCCGGCCGACATGTCCGGCGCCTGCTTCACCATCTCCAGCCTGGGCGGCATCGGCGGCACCTCCTTCGCCCCCATCGTCAATGCGCCGGAAGTGGCCATCCTCGGGGTCAACAAGTCGGCCATGAAGCCGGTGTGGGACGGGAAGGATTTCGTGCCGCGCCTGACCCTGCCCCTGTCGCTGACCGCCGACCACCGCGTCATCGACGGCGCCCTGGCGACCCGTTTCAACGTGTATGTCGCGCAGCTGCTGGCGGACTTCCGCCGCGTCGCGCTGTAAGGGGGGATGACCATGAGTCTCGTAGAAGTCAAAGTCCCCGACATCGGCGATTTCTCCGACGTGCCGGTCATCGACCTCTTCGTCAAGGTCGGCGATGCCATCAAGGTGGATGACGCCATCTGCACCCTGGAATCCGACAAGGCCACCATGGACGTGCCGAGCACTGTCGCCGGCACGGTCAAGGAAGTGCTGGTCCAGCTCGGCTCCAAGGTCAGCGAAGGCGCCCTGCTGATCAAGGTCGAAGCAGGCGCCTCCCCTCTCCTTCAAGGGGAGGGCCAGGGTGGGGATGGGTCGAAGACCGCAGCCTCGGCCCCCCATCCCCCTCCCAGCCGCCCAGAGCAGGCTCTGCATAGCCTGCCCACTCAGTCGGCGCAGAGCAGTGCTCTGCGAAACCCCGCCTTCGCCCCCCTTGAAGGGGGAGGAGCCGCGCCGGTGACCGGCAGTCATGCCGGCGGCGCCGACCTGGAGTGCGAGATGCTGGTCCTCGGCGCCGGCCCCGGCGGCTATTCCGCCGCCTTCCGCGCCGCCGACTTGGGGCTGAAGACCGTCATCGTCGAGCGTTACGCCACCCTCGGCGGTGTCTGCCTGAACGTCGGCTGCATTCCCTCCAAGGCCCTGCTGCACGTGGCCGAGATCATCGACGAGGCCCGTCACGCCAACGACCTCGGCGTCACTTTCGCTGCCCCCCAGGTCGATCTCGACAAGCTGCGCGCCCACAAGGACAAGGTCGTCGGCAAGCTCACCGGCGGCCTCGCCGGCATGGCCAAGGGACGCAAGGTCGAGGTGGTACGCGGCTATGGCAGCTTCCTCGATCCGCACCACATCGAGGTCGAGGAAACCACCGGCAGCAGTCAGGACAAGACCGGCAGCAAGAAGATCATCAAGTTCCAGAAGTGCATCATCGCCGCCGGCTCCGCCGCGGTGCATCTGCCCTTCATCCCCCGCGACCCGCGGATCGTCGATTCCACCGGCGCCCTGGAGCTGCCGACTTTTGGAAAAAATTCGGTGCCGAAAAAGATGCTGGTCATCGGCGGCGGCATCATCGGCCTGGAAATGGCCACCGTCTATTCCACCCTCGGCGCCAAGGTCGATGTCGTGGAGATGATGGATGGCCTGATGCAGGGCCCCGACCGCGATGCGGTCAAGGTGTGGGAGAAGCAGAACGCCCACCGCTTCGAGCGCATCATGCTCAAGACCAAGACCGTGGCGGTGGACGCCAAGGACGACGGCCTGTGGGTCAGGTTCGAAGGCGAGGGCGCGCCCAATGCCGAAGCCGTGCGCTACGACATGATCCTGCAGGCGGCAGGACGCAGCCCCAACGGCAAGAAGATCGGCGCCGAGAAGGCCGGCGTGGTCGTCACCGACCGCGGCTTCATTCCGGTGGACGCCCAGATGCGCACCAACGTGCCCCACATCTTCGCCATCGGTGATCTCGTCGGCCAGCCCATGCTCGCCCACAAGGCCGTCCATGAAGCCCACGTCGCGGCGGAAGTCGCGGCAGGACACAAGGCCGCCTTCGACGCCCAGGTGATTCCCGGCGTGGCCTACACCCACCCCGAAGTGGCCTGGGTCGGCACTACCGAGGAGCAGGCCAGGCAGGAAGGCCGCAAGGTCGAGACGTCCAAGTTCCCCTGGGCCGCCTCCGGCCGCGCCATTGCCAACGGCGCCGACTACGGCTTTACCAAGCTGATCTTCGATGCCGAGACGCACCGCGTCATCGGCGGCGCCATCGTCGGCCCGTCGGCCGGCGACATGATCGGCGAAGTCTGCCTGGCCATCGAAATGGGCTGCGACGCCGTCGATATCGGCAAAACCATCCACCCTCACCCCACCCTGGGCGAAACCGTCGGCATGGCCGCCGAAGTGGCCCACGGCACTTGCACGGATGTTCCACCGCCGCGCAGGAAGTAAGCGATCCCATCTGCACTTCCTGACGCGATTTCAGGCGACGGCGACCCCGTCGCCTTTTTTTGCCGCCGGACAATCGGCAACATAGCCAACATCAGCCCGTAACACAGGGCCGCCATGACCGCGCTGCCGAGGGGGCGTTCAACGTGTTGACCTCAAAAATTCCAACTACAACACCCGGACCGTGACCATCGTTGCCCCCGGCACCCAGGGGTTCGTTTCAGGCGATGCCTCCCGGTGGACCCCCTGGGGCACTTACCTTACGGCCGAGGAATCCTGGGGCGCCAACAGCACCAAGGGACGCCTCTTCGAGGTCACCAATCCCACCACGGCAGCCGCCAATGGCGGCGACTTTGTCCAACGCACGGTGATTCCGCGGGTATCCCACGAAGGCCTGGCTTTCGATAACAACAACACCCTCTATTTCGTCGACGAACTGAACGGCGGCGGCATTTACAAGTACGTGTCGGCCAAACCCAATGCCACATCGGGTGCCGACTACTTCGCCGAAGGCCAGACCTACGCGCTCAAGGTCGGCGGCGGAGGCCAATTCGAAGGCAACAACGGCAGTGCCATCGCCGGCGGCGCCACCTGGGTCGCCATCACCGATGCAGCAGGCAGAGCACTTTCCGGCGTGTCGGTCGTCCTCGCCGACGGGACCATTGACGGCCGCGCCTCGGCCACCGCCGTTGGCGCAACGGGCTTCAACCGCCCCGAAGACCTGGAAATCAAGGTACTGGCAAATGGCCACGAACTGATCTACTTCACCACGACGGATTCGGATAACGATGCCAACGCAAGCAACGGCCGGGGCCGGGTGTACGCGCTGGATCTGGCCACGAACACCGTCAAGCTCGCAGCGGACAACACCCTCAAGGACCTTGCCACGGGGCTTGCCGTCGGCAGTGCCTGGAGCAACCCGGACAACCTTGCCATCGACGCGGCGGGGAACATCTACGTTGTCGAGGACCAGGATGGCGGCAAGGCCGACATCTGGTTCCTGCAGGATATCGATGCCGACGGAATCGGCGATGCAGTGGGCCGCTGGCTGTCCTTGTCGACGCTCGGCGCCGAGCCGACCGGACTGTATTTCGACAAATTCGATCCCTCGGTCGCCTACGTCAATGTTCAGCATCCGGCCAGCGGCGACGATCAACTGATCCGTCTCCACGCCGTCCCCGAGCCTGGCGCCCTGCTACTGGCCCTCACCGGACTCGGCCTGATGGGCACGGCGGGCCGTCGTCGGCGCTGAAGGTCTCCCCCAAGCGATCCACCCAGGGCGCCCAAGCGGCGCCCTTTTTCTTGTCCATCCCCGGTTAGCCCGAACCGCTGACACCGTACGGGGATGCCATGCAAGCGACGCACCGGCGGGCACCGCCCGGCAATGCCGCGCCCCCGGGGCATTCGGGTAAACTGCCTCCTCCCCATCCCAACGGACCAAGCACCGTGACCGCGACGCCCTCCCCTCCCCCCGTCGTCCGCCACTTCCGGGCCAATCTGGTCTGGCCGCTGCAACTGGAACCCCTGGACTCGCCCGAAATCGACGGGCGCCACTGGGAAATTTTCGAGGCCGGCCTGCCGGGTACCCCCTGGTACCGTGTGGACGATGAATTCACTGCCG
This sequence comes from Betaproteobacteria bacterium, assembly GCA_016720065.1. Taxonomy (NCBI): domain Bacteria; kingdom Pseudomonadati; phylum Pseudomonadota; class Betaproteobacteria; species Betaproteobacteria bacterium. The sequence goes on along the minus strand of JADJXY010000001.1, from coordinate 313,574 downwards.
ACGCGCGGGATTTCAAGGAACGGCATTACCGGGAGTTCGTTTCCTTCCTGCCTTACGTGCAGCGCTTCCTCTACGGTGAGGGGCGCTCCCGCACCCCGCGCCCCGACGACCCGCCGGGAGGCTCGCCCATGCACGTCTTCCGGCGCAGCGACGTGGCCCGCCTGCGCATCACCCTACGCAAGGATTCCGAGCCCCTGCTCCTGGACGTGGTCCACCTGGACCTGTATTTTTTCCACGATCTGGATCTGGTGCTCCTCAACCTCGAAGTGCAGGCCGGGGAGATGCCCCTCGCCACGGCGCGGGATCTGCTCTTCCGCTTCGGCCGCGCCTACCCTTCCGGCTGGGACGAGGAAGGCGCCGGCCTGCACAACTCCCACCTGGCCGAATGGCTGGACGCCGAAGGCCGCGTCCTGGCGCGCTCCGACGCCCAGCGGCGGGAGAAATTCCTCAGCTACGTCTGCGCCCACCGCAGCCCCTGCATTTCGGAACACTGGGCCTGCCTCATCCGGCCCCTGGTCCTGGCCCACTCGGACGAAACCGGCGCTCTGCGCTACCGCCTGATCGAATACCACCGCATGCCGGTCACCGCCTACCTGGCGGTGGACGATCCCCGCCGCCTCTCGCGGGAGGACTGGGTGCGCATCGGCCTGGCCACTACCCTGCACCCGGACGAGGCCTTGCCGAGCAAGGATCCCGCCGTCGCGGAATTCGAAAGCCGCTTCTGCCAGGACCGTTTCTGGAACGACAGCGACGCCGGTCCCAATACCCGCTTCCTGTGCACCGGCAACGCCCTCACCGTGGTGGGCGATGCCCGCCAGTCCTTCTTCCTGGACAAGGAGCGGGGTGTGTTGGCCCAGTTCCGCCATCAGTATTTTCTGGTCTTCCTCATCGCCCACCTGCACCGGGCGGCGCTCCTGGTCTTCGCCGACGTCCTGGTCGATTCGGTGAACGACCTGGACATCCGGGACGACACTTCGGTGCGCCGCTTCAAACGCCGCATCCGGGCCAATTTCGAGACTTTCCTGCGTTTCACCCACCGTTACTGGTTCCACGAAATCTCGGAGCGCCCCCACGTGCAGGCCATTTTTCGCCTGAGCGCCGATCATCTGCGCAACGACGCCCTATACGACGAGGTGCGGGACGAAATCAGCGAAATGTCGGCCTATCTCGACAGCGATTCCCAGCGCCGCCAGTCCAACACCGTCGTCCGCCTCACCGTCATCACCATCCTGGGGCTGATCGCCACGGTGACCACCGGTTATTTCGGCATGAACATCATTACCTTCGCCGAGGAATCCACCCTCACCAAGATCGTGCATGCGGTGCTGTCCACGACGATCTTCGTCGGCCTGGTGTTCTACGCCGTGGCCCGCTCCAAGCGCCTGTCCGACTTCCTTGAGGATTTGGCCGATGAGCGCCTGGGCTTCGGCGCCAAGATGGCTTCCCTGGGCCGGGTGCTCGCCGGGCGGGACCGCCTGTGAGCCTCTGACTCCAGGATCACGCGCCCGGCACGGCGCGCAGCGGAAACCACAGGGTCAGCACCGTCCCCGCACCGGGGGCGCTGTCCACCCGCAACTCGCCGCCCGCAGCCTCCGCCCGCTCGCGCATGCTCAAAAGCCCCAGGGACGTGAGGCGGCGCGAACGCTCCGCCGCTTCCCGCAGGTCGAAGCCCACGCCATCGTCCTGCACGCTGAGCCACAGGGCACCCTCCTCGATCCACAGCCCGACCACGATGGCGCTCGCCTGGGCATGGCGCAGGGCATTGCCGACGGCGCCCTGGACGGTGCGGAAGGCCGCCAGTTCGATCGGCGGGTCGAAGCGGCGCGACCCCACCGACTGCTCCAGGCGCAGGCTGGGCTGGCCGCCGGCCGGCAACTGGCCGATGAACCAGCGCAGGCTGGCAGCCAGCCCCAGTTCATCCAGGATGGGGGGCCGCAGGCGGCGGGCCAGATGCTTGGTCACATCCACCAGGCCGGCGGTAATGGCGTTCGCCGCCCGCAGGTCGGCCAGGCAGGCCGGATCGCCGGCCAGCTTGCGGCGCAGGCTTTCCAGGGTGAACTGGAGGGCGGCCAGGGACTGCCCCACCTCGTCGTGCAGTTCCCGGGAGAGCGCCTGGCGCTCGGCCTCCTGCAACGCGAACTGTTTGGCGGCCAGCTCCTTGAGCTGCGCTGCCGCCTGGCGCTCCGCCTCCTCGGCGGCCTTGACGGCAGTGATGTCGAGACAGATGCCGCGCATGGCCAGGGGCCGCCCGACGCTGTCGCAGGTGGTGCTGCCGTGGACGGCGATCCAGCGCACCTCGCCGGAGGGACGCAAGAGCCGGTGTTCGTTATCCAGGATGCCGCTGTGCACGGCAGCCTCCACCCGGCTTTCGGCCTCAGCCCGATCGTCGGGATGGACGATGCGCCTCCAGGTCTCGACACTGGCTTCTTCCCGCTCCGGATCCAGGCCGAAGAGACGGAAGAATTCGTCCGACCAGGTCAGACGGCCGGTAACCATGTTCCAGCTCCAGATGCCGGCGCCAGCAGCTTTTTGGGCCAGGTTGAGGCTATCCAGGGCCTGGCGCAATTCGCTCTCGCGGCGCTTGGCGCCGGTCAGCACGTCGAAGGCCGCCACCACGAAGCCCCGCCGGGGCGAACAGAGGGAAACGCTGAACCACTCCCCGAGACCGGGCACGAACATTTCGAACATTTCCGCCCCCCCGCCCCGGGCGACCCGGCCCAGGGCCTCCAGGGCGGGGCCGTTGCTGGCCGGGAAATCGGGCAGGAGGTGGCACAGGCGCTGACCCACCACGTTGCGCAGGTGGGTGATGCGCTGGTGGGCGGCGTTCACGTAGAGGTGGATGAGGTCCACCGGACGCCCCCGGTCGAAGATCACCCGGCCATACACGACGGCGTTGAAGACATTGTCCAGGGCCTGGCCCAGGACTTCCTCCCGCGTGGGGAGGGGGCGCTGGCCCGCAGGCGCCCCCGGGCCGGGGGGCAGGAGGCCACCAGGCCGTGGATTCATCGCCGAAAGTGTTCGCCCAGGGCGGCGATCAGGGCCCCGTGGTCGTGGCTGCCGGCGCTTTCCCGCAGGCTGTGCATGGCCCACAGGGGGTTGCCCACATCGACCACCGCCATGCCCAGACGGGCGGCGACCAGGGGGCCGATGGTGCTGCCGCAGCCCAGGTCGCCCCGGTGGGCGTAGGACTGGCAGGGCACCCCCGCCGCCGCGCAAAGCTCGGCGAAGCGCGCCGCGCTGTCGGCCCCGGTGGCGTAGCGCTGCCCGGCGTGGGTCTTGATCACCGGGCCGCCATTCACCAGGACGCGATGGCCCGGCTCGTAAGCATTGGGGAAATTGGCATTCCAGGCGTGGGCCATGTCGGCGCTGACGAAGAAGCTGCGGGCCCGGGCGCAGCGCCCGCCCTCGGCATCCAGCCCCAGGGCGGCGCCGGTCCGCTCCAGGACATCGGCCAGGAAGCTGCCGCCGGCCCCCACGGCGCTTTCGCTGCCCACTTCTTCGTGGTCGAAGAGGGCCACCCCCACGCTGGCTTGCGGCGCCTCGGCCCCCAGGAGGGCACCGAGGGCGGCGTGGCAGGAGGCGAGGTTGTCGAGGCGGGCAGCGGCGATGAATTCCTGCTCCGCGCCCCAGAAGGCGGCGGGCTGGGTGTCGAAGGCGGCCAGATCCCAGGCCAGAATGTCCGCCGGGGAAACTTCCAGACGATCCGCCAGCAAGCGGCGGAAGCGCGTGTCGCCCTCCGCCGCCTGGCCGTCCACGGCGAGCAGCAGGGGCAGTTCGGTCTGGCGATTGAACTTGAGGCCCTGTTCGTTCACCTCCCGGTTCATGTGGATGGCCAGATTGGGCAGACGCAGGAGCGGCCGATCGAAGGCCAGCAGCCGGGTCTGCGGCCCCGCCGCGCTGCGCACGACGACGCGACCGGCCAGGGAAAGATCCCGGTCGGCGAAACTGGCAAGGATGGGGCCGCCATAGACTTCCACCGCCAGGCGCAGGCTGCCTTCGCCGGCCAGGGCCGGCCGGGGCTTGACCCGCAGGCCGGGGGAATCGGTGTGGGCCCCCACCAGGCGCCAGCCGGCCCGCTCGGGCGAATCCTGGCCGATCACGAAGGCGATGAGGGACGAGCCCCCCCGCTGCACGAAATGCCGCCCCCCGGGAGAGAGGCGCCAGCGCTCCCCTTCGTCCAGGGGCGTGAAACCCGCCGCGACAAGGCGCGCCACCGCGCGCTCCACGGCGTGCCAGGGGCTGGGGCTGGCGTCGATGTAAGCCAGCAGGTCGGCGGCGTGCCGGGGCGCGGTCAAAGGAGCGGCGCCCCGACCCGGTGTTCGCCCCGCTCATACACCACGTGGGCGCGGCCGACGATGAGGGGGTCCAGGTTGCCGATGCGCTCGGTGTCCTTGCTCGTGTAGGGCAGGCGGTGAAGGATGTAGCGCATGGCGTTGAGACGCGCCCGCTTCTTGCAGTCGGACTTGATGACCGTCCAGGGCGCGTCGGCGGTATCGGTGTAGAAGAACATCGACTCCTTGGCCTTGGTGTAGTCCTCCCATTTATCCAGGGAGGCCATGTCGATGGGGGAGAGCTTCCATTGCTTCAGGGGGTGCACCTTGCGCTCCTTGAAGCGGCGGCGCTGCTCGTCGCGGCTGACCGAGAACCAGAACTTGATGAGGTGGGTGCCGTTCCGCACCAGCATGCGCTCGAATTCCGGCACCTGGCGCATGAACTCGGCGTACTCGGCTTCGCTGCAGAAGCCCATCACCCGTTCGACGCCGGCCCGGTTGTACCAGGAGCGGTCGAAGAGGACGATCTCGCCATGGGTAGGCAGGTGCTGCACGTAGCGCTGGAAATACCACTGGCCCCGCTCCAGTTCCGAGGGCTTCTCCAGGGCCACCACCCGGGCGCCCCGGGGGTTGAGGTTTTCCATGAAGCGCTTGATCGTGCCCCCCTTGCCGGCGGCGTCCCGCCCTTCGAAGAGGATCACCACTTTTTGCCCTGTCTCCTTGACCCAGGCCTGGAGCTTGAGCAGTTCGACCTGGAGACGGTACTTCTGGCGCTCGTAATTGCGCCGCAGCATGAGGTTCTTGTAGGGGTAGCCCCCGTCCCGCCAGTCGGGCAGCAGTTCGTCGTCGGGGTTGGGGGTCATCAGGCCGGCGGCCATGCGTTGCTGCTTGAGCAGGCCCTTGAGCAGCGCCACCGACTCCTCCTGGGTCACCCCCGAGATGAGGTCGCGCAGGGCGGCCAGGCGCGCCTCCTGCGCCGCATCCAGGGCCTCGCCGACGGTGAAGCCTTCGATGTGGGACGCTGCATCGGTCGGCCCGGTATCTCCAGCCTTGACGCTGCGCCGGGGCGAACGCTTGGCAATCGTCGGCCGTTCCGCCGCCGGCTGGGGTTTCCGGCGCCGCGCCGGTCCGCTCGCTGCATCTGCCATGATCTTCTCCCTGGAAAACGCCGGCGCGGCGCTCTGCCGCGGGCATCGGGGGATTATCGACCTGCGCTCGCGGGCTGTAAATGCGGGCTGCTGTCCCCGGAGAAACCGGACGACTCATTCCTGGTCTCCCCGGCCTGACCGTTTTTCTGAACCCATGGTTTCCGCGCCTGATGCGCGGGCGTACTTTCTTCTTGAGTGGCAAGAAGAAAGTAGCCAGAAGCCACCCCTGGGTCGGAGGCCCCCGTTGGGGGCTACCAAAGCTAGCCGCCCGGCCCCACAGCCCGGACGCCCCTCCCCCCATGGAAGACGCTGAGCAACGCAGGGCTTCCGGGGGCCTTCGGGTCGCGTTGTCCGAGCCGCAGGCGAGTTTAGCGACCCGCCCGGAAACCCGAGTAGCGCAAGGGACCGGGCAAAGCCCGGCGTCGACCCTGGGGTCGCCTTCTCTTTGGTGACTTTCTTTTGGCGAAGCAAGAGAAAGTCACCCGCCCTCAGGGCGGAACCCCAGGGTTCAGCCGCTTCCGGGCCGGCCGAGGATCAATGAACAGTCCGCAACCCCGGACCTCCCCCGCGGATATGGTTAAGAACCCTTTAAGGATGGCGGGCGACACTCCGCCCATCCAATCAGAAGGGAATTCGCCATGCAGACTGCCAGGCACAGCCTGTTCGACCGACTGGGGAGCGGCGCCGGTGCCGTGACCTCGGTCCACGCCCCGCCCGGTGCTCCCCGGCGGAGTGTCGCCGAGGGCTTCATCCGGGAGGTGTTCGCCCAACGCTATGGCGCCCGGGTAAACAGCTTTGCGCCCAATCTGGTGTTCTTCGAGGAAGCGGGGCAGGTCGTCGCCGCCACGGGCTGGCGGGCCGCCGGTCACGAGACCCTGTTTCTGGAACGCTACCTGGACCGCCCGGTCGAGGAGGCCCTGGGCCATCTCGCCTCCCAGGCGGTGAGCCGGCAGCGCATCGTCGAGGTGGGCAATCTGGCTTCCACCCGCTCGGGGGGAAGCGTCCATGTGATCCTGGCCCTGGCCCGTCAGTTGGACCGCTTGGGCTTCGAATGGGTGGTCTTTACGGCCACGGCGGAACTGGTCCGCCTGTTCAGCCGCCTGGGGCTGCCGCTCTTCGCCCTGGCGCCGGCCGATCCCTCCCGGCTGGGCGACGAAGCCGCCGATTGGGGAAGTTACTACGACGCCGGCCCGGTGGTGGTCGCCGGGCGCGTGCGCCAAGGGGTCGAGATCAGCGGGAGGTGGCGTTGAACCTAGAAACCTCAGTTGACCGCTTGTCGATACCCGGAATGTCTTGTGCCCTGGAACTTCGCACCCCACCGAATCGCACACCCGTTGGGTGGCATCGCTACGTGCCCGTTGGCGCATCCGGGTGGGCGCCTGGCTTTGTCGCTCCTCCTTGCAGGCTTCAGCCTGCTGCGTCGTCGCTTCGCGCCAGACACCCGCCCGACCGCACCACCGGGCTCGTCCAACTGAGGTTTCTAGGTTGAACCCGGCCTGGAAACCGCTGCGCGCTGCCCTGGCAGCGCGTCCCAAGGAGGCGCCGGTCCTGGTGGGTGAGCAAAGCACCTGGAGGGCGGGCGATACCTTGGCCGCTATCGACGATCTGGCGGCCGGGCTGGCCGGGTGCCGCGCCCTGGCGGTCCTGGCGGACAACGGCCCCGCCTGGGCGCTGGCCGAGCTTGCCGCCCTGGCGGCCGAAGTTCCCCATGTGCCTTTGCCCACCTTCTTTCAGGGCACGCAACTGGCCCACGTCCTGGATGCCACGGGGGCAGACTGCATCCTCACCGACCAACCGGAACGCATCGGCGCCCTGGATCGCGGCTTTGCCATCACCGGCCGCGATCTGGGACTGATCCGCATGCAGCGTGTGCCCCTGGAGGGTGCTGCGCTGCTGCCTGCGGGGACCGCCAAGCTGTCCTTCACCTCGGGCAGCACGGGCGCCCCGCGCGGCGTGTGCCTGGCCGCTGCCGGCCTGGCCGATACAGCGGCGGCGGTGGCGGCCCGCCTGGCGGACATGCCCCTCGCGTGCCACCTGGCCGTGCTGCCTCTTTCGCTCCTGCTCGAGAATGTCGCCGGTCTGCACGCCGCCTTGCTCGCGGGGGCGGAGGTCCATCTTCCCGGGCTCGCGGCCCTGGGCTGGCGCGGCATGGCCGGCTTCGATCCCCTCGCACTGGAGGAGCAGATCGCACAGCGGCAGCCGGCTTCGCTCATTCTGGTGCCGGAATTGCTCAAGGCCTGGACCCTGCTGCGGGCCAGGGCGGGCAGCCCGGCACCGGAGAGTCTGCGCTTCGTTGCCGTCGGCGGTGCCCGGGTAGACGGCAGCATTCTCGCCCGGGCCCGACACCTGGGCATCCCCGCTTATCAGGGTTATGGGCTGACCGAGTGCGGTTCCGTGGTCAGCCTCAACCGCCCCGGCGACGACGGCGACGACTGCGGCCGCCCCCTCGACCACGCGCGCGTCTCCGTCGTCGAAGACGAGGTCATTGTCGCCACCCGGGCCTTCCTCGGCTATCTGGGGAGCGAGCCGGCCCCCGCCGACCCTGCCGGATTCCGCCCCCATGCCACCGGCGACCTCGGCGGTCTCGGCGGTACCGGCCACCTCGCCCTGGCCGGCCGGCGGGGTAACCTGCTCGTCACCTCCTGGGGGCGCAACGTCTCGCCGGAATGGATCGAGGCGGCGCTCCTTGCCCAAGCCGCGGTGCAGCAGGCCGTCGTCGGAGGCGACGCCCGGCCCTGGTTATGGGCCGTGCTGGTGCCGGCCCCCGGCGCCACGGCGGACGATCTCGCCGCAGCGGTGGCCGCCGCCAACGCCGGACTCCCCGATTACGCCCGGGTGGGAGGCTGGGTGAGCAGCGCCCCCCTCACTTTCGCCAACGGCATGGCCACCGGCAACGGTCGCCCCCGTCGCGGCGCCGTTCAGGAAACCCATGCCGCCGCGCTGGCGGCGCTCTACGAATCGATTCCGCAAACCCTGCGCAAGGAAACCGCCGATGTCCTTTTATGAAACCCTCACCGAGATGACGGCCACCGAGCGCCGGCAACTGCTCGCCGCGCCCATCATCCACGACTGCCTGCAAGGGCGGGTGCGCAAGGCCAGTTACCTCGCCTTCCTTGCCCAGGCCTATCACCATGTCCGTCACACCACGCCTCTCCTCATGCTCCTGGGGGGGCGTCTGCCCGAACGTCTGGCCTGGTTGCGCAAGGCGGTGGCCGAATACATCGAGGAGGAAATCGGCCACGAGGAATGGATCCTCAACGACATCGGCGCCGCGGGCGGCGACCCTGCTGCCGTGCGGGCCAGCGCCCCGGACCTGCCCGCCGAACTGATGGTGGCCTACGCCTACGATCTGGTGAACCGCGGCAATCCGGCCGGTTTTTTCGGCATGGTCTACGTGCTGGAAGGCACCAGCGTGGCCCTCGCCCTGAACGCGGCCGACCTCATCCAGGCCTCCCTGGGACTGCCGGACGGCGCCTTCACCTATCTGCGCTCCCACGGCACCCTGGATCAGGAGCACACGCGCCACCTGGCCCTTCTGGTCGATGCCATGGAACCCGGCGACCAGGCCGAAGTGCTGCGTGCCGCCCGGGTGTTCTTCCGCCTCTACGGGGATATCTTCCGCGCCCTGCCGGCCTACGGCGCAGTGTTCGCCGAGGGGGCATCATGAACCTCGCCAGCGCACGCATTCTGCTCACCGGCGCCAGTGGCGGCCTGGGGGGCGCCCTGGCCCAGCAACTGGCAGCCTCCGGCGCCGCGCTGCTGCTGGCGGGCCGCGACCCGGAACGCCTGGCCGAAATCGGCCGCAGCCTGCCCCGGGCTCAGGGCATTACCCATTCCACCGTGCGGGCCGACCTGACCCAGCCCGAAGGCGTTGCCGCCGCTGCCGGAGCCGCCCGGGAATTCCGCGCCAACGTGCTCATCAACAACGCAGGTGTCGGGGGCTTCGGCCTCTACGAGCGGCACGAATGGGGCGAAATCGACACCCTGCTGGCCACCAACCTCACGGCGCCCCTGCGCCTGACCCACGCCCTGCTGCCCTGGCTCAAGGCCCGGCCCCAGGCGGCCATCGTCAATATCGGCTCCACCTTCGGCAGCCTGCCCTTCGCCGGGTTTGCCGCCTACTCCGCCGCCAAGGCCGGCCTGCGCGGTTTCTCCCAGGCCCTGCGGCGCGAGTTGGCCGACACCTCGGTGGCCGTGGTCCACATCGCCCCCCGGGCCATCGACACGGCGCTCAACAGCGCGGCGGTGGTCGCCCTCAACCGGGATCTGGGCAACCCCAGCGATTCCGTGGAGGCCGTAGCCCGCCAGGTCGTCGCCGCCCTGGAACGGGGAGGCGGCGAGCATCACCTGGGGTTTCCCGAACGTTTCTTCGCCTGGCTCAACGGCGTCGCGCCGGCCCTCATCGACCGCGGTCTGGCCGGCAAGCTGGCGGTGATCAAGCGGCACGCCCTGGCCCCCCTCTCCCCCAGCCCCTCTCCCGCCGCGCGGGAGGAGGGAGATGAACGAGACGCTGCGCGTCTTTCACTTTGATTGGAGTTTCCGATGAAATTCTTCCGTTTTCTCGCCGTTCTCGCCTTCTTCGCCAGCGCGACCGCCGGTGCCGCCTCTCCGGAGGAACTCATTCGCCCCCTTCAGGACCGCTGGGCGGAAATCAAGTACAAGACCCCCGAGAAGCAGCAGGAGGAGGCCTACCAGAGCCTGGTGCAGCAGGCCCGCAAGCTGGCCGAGGCCCATCCGGGCACGGCGGAAATCCTCATCTGGGAGGGGATCGCCCTGTCCAGCCAGGCAGGTGCCAAGGGCGGCCTGGGGGCACTGGGACTGGCCAAGGAAGCCCGGACGCGCTTCGAGGATGCCCTGAAGCTCGACGAAAAGGCGCTGGCCGGATCGGCCTATACCAGTCTGGCCACGCTCTACGCCAAGGTGCCGGGCTGGCCCATCGGTTTCGGCGACAAGGCACGGGCCGAGGAATTGTTCCGCAAGTCCCTCGCCATCAACCCGTCCGGCATTGACCCCAATTATTTTTACGGCGAGTATCTCCTGGACCGCTCCCGTCCCGGCGAGGCCCGGCCCTATCTTGAGGCGGCCCTCAAGGCGCCGCCGCGCCCCGGCCGCGAACTGGCCGACAGCGGCCGGCGCGGTGAGGTCGAGGCCCTGCTGGCCAAACTGGCCAAGGAAGGAAAATAGTTGCGCGTTCTGCTGGTCGAAGATGATGAACTCCTGGGCGACGGCATTCAGGCCGGCCTGTTGTTGGCCGACTACGCCGTCGACTGGGTGCGGGACGGCGAGTCCGCCCGCCTGGCGCTCCTCGATCACGCCTACGACCTCTGTGTCCTCGATCTCGGCCTGCCCAAGAAGGGCGGGCTCGCCGTCCTCGCGGAACTGCGGGCGAGGGGCGGCAATACGCCCGTTCTGGTGCTCACTGCCCGGGATACGGCAGCGGACAAGATTGCCGGTCTGGACGCCGGCGCCGACGACTACCTGACCAAACCCTTCGACCTGGGGGAGCTTCAGGCCCGCCTGCGGGCACTCACGCGGCGGGCCGGCGGCACCGCCCTGCCGCTGTTGACCCACGGCGAAGTAAGCCTGACCCCGCCAGCAAGCGCGTGACGCGAGGAGGAGGAAGTCGCTCTCTCGGCCCGCGAATACGCCGTACTGCACGATCTTCTCCGTCACCGCAACCAGTTGCGCACCCGCAGCCAATTGGAGGAAAGCCTCTACGCCTGGGGAGGCGAGGTGGAAAGCAATACGGTCGAGGTCTACATCCACCACCTGCGCAAGAAGCTCGGCACCGGCTTCATCCGCACCCTGCGCGGCCTCGGCTATCGTCTGGGCGAAGGTGAAGAGGGTGCCTCATGAACCGCTTTGCCGCCGCCCCCCTGTTGGGGGAGCAGCCGGCTTCCCTGCGTCGCCGCCTCCTGGTCATGGTTTCCCTTGCCACCGGGGTGATCTACGTGCTGGCCGCCCTCCTGACCTATCGCCAGGCGCGCCATGAAGTTCAGGAAATGATGGATGGCGAGCTGGTCAAGGTAGGCCGCCTCGTACTCATCCAGGCCCGTGACGAATCACCCCGTCTCGCGGAATTTGCCGCAGCCCTGGCCACGGTACGGGGGATGAAGCCCCGTCACAACAAGCTTGCCCTGGAGTTCGTGCTGACCCGGGGGGACGGCCTCGTTCTGGCACGCTCCGATCTGGCGCCAACCGGTCCCGTCGGTCGCGCGCTCGGCTTCAGCAATGTAGAGCAGGGCGGGCAATTGTGGCGCACCGTCGTTCTGGAAACCGGCGACCGCGGGCACCGGGCACTCATCGCGCAGTCGATCCGGCAACGCGACAAGGAGGCGCTGGAGATCGCCACCAAGACGGTTCTGCCGCTGGCCTTCCTGCTGCCCTTGCTCATAGCGCTCATCTATTTCTCCGTGCGGCGCGGCCTGCGACCCCTGGACGAACTGGCGGGGGACGTGGCAGCCCGTTCCCCGGCAACCTGTCTCCCTTGGTTCCGGCGACCACCTTGCGGGAAACCGGACCTCTGGTCGTCGCCCTCAATCGGCTCCTGGACAGGCTGGCCAAGGCTCTGGACAACGAGCGCCGTTTCACCGCCGACGCCGCCCATGAACTGCGCACGCCTCTGGCGGCGCTCAAGATTCACGCCCAGGTAGCCCTGGCCACTGGCGACCCGCAGCAATGCAAGACTGCGGTGACCAAGGTGATCGCGGGGGCGGATCGCGCCACCCGTCTGGTCGAGCAGCTTTTGCGCCTGGCCCGCCTGGATCCCCTGGAGAAACTGGGTGATCCGCGACCCGTCGATCTGGCCGATCTGGCACGCAATGCGGTGGAAGATGCTGAGCGCATTGCGCGGGAGCGCGGCATCGCCCTGGAACAGGTCACTGCCGACTCGGTACCGACGGTTCCCGGCGACCGGGATCTGCTGGAAGCGGCCCTGCGCAATCTGGTGCACAATGCCTTGACCTACGCCCCCCGGGGGAGCCGCGTCACGGTTCGGGCCGGGGCCGATTTCGGCCAGCCGCTGCTGGAAGTGCGCGACGATGGTCCAGGCGTGCCGCCGGAAGAACTGTCCCGTCTGGTCGAACGCTTTTACCGGGGCCGCGACGTCAGTGCTGAAGGGAGCGGCCTGGGGTTGGCGATCGTGCACCGTATCGCGGAACTGCACGGGGCGCGTCTGGAAATCGAGAATCTGGAGGGCGGTGGCTTCGCCGCCAGTCTGCGCTGGTGTCTCGTGGGAGACGCCGGGTGGACTTGCGAGTCCCGCATCCCGGGCCCTGTGTCCGCAGCCATAAAAAAAGGAAGTGCTCTTGAGCGATAGTGACGGCAAGCGTTCCACGACGCTGAATTCCGGGGCTGTGGCCCCCGGCAAGGGCCGCACCGGGATGGACCGGGTGGTGGCCGCCCTGGGCCATTCCCTTGCGGGCCTGGCTGCTGCCTATCGGGGCGAAGCCGCCTTCAGGCAGGAGGTCTGGCTGGGTATTCCCCTGGCGGTGATCGCCATCGCCCTCCCCGTGAGCGCCCTGGAGCGGGGCTTGCTCATTGCCAGCCTGCTGCTCGTCCTAATCGTCGAACTGCTCAACTCCGCCGTCGAAGCCACGGTGGACCGGGTCGGTCTGGAACACCATCTTCTGTCCAAGCGCGCCAAGGATATCGGCAGCGCGGCGGTCCTGCTCTCCCTGATCAATCTGGCCGTCGTGTGGGGGAGCGTTCTCGCCACACGCTTTCTGTAGGGGTGCACGCCCTCCAGGCGGCACCCCAGGGTTCAGCAAAACGCCAGGCTGCAACACTCTTGGCGCTCAGCCAAACAAAGTCACCGCCAGCCGCTCGAAAAACCCCAGCCCGGACCACCAGCGCTCCCCCCGGGCGCGAAAACTGCGCCCGGCTTCGGTCAGCCCCAGGCAGCGGGCCCCGAATTCGGTGGAGCCGCGGTCGCACACGAACCCTCCTGCCATGAGGTACTTGGCGATCACGGGCTGAATCTGCTCGCCGTCGAGCAACCAGCGCGTTCCGTAGCCGTCGTCATCGCCGCGCAACATCAGGATGGGCCGATGCTCGCCCATGGTGCGCAGGATGCGCAGGGTGTCGGCACGCAGGGGAATGAGCTTTGGCTCCATGCCGCGCGGACGAACGGGTACTCAGCCCTGTCGGGGCGCAA